>CAUDZT010000020.1 GCA_958453935.1 uncultured Collinsella sp. | reverse complement strand
ACTTTCTTGTTTGACTAGTCGTTTAAGAACGTCCCCAACGACTACATAGCATGAGAGTGGATAATCTCCCGGTTTGAGTCTGCATTCAAGCTCAAAGTGGGAGATTATCCACTCTCGTTTTTGTTCTACCTACATTTGCAGGAACAGTTCGTGGAGGCGGGTGTCTTCATCGAGTTCGGGGTGGAAGGTTACGCCGAGCTGGTTGCCCTGGCGGGCGGCGACGATGCGGCCATCGACCTCTGCCAAGGCCTTGGCGTCGCCGTGGACCTCGACGATGCGGGGCGCGCGGATAAATGTCAGCGGCACTTCACCGTCGATGCCGTCTACCTGTCCCTTGGTGCGAAAACTGCCGAGCTGTCTGCCATAGGCATTGCGCTCAACGAGCACATCCATGGTTGCCAAACGCGGCGTGCCCTTATCGTCATGAGCGGCAAGGTCGTGAGCCAGCAGAATCAGGCCGGCGCAGGTGCCCAGGACGGGCATGCCTTCAGCGATACAGGTACGAAGCTCCTCGAGCATGCCCAACTCATCAAGCAGTTTCCCTTGAACGGTAGACTCGCCGCCGGGAAGTATCAGACGGTCAAAGTTCTGCTTCAAATCAGCCGCCTGCCTCAGCTCAATACAGCGTGCGCCCAGCTCAGATAGCCTTGCCTCATGCTCGGCAAAAGCGCCTTGGACCGCCAGCACGGCAACCGTTTGGTGTGCATAATCGCTCATGTGCGATCCTTTCTGCTGGACTAGCGCCCGCGCTCTTCCATGATAATCTCGATCTCGTCGGCGTTGATGCCCACCATAGCCTCGCCCAGGTCCTCCGAAAGCTCGGCGATGAGCTTGGCGTCGGTGAAGTTTGCCACGGCCTTGACGATGGCGGCGGCGCGCTTGGCGGGGTCGCCGCTCTTAAAGATGCCAGAGCCAACAAAGACGCCCTCGGCGCCCAGCTGCATCATCAGCGCGGCGTCGGCGGGGGTCGCGACTCCGCCGGCGGCAAAGTTTACGACGGGGAGCTTGCCCGTGGCATGGACCTCGCGCACCAGCTCGACCGGAACCTGCAGCTGCTTGGCTGCCTCAAAGAGCTCGTCGTCGCGCAGAGCAACAACGTCGCGGATCTGCTTTTGGATCTTGCGCATATGGCGCACGGCCTGAACGACGTCGCCCGTGCCCGGCTCGCCCTTGGTGCGAATCATCGTGGCGCCCTCAGCAACACGGCGCAACGCCTCGCCCAGATCGCGGGCGCCGCAGACAAACGGCACGTCAAACTGGGTCTTGTCGATGTGATAGACATCATCGGCGGGGGAGAGGACCTCGGACTCATCGATGTAATCGATCTCGATGGCCTGCAGGACCTGCGCCTCGACAATGTGACCGATGCGACACTTGGCCATAACGGGGATGGAGACGGCCTCCTGGATGCCCTTGATCATCTTGGGGTCGCTCATGCGCGAGACGCCGCCTGCGGCGCGGATGTCGGCCGGGATGCGCTCGAGCGCCATGACGGCGCAGGCGCCCGCCTCCTCGGCGATGCGTGCCTGCTCGGGCGTGGTGACGTCCATGATGACGCCGCCCTTGAGCATCTGCGCGAGCTCGCGATTGAGTTTGACGCGATCGGCCTTGCTGGTCTGTTCTGCCATGGTTGCTCCCTTGGTTGGCATGTACATTGCTTGACGGAACATCCTATCGGTGAGCTGGGTATGGCGAAATACTCAGTTTTCGAGATAATAACAAGGTCAGACTAATGCCAGATTGAATGATTCGATAAGGTCAGGTGATAGACCCATGCTTGACTACAATTTGGAAAATCGCGGCGAAGCATCGCTTTATGAGTATGTTTACCAGCAAATTCGCGATGATATTGTTGCTGGCCGTATTGCGGCGGGGGAGCATCTTCCGTCTAAGCGCGCCTTTGCCAGTCATCTGGGAATCAGTGTCATTACTATCGAGAATGCATATAGCCAGTTGCTTGCCGAGGGCTATATTTGCTCAATGCCGCGTCGTGGCTACTACGCGTGCGAGCTTCCGGATGCGCCGGTTTTGGCTTTGGCTGCGGGGGATATCGACCGAGATGCTGTCCCTGTTGGTCCCAGCGCGCATGATGCCATGGGGCAGGCAGAGCGATTCGACGCACTTTCTCCTTCCGCTTTGGAGGCGGCGCGGCTTTGGCAAAGTGCGCTACGGGCGACGCTGACGTCCGAAGACGAACGTGAAATCTTTTCGCCCGCACCGGCGCAGGGCACCGCTCGACTGCGACGTGCGATTGCGCACCATCTGCGCGGGACAAGGGGCATGAATGTCAATCCCGACAATATCGTTATCGGTGCGGGCGCCCAGCTGCTCGATACCATGTTGGTTCAGTTGCTTGGCGCGGACAAGGTGTATGCCGTCGAGGATCCAGGCTATTTGCGCTTGACGCGCATCTATCAGGCCATGGGTTGCGAAGTGCGGCATGTCCCGTTGGATGCTGAGGGCGTGGACTTGAGCGCGCTGCAGAAAACCGGGACCGATGTCCTTCACCTGATGCCGTCTCATCAGTATCCGACCGGTCTTGTGACGAGCATTGCACGTCGCTATGCGTTGCTGAGCTGGGCCGCCGGGCGGCCAGGTCGGTATCTCATCGAAGACGACTTTGATTGTGAGTTTCGCCTTGCCGGCAAGCCGATTCCCGCGCTCGCGTCGATCGATGCCGCCCAGTCGGTTATCTACACCAACACGTTTTCGAAGAGCCTTTCATCGGCGTTGCGTTTGGCGTACATGGTGCTGCCCGATGAGCTAATGGAGAGGTTTAAACGCAAACTTGGTTTCTACGCCTCGTCGGTAAGTTCTGTTGATCAGGTCGCCTTGGCGCGTTTGCTGGAATCGGGTGATTACGAGCGACATGTGAACCGCGTGCGCGTTCGCGCTCGCGAGGCACGCGATGGCCTGGCGTCGCTTGTACGGAAAGCGTTTCCGGCAGGGGAGGTTTCGATCGAGTACGCGGACGCCGGCCTTTACTGCGTCGTGGCCGTGGAGCGTGACGCGGGCGGAAGCTCTTTTGCACGGGCCCTCACGCGCTCGAGCATCCCTTTTATCGATATCGGTGACTGTTTTTGGTGTGCCGATGGCGCATCTGTCCCTGAAAACTCAACTCAAATTCTTGTTCAGTATGACGATCTGAGTCCAAAAGTGCTAACTACCTTGGAATTGCAGCTAATGGGGAGCACTCTGCAACCTAAGTGAGTAGACTTTTAGCACTTTGGCGACCAGACAGTTTTGTAACAAGCTATCTACCTGCGGTTTTGAAAAGCAGGATGACCGGCCTGCTCGGGATGTTCAAAAAAGTCTACTCACTTGCCGCGCAAAGCTCCTGCATGAGAAAAAAATGGGGTTTTCAACAGGGCTTCGTCCAGCTCTCGGCAAGCTTTTGGCCAGTTGGGGAGGGCTGTTGAAAACTTGGCAGTCCGTTCGGCGCCATTTTTGGTGCGTTCGCGCCAATGCGTGACTGACTGGGTTGAAATTCGTGTTTTCCTGTGCCTATGAAGGATCTACTTTGTGACATATCAGCTTTTAGGTACTGGCGTTTGCCTCCTTAAGTCCGCGCTTTGTGTCCGCCGCTTCCACGACCGGAAGAAGACCGGCAGCGATATGATCTCGCCCGCAACCCGACGGCTGCGGTCGCGCTCGGTTTTCCGTTGTATACATTGGTTCGGACGAGAAATAAACGGACTTGCCCTGCCGGCATGAGGCAGCGGCTGTTTCTTGGTGAGCTTCCCAGGGAATCCGTGCTGGAAACGGAGCATGGGGTTTTGATTACGTCTCCTCTACTGACGGCATTCATCATGTTGCGGCATCTGACGGATCTTCAGCTTCTTTTGGTATTGGCGGAGATGTGTGGCTTGTTTGCGGTGTGTGCCCTGCCGGCGGCACTTGAGGCGGAGCTTTCGCGTGCAATTGATTCGGGCGCGATTTCGACAACGTTCGGTTGGGTGCGCTGCCCGTCGGAGGACGGCACCGCCTCAAATTTATGGCGTCGAGACGCTTTGGTTTTGGGCGGAGACCTTGACCGTTTTTGTTCAGATGTTTGCGGGATGCGTTACGGCAATAGATTTATAGCGGTATCGCAACTCGTTCCATTGGGCGCCGCGTCGCCTTTTGAGGTCGAGGCGTATTTGCTACTTGCACTGCCGCGATCCCTGGGAGGCGAAGGTTTTTGCGGCATAGAGCTCAATGTTGAAGTGATGCTAAGCACAAGTGCTCGAGCGATTGTGGGAAAGTCCCGTGTATATATCGACCTACTTCTTTCTTCGCTGGACGGCAGGCGACAGGTGGCCATTGAATGTCAGGGAAAGGCCTCGCACGGACGCGCAGGGGATGGCTTGCGTGACGCTGACCGCATGACGGCCCTTCAGGCCATGGGCTACGATGTACTTCTCCTGACACACAGACAGATATCCGATGAGGGTAGATTCCACGCGATCGTTAAGGCCGTATGCAGGATGCTCGATGCTGAATATCGTGATAAAAGCTCAGATGAGCAAAGGGCTGAGACATTACTCCGGTCTGAACTATTCGTTGACTGGACAAAATTGGGAGTAATTGACGGAAAGATGCCCGTTAGACACAAAGCAGCTCGATCGTGGACGGCTGCGGTTCTAAGTGAGTAGGCTTTTGGCACTTTGGCGACCAGGCCGTTTTGAAACAAGTCATTTACCTGCGACTTTATAAAGCAATACGGATGGTCTGCTCGGCAAGTTCCAAAAAGTCTACTCACTTAGTTTTTGACGAGAGACCGATGCCGAAGATAGCTCTATTTCAGGGCGTTAACGAGTCCTCGAGACACAAAAAGGCCCGAACCATGCGGTTCGGGCCTTATGAAGCTAGAGGTTATGTCTCAGGCGGTTGGCTTAGCCAAAGTAGCGCTTGAGCAGACCGGCGAAAGCCTTGCCGTGGCGAGCCTCGTCGCGAGCCATCTCGTGCACGGTGTCGTGGATGGCATCGAGGCCAGCGGCCTTGGCGCGCTTGGCAAGATCGGTCTTGCCGGCGGTGGCGCCGTTCTCGGCCTCAACGCGCATCTCGAGGTTCTTCTTGGTGGAGTCGGTCACGACCTCGCCCAGGAGCTCGGCGAACTTGGCGGCGTGCTCGGCCTCCTCGTGGGCGGCCTTCTCCCAGTACAGGCCGATCTCGGGATAACCCTCGCGATGAGCAACGCGAGCCATGGCCAGGTACATACCGACCTCGGAGCACTCGCCCTCAAAGTTGGCGCGCAGGTCGGCAACGATGTCCTCGGAGACGCCCTCCATCTTGGCGACGCCCACGACGTGCTCGGCAGCCCACTCGAGCTGGCCCTCCTCCTGCTTCAGGAAGCGAGAGCCGGGAACGCCGCACTGGGGGCACTTGAAATCCTCGGGCAGCTGGTCGCCGTCGAACTCTTCCACATAACCGCAAACGGGGCAAACAAACTTCATAATTCGATCCTTTCGATCGATGGCGATGGTGCGCTCGTCCGGTCCCGTAAGGGCCCTCTCCGGACGTGCGTCTTGACGGGTTCTATTATCCATAAATGCAACCAAATGTGAAGCCTATTAGGAATGATTTTTAATAAAACAATTTAAGCATGTGAAGATGTTGATTGATTAACGATTGGCAAGCCATATACGGACGCCGATGAGTACAATCGGTCGAGCAAATGTTGACCAATCAACAAATGAAGGAGCTTCCTTTATGCATCTAGCCCGCCGCGCCTGGTGCCGAACGTATCAAACGGTTTTTCGCATCGCATTGCCGGTGCTGCCCTATACCGAGCCACGCATTTTAGAGCACGCTGAGGAAGTGCCCGCAGTGCTTCAAAAGCGTTCAATACAGCATGTTCTTATCGTGACGGATCCCGGCATTGCCCGTCTGGGGCTCACGGCACCGCTCGAGACAGCGCTCGCGTCCAAGGGAATTAGCGCTGCGGTCTATGCCGAAACACGTGCGAACCCCACGGTCTCGAATGTGGAGGAAGCAGCGTCCCTGTATCGAGAGAACGCCTGCCAGGCCATTATTGGTTTTGGCGGCGGTTCGGCCATGGACTGCGCCAAGGGCGTGGGGGCACGCATCGCGCAGCCAAAGAAGCCCATCAACAAGATGCGCGGCCTGTTGCGTATCCATCGTCGCCTGCCGCTGCTCATCGCCGTTCCCACCACGGCGGGCACGGGAAGCGAGGTCACGCTTGCAGCGGTAATTACCGACGACGAGACGCACTACAAGTATCCCATTAACGACTTTGTGCTGATCCCGCGCTTTGCGGTGCACGACCCCGAGTTTACGCGCGGCCTGCCCGCCTCCATTACGGGGCAAACGGGCATGGACGCCCTGACGCATGCCGTCGAGGCCTTTATCGGGCGCAGCACCACGCCCTATACGCGCAAGATGGCGCGCCAGGCGGTGCAGCTCATCCACGACAATTTGCTCGAGGCCTATGAGTGCGGTGGCAACATGTGTGCGCGCCGCAATATGCTTTCGGCGGCGTATAAAGCGGGCGTTGCCTTTACGCGCTCTTATGTTGGATACGTCCATGCCATCGCGCACAGCCTGGGCGGGCGTTACGGGATTCCCCACGGCTTGGCCAACGCCATCATCCTGCCGCACATGCTTCGCGCCTATGGCGAAGCTGCTGCTCCCAAGCTCGCCGATCTCGCCCGCATGGCCGGCATTGCGCCGGCTAATGCGCTGGACAACGTGGCTGCTGAGGCCTTTATCGATTGGGTCGACCGCATGAACGCCGCCTTGGGCATACCCAGATATGTTTCAGGCATTCGCCGCTCCGACATTCCTGAGATGGCGACGCATGCCGATGCCGAGGCCAATCCCCTGTACCCCGTTCCGCTTTTAATGGACCGTTTGGAGCTCGAGCATATGTACGAGGTCGTTGCGGGTGGTATGTTTGAGGACGAGAACTAGGAGGGCTCATGAACACCGAGGAAATTGCGCGCATCGTCGGCGATCAGCGCGCCTACTTTAAGACGCACGCCACGTTTGATGTCGACGCTCGCCGTCGCGCGCTCGTGAGTTTGCGCAATGCAGTACGGGCGCACGAGGCCGATATCGCCCATGCGCTCAAGACCGATTTAGGCAAGTCGCACGACGAGGCCTATATGTGCGAGATCGGCACATCGCTTTCCGAGATTCGTCATCAGATTGCGCATGTGGCTCGATGGAGCCGCCCGCTCCTGCGCCCGTGTGACCTCGCCAACGCCGTAAGCGTGTGCAAGACGCAAGCCGTGCCCTACGGAGTCACGCTCATCATGGCTCCATGGAACTATCCGTTTTTGCTAACGCTCGAGCCGCTCGCTGGCGCCCTTGCCGCGGGCAATACCGTGGTCATCAAACCGAGCGCCTATGCTCTGGCATCGAGTGCGGTGCTCAAGCAAATCTGCGAAGAGGCATTTGATCCGCGCCTGGTGACGGTTGTCGAGGGCGGGCGCGCCGAGAACGAAGCGCTGCTCGATGAGTGCTGGGACAAGATCTTCTTTACCGGCAGCGTTCCGGTCGGCAAGCTCGTCATGGAGCGCGCAAGTAAAAACCTTACGCCCGTGACGCTTGAGCTGGGCGGAAAGAGCCCCTGCATCGTGGACGCGACGGCAAACTTGAAGGTCGCGGCACGGCGCATCGCCTTTGGCAAATGGCTCAACGTGGGGCAGACCTGCGTGGCGCCCGACTATCTGCTGGTCGATGCGCGCGTGCACGACGAGCTGCTGGGCCTCATCAAGGAGGAAGTCCATCGTATGTTTGGCGAGCATCCGCTTGACAACGAGGATTACGGGCATATCGTCAACGCCAAGCACTTTGCGCGCGTGCGCGGACTGATCGATCCCGATAAGGTCGTGCTTGGAGGCACCGCGCGCGAGGCTTCGCTCAAGATCGAGCCGACGATTTTGGACGGCGTGTCCCCCGATGACGCCGTGATGCAGGAGGAGATTTTCGGCCCCATCTTGCCGGTGCTGACGTTTGAGAGCCTAGACGAGGCCGAGACGTTTATTACGGATCGTCCGACGCCGCTGGCCCTGTATATCTTTAGCCAGGACCGTGAGGTTCAGCAGCGCTTTGTGCGTTACGTGCCCTTTGGTGGTGGCTGTGTTAATGACACCATTATGCATTTGGCCACGAGCCATATGGGCTTTGGCGGCATGGGGGCGAGCGGTATGGGACAGTACCATGGACGCGAGAGCTTCGATACGTTTAGCCACAAGAAGAGCATCGTGAACAAGGCAACGTGGCTGGACGTGCCGTTCCGCTATGCCCCTTACGCAAGCTGGAAGCACAAGTTCGTGCGCATGTTTGTGCATTAGAAAAGGGTGCGGGTAATACGAACAGATGTTCCTATTACCCGCATTTTGCGTTAGACTACTGCTATGGAGCACGGATGGGCCAACTCCCTTTAGAAGGGATTTGGTATGAACGTAAGCGATGTTATTTCGTTATTGGCGTTGTTGATCGCGGCTATCGAGCTTGGCCTGTTTATCGGCCGAACGAAATAGCCGCCCCCGCATAAGCGAAGACGGCCACTTCTCACGATGTAAACGTGTACTGGAGTTGGCAAGACCCGCGGCAACGGGTGCCATCCGTGTTCCTATCTTATCCACAAGCGCCTTGTCGCGCAAGCGTTGCGGCAAACGATTGAAAGACGCAGATAGGATGAATTTGTGTCCGCACGGGCCCGTAGACTTCTCAACTATGTTGTGGATGCTCTCTAATCGGTAATGGAGGCGCACGTGTTTGATGACGATGACCTGTTCGATTTGACGGATGATCCGTTTGAGTGGGATTTACTGCTCGATGACGATGAGCTGGAGCAAGATCGTAAAAAGCGACAGGGCAAGAAGGCTCAGGATGACGCTTCGAAAAAGCAGGACAAGCGCCGCCGAGGTCTGTTCGGCGGGCTCTTTGGGTAACCGTCGTATCGCTGCGTCTGTATACTAAACAGGTCTTATACGCGTTGCGAAATGAGGACAGAGACGATGATGTGGTTTACCGCCGACCTGCACCTGGGCGATACGAATATCTTGCACGACATGGATCGACCGTTTGATTCGGTCGAGGAGATGAACCGCAAGGTCATCGATGCCATCAATGAGTGCGTGGCTGTGGACGACCGCCTCTATATCCTGGGAGACTTTACGTATCGTTTGCCCATGGCGGAGGCAGTGCGCCTGCGCGAGCGCATCGAATGCCAGAACGTGACGCTCATCCGTGGTAACCATGATGGCGATTGGGGAGATCCGGACGCGCCGCACATTTGGGATGAGGTGCGCGACTATCTTGAGATTGCGCCCGGCTATGCTCGCGGGCACAGGCTGGTACTGAGCCATTACCCCATGCTCAGCTGGAATGGCAAGGCGCGCGGCGCCATCATGCTGCACGGGCATATCCACAGCAGGGGAGACCGCGCCAACGCGCGCAATCGCGATCGCGAGCGCCCGATTCTGCGCTATGACGTTGGTCTCGACGCTAACGATTACAAGCCCGTAAGCCGCGACCAGATCCTTGGCTTCTTTGGACTATAGCTGCAAGTGCAGGTAGAATGAACGCGCCGCGCGGATGGTCTGCGCGGCGCGTTTTAGTAGGAGCGATGATTCCATGAAGGCTACCCAGCGCATTAACCACAACGCTGCCATCTGCGAAGACGGCGCGGGGCGTCAGCTTATCGCGCTGGGTCGTGGCATCGGTTTTGGCGAGATGCCGCACGAGGTCGATCTGGACGTTGTTACACGCACCTTTTACGGCATCGATTCAAAGTACCTGGCGTTTATCGACGAGGTCGACCCCGAGGTGCTGGAGTTTTCCGCCCAGCTGGCAGATATCGCAACCGGGCAGCTTTCGTATGAATTGAGCCCAAACCTTCCCATTACATTGGCAGACCATATTCAGTTTGCTATTAAGCGCGCCCGCGAACACATGGTGGTGTCGTTGCCGCTCGAGCGCGACCTGGAGCAGCTGCATCCCATCGAATACCGCTTGGGCGAGCTGGCTGTTCGGGGCATTCAGAAAAGCTTCCGGGTGCGTATGCCCCGAAGCGAGGCCGCGGGCATTGCCATGTCGATTGTTAATGCATCGGTTAGGCCGAGCGAGCGACGCGTGCTTGCCGAGCAGCACGAGGAGCGACTGCTCGATATGACGGTCGCGATTATTCAAGAAGAGTTGGGCGTGACGGTCGATCGCTCGCCGTTTGCCTTTACTCGCTTTGCCACTCATGTGCGCTATCTGCTCGACCGCGTGGCAAAGAAAGAACCGATAGATACTGAGAACTCCGGTCTCTACGACGTGCTCGTGGAGCAATATCCGGCGGCATCGCGTTGCGCTCATCGTGTCAACGATCTGATTCAAGAGACCTTTGGCGAGCCATTGGCCCAGGAAGAGCTCGTCTATCTGATCATGCATGTGAATCGCGTGGCTTCTGTCCACTCGGATAAATAGGCTCTCTGGTATTTCCTTTCCGTCATGGCGACCGTTCGCGGGTCGTTTGCTACCGTTCGTCGGTAATCTGAGCCGCAACGAACGCATCTGCCGCATATACTCGTCGTGTGTTGGGTGTTACTCACGGCGCAGCTCCGAGAGGCACTACCGATTCTGTCGAGACCATTATTGGGTCTCTGTCGGTTGTGCGCGGGGCTTTTTTCATGTCGATCCACCCGGGAATCACATGCAATGAAATCTCTTGCCAACGGGCATCGCGCGCTGCGCAGGCGCGAGCGGAATCGTGTGTCTTGGTGCCATGAAGCCCCACGAGCCTTTAGTTGGAAGAGAAGGGATTCGACATGGCTGTCGATAACAAGAAGATTGCTGAGGACGTGCTCGCTGCCGTCGGCGGCGCCTCCAATGTGACGAACGCGACGCACTGCATGACCCGCCTGCGTCTGAACCTCAAGGATCAGTCCATTCCCACTGACGATGAAGTGAAGAAGATCAAGGGCGTGCTGGGCGCACAGTGGTCTGGCGGCCAGTATCAGGTCATCATTGGCCAGAACGTGCCGAAGGTCTATGACGCCGCTCTCAAGCTCGGCGTGAAGGGCGAGGGCGCAATCGCAGAGAACCTCGATGCGAGCGCCAAGGAGCCGCTGACGCTCAAGACTGCGGGCAAGAAGACCCTCAACTACCTGTCCAAGACAATGGTTATGACGATCCCCATCATCATGGGCGCCGCCATGTTCCGTACCATTGCCGTGCTTTGCGGCGACGGCATGCTCGGTATCTGGTCTGCCGATTCCGACATCTATAACTTCTTCTACAACTGGATTTACAACGCCGGCTATTATTTCCTTCCTGTTTATCTGGGTTGGGCTGCCGCAAAGCAGCTTGGCTGCAGCCAGCCGCTCGGCATGATGCTCGGCGGCGTGCTTATTGCTCCCGAGTTCATGACGCTGGTCAACGCTGCGGCGGATTCGGGTGCTACGACCACGATGATTTATGGTGTGCTGCCGGCTCAGCTGAACAACTATTCCTGCACCGTTCTCCCCATGGTTCTGTCCATGCCGGTACTCATGGTCGTTGAGAAGTTCATGAAGAAGATCATTCCCGACATGCTCTCTACGGTGTTTGTGCCCGTGTGTACTCTGGCCGTCATGATTCCCGTTTCGCTGTGCGCGCTGGCTCCGATTGGCTCTATCTTGGGCAACGCGGTTGGTAACTTTATGTTCGGCCTCGGCAACACCGGCGGTATCGTCACGGTCATCTCCCTCGTTGCCATTGCCGCGCTTTGGGAGTTCCTGGTTATGACCGGTATGCACCAGGTCCTGCTTACCCTTGGCATTGTGCAGCTGCTCACCATGGGCTCTGACTCCTGCGTCATGGTCGCGGGCGCTATCGCTCAGTTCGCTACGTGGGGCATGGCCTTCGGCGCCTTCCTGCGCCTTAAGGAGACTGACGAAAAGGGTGCCATGCTTGGTTTCTCGCTCTCCGGCATTGTCGGCGGCGTGACGGAGCCCGCGCTGTATGGCTGCGGCTTTAAGTACACCCGCTGCTTGGGTGCCATGGTTGCCGGCGGCGCTATCGGCGGCCTGATCGCGGCTCTTACCAATGTGACGACGTATGTTTTGGGCGCGACGAATATTCTGGGTATCACCGGATATGTTGCCGGCGGAACTGCCAATCTCGTATGGGGGTGCATTGCATCGGGTGCCGCGTTTGTTTCCGCCGCCGCCATCGCTTATCTCTTTGGTTTCACCAAAGAGCAGCTCGATGAGGACGCTGCCGCCGCCAAGGCCTAAAGCGTCTGTTCGGTAAGATAATTGCCTGGGGCACTTGGTTGCACTTCAAGTGCCCCTTTCCATAGATGGGGGTCAATATGAAGCAATTGCTCATTCGTGCCGATGATATTGGTTATTCGTATGCCGTTGACTTGGGGATTGCCCGCAGTATCAATGAGGGCCTGGTGCGCTCGGCGGGCCTGATGCCCAATATGCCCGAAGCTGAGCGCGGCTGGTCGCTCGTGGCGGATGCCGGCATTGCGGTGGGCCAGCATACCAACGTATGCCTGGGCAAGCCGTGTGCCGACCCGGCGCTCATTCCGAGCATGCTCAACGAGAACGGTGAGTTCCATAGCAGCCGTACCTTCCGCGAGCACTTTAAGCGCGGCGAGGAGTTGATAGACTTCGACGAGGCCTGCATCGAGATTCGCGCGCAGCATGACCGCTTTGTCGAGATCGTGGGCCGCGAACCCGATTATTTTGAGGCCCATGCCGTCATGAGCAAAAACCTTAACCGCGCGATCTCGACGGTTGCCCAAGAGCTGGGCCTTAAGGAGCAAAAGGCGAGCTTCGACCCCACGGCGGTGGTGCATTGCGGAGATACCGACCTGCGGATGGTGATGCACTCGATGGAGCCGGGCTACGAACCCAAGGACTCGATTATGCAGGCGGTTCGAGAGATGGAGGACGGCGAGACGGTCGTCTTTGTGTGCCATCCGGGCTATCTCGATCGTTTTATCCTCGAGAGCAGCTCGCTTACGACCGATCGTGCCAAGGAAGTTGATGCACTCATCGACCCCGAGCTTTGCGCTTGGCTTGAGTCTCAACCCAATCTTCGCCTGATCGACTACCGCGACCTGTAAGGATCCAAGCCACCACAAAGGGGACAGTCACCTTTGTGGTGGCTCTGGCGCCGTTGCCATTATGACAGCGGCGCCTTTTTTGTCCGCGCGGCGCGGTAGAGTGTAGACGGTTTAAATTTGCGTCCATCGAGGAGCTGCCATGAACGAGATCAAGTGCCCGCATTGCGGCGAAGTGTTTAAGGTCGATGCGTCCGGCTATGCAGATATCGTCAAACAGGTGCGCGATGCCGAGTTCTCGCGCGATCTTGATGAGCGTGTGAAGGCGGTCCAGCGCGAGGGCGAGCAGGCGCTGGAGCTTGAGCGTTCGCGTTCGACGGCTGCCTTGCAAAAGGCAGAGTCTCAGCGCGACGCTGAGCTCGTAGAGCAGAAGAACGCTGCGGCTCAACAGCTGGCGCAAGAAGTCGCCAAGCGCGATGCCGAGCTTGCCGAGCTACGCGCCAAGCTCGAGGGCGCTGCCGCAGAGCGCGAGAGCGCAAGCCAGCGCGCGGCGGTTGAGGCCCGCGCCGATGCTCAAAAGGAGAATGCCGAACTGCAGCGCGAGATCGACAACCTGCGTGCGCAGTTGGGGCGCAAAGATGATGAAGCCAGGCTTGCCGAGGCAGCGGCACGCAATGCTGCTCAAAACGACCTGTCCGCACGTGATGCCCAGATTGCCGAGCTGCAAGCCAGGCTCGCCGCGGCGGACAAGGCCCAGGAGATGGCGCTTGCTGCTGCTGCGGCCGAGTCGCAGCGTGAGCTCGAGGCCGCTCGCAGCGAGGCCGAACGTACGCTTGCTGACTATCGCGCGAAGGTTCAGGAGAAGTTTTCCGTCGCAAAGGCTCAGTCCGAGCAGGAGGCCGAGGGTCTGCGTGCTCAGCTGCGCGAACGGGAACTGACGGCCAAGATGAACCTATCGGCGGCGGTCGCCGCGGCGGAGCGTGAGCGTGACGAGGCCCGCGCCAAGCTCACGAGTGAGCTGGCGGTGCGCGATTCACGCGAGGAGCAGGCCAAGGCGGCACACGAGCTCGAACTTGCGCAGACCAAGCGCGCGAACGAGGAACTGATTCGCTACAAGGATGAAGAGATTGAGCGCCTTAAGGACATGAAGGTCCGCCTGTCCACCAAGATGGTGGGCGAGTCGCTCGAGCAGCACTGCGAGACCGAGTTTAACCGCCTGCGCATGACAGCGTTTCCCAACGCGTATTTCGAGAAGGATAACGATGCATCCGAGGGTACCAAGGGCGACTTTATCTTCCGCGAGTGTGACGAGAGCGGCAACGAGATCATTTCGATCATGTTCGAGATGAAAAACGAGAACGACGAGACCGCGACCAAACACAAGAACGAGGATTTCTTTAAGAAACTCGATCACGATCGTCGCCAGAAAGGCTGCGAGTATGCGGTGCTCTGCACCCTGCTGGAGCCCGAGAGTGACCTCTATAACGCGGGTATCGTCGACGTGAGTTACCGCTATGAGAAGATGTACGTGATCCGCCCGCAGTTCTTCATTCCCATGATTACGCTCCTTCGCAACGCCGCCATGGGTTCGCTTCGCTATAAGCAGGAGTTGGCGGAGTACAAGCAGCAGAATATCGATGTTACGAACTTCGAAGCCAAGATGGAAAAGTTTAAGGATGGCTTCTCGCGTAACTACAACCTGGCGAGTAAGCAATTCGAGTCGGCGATCAAGGAAATCGATGCCGCCATCAAGCAGCTCGAGAAGACCAAGGACGACCTGCGCCGCAGCACCGAGAACCTGCGCCTGGCCCACAACAAAGCTGATGAGCTTACCATTCGCAAGCTCACATGGGGCAACAAAACCATGAAGGCCGCGTTTGACGAGGCGCGCGAGGCCGCGCCAGAGACAAACGATGATCCGGCCGAGGCAGATTCGTATGAGGTCGAGGATGCCGAGTAGGGCATAGCAGATCGTGTAAAAGCGGGGCCGCCGGCGACGTTGCCAGCGGCCCCGCTTCGTTTCGCTTCAATATGTTCGGCTAGTCCTCGAGCAAGTCCTCGATAAAGCCGACGCGGTAGTTTTTGAAGACGACCTCGCCGCCGTCTTGCGTGGCGTCCAGATCGACATCGCCCATGATGCCAAAGTCGTGGTCGCCGTCCTCGTCGGCAAAGACCTGGTGCACATGCCATAGGTGGTCGGCCTTCTCGTCGCTCTCGTCGATCGAGAACATAGCAGAGGAGCGCGCGTCGCCGTTGGTAAGAATCTCCTCGTGCTGCTCATGATAGGCATCGAGCGCTTTTTGCCAACGGATTTCGCTCATGCCCCAGTCGTCGTCGAGCTCGCCCAGGTCGCGCACGTGCTCGCGGGCGGCAAGGGTCACGCGGCGGAAGAGCGCGTTGCGCACCAGCAGCGTGCAGCCGCGGCGATCCGCCACGACCTCGTCGATGCCCTGCGGCGGCGCGGCGTCGAGGGCTGCCGGGTTGCCGGCGTTCTCCCACTCGTCCACCAAGCTCGAGTCGACCGAGCGCACCACAAAGCCGAGCCACGAAATGATGTCACGCAAGCGCTCATCGCGCTTCTCAATGGGCACGGTGCGATCGAGGGAACGGTAGGCCTCGGCTAGGTAGCGCAGCAGAATGCCCTCGGAGCGGGCGATGCCGAGCTTTTGGATATAGCCCTTAAAGTCACTCGCGCTTTCCAGCATGTCGCGCAGGACACTCTTGGGCGAGAGCTGGTAGTCGTTGGCCCAGGGTACTTCCTGGCAGTACTTGTCAAAGGCGGCGTCGAGCAAATCCTCGAGCGGTTTTTCGTACGTGACGTCCTGAATACGCTCCAGACGCTCCTCATACTCGATGTCGTCGGCCTTCATCTCGGCCATAGCGCGATCGCGTGCGGCGCGCTCCTGTGCGCGCAGCACCTGCTTGGGATCCTCGAGCGTTGCCTCGACCATTGAGATTAGATCCATGGTATAGGTCTCGCTCTCGGGATCGAGCAACTCCAGCGCGGCAAGCAAAAACGGCGAGAGCGGCTGGTCGAGTGCGAAGTCCTCGGGCAGATCGACCGTCAGCGCATAGTCGATGTCCGGTGCGGCGTCGGCCGGGGCATCCGGCGCGGGCGGCACTTCGGTACGCACGACGACGCCGGAATCGATAAGCGTGGCGAAGATTTCGTCGGCGCGAACCTCAAGCTTGGCCTTTTCCTCGGGGGTCTGCAGGCTTGTCTCGATAAGGTCGTGCACGCGGGCGCGGGCGTTACCGCCCTGCTCGACCACGCTAATTACCATAGAGTGCGTGATGCGCAGGCGCGGCTTGAGCGTCTCGGGCTGCGTCTCGATCAGGCGTTCAAAGGTTTGCTTGTTCCAGGAGACAAAGCCCTCGGGGGCCTTTTTCTTTTTAATCTTACGGAGCTTTTTGGGGTCGTCGCCCGCCTTGGCCATAAGCTTGGCATTCTCGATCTCGTGCTCGGGTGCTTCGGCAATCACCATGCCCTCGGTATCGAAGCCCGAGCGGCCGGCGCGGCCGGCAATCTGGTGGAACTCGCGGGCGCGTAGGCGACGCATCTTGTAGCCATCGAACTTGGTGAGCGCGGTGAGCACCACGGTGTGGATGGGTACGTTGATGCCGACGCCGAGCGTATCGGTGCCGCAGATGACGGGCAACAGACCCTGCTGCGCCAAGCGCTCGACCAGCAGGCGATAGCGCGGCAACATGCCAGCATGGTGCACGCCGACGCCGCATCCAAGCAGGCGTTTGAGAATCTTACCAAAGGCCGTGGAAAAGCTCGTTCCCTTTGCCGCTTCTTTGATGGCCTCGCGCTGCTCCTTGCTGGCGATGCCAAAATTGGCGAGCGACTGTGCCGTCGCAAGGGCAGCATCCTGGCTAAAGTGCACGATGTAGAGCGGGGCCTCGCCTCGGCGCATGGCGAGCTCGACCGTGCCCTCGAGGGAGGTCGTCACATAGTCGTAGCTCAGCGGAACAGGACGCGGGGCATCGACGACCAAGTCGCAGGTAGCGCCGGTGTGCTCCTCGAGTGAGGCGGCGATGGCAGTGACATCGCCGAGCGTGGCGCTCATGAGCATAAACTGCGTGTGAGGCAGGGTGAGCAGCGGTACCTGCCAGGCCCAGCCGCGGTCGGGGTCGGCAAAGTAGTGGAACTCGTCCATGGCGACGCAGCCAACATCGGCATCTTCGCCCTCGCGCAGTGCGTCGTTGGCAAGGATCTCTGCCGTGCAGCAGATGACGGGCGCCTTGGTGTTGATATGCGTGTCGCCGGTGATCATGCCAACGTTATCACGGCCGAGCACCTGTACAAGGTCGAAAAACTTCTCGCTGACCAGGGCCTTGATGGGGGCCGTGTAATAGCAGCGCTTGCCCTGAGCCATGCCCATAAAGAGCATGCCCAGCGCGACGAGCGATTTACCCGATCCGGTCGGTGTGCCTAAAATGACGTGATCGCCGGCGGCCAGGTCCATGAGGGCTTCTTCTTGGTGATCCCACAGCTCAATGCCGCGATCGCTCGTCCATTCAAAGAAGCGCTCGAAGGCTTGATCGGGCGTGAGCCACGGTTCGGGATCGCTGCCGTCCTCGGGCTCCCACCAGGTGGGGGAGAACGCGCCGAGCGAGCCGAATTCGGCTTCGGTTCCCGTGCCGCCCGAGAATGAGCTGGCGGCGCCGGCACCGGAGACGGTGCTGGCAGCGGTATCTGTCGTGGTCTGTGCCATGTGTTTGCTTTCTCTCGCCGTTTGTCCGCCAACTATTATGGCGTAGCGGCGGCGCGGGGTGCCAGCGCGAAAGAAAATGCAGGAAATGGGCGTTCTGCTTAGCCGTTTGGTGCGGCCGCGAGCTAAGTGAGTAGACTTTTTGCGATTTCGCCAGCACATGGCTTTTGCGTAAGGGATTTACCTGCGGTTTTACTTGTTCCTATGCGGGTTGTGCTTGGCTATTGCTAAAAAGTCTACTCACTTAGGCTTGAGGGTCGTTCGTCGGTGCCTATTTGCGCTTGCTCGCTGGCGACGTGACTGTCAAAAGCCCCTATGACTCCTGCGGAAGGCGCTTTTTGCCTTTGCGGGCGCGGTTTCTAAAGTTCTCGACGGCCTCTTCCATGCCCAGAGGTACATAGGTGAGCTCATCGAGGTTTTCGGGCAGGTAGCAGGCAAGGCTTTGCTCCTGCGCGCGGCCCGCCGCGAGCTGTTCATTGCTGGGCTGCGCGCCGGGTGTGGTGCAAATGCCATAGACGACGGCACCCATCTCGCGCGTACGGCATTCGTATTCGGTCTCGGGATGCTCGGGATGGTCGCGGCGGACGTCGTCGCTTACCCAAAGCGTGTCGTAGCCGGCCGTGGCAAACTGCCCCAGGGCGTAGTCGCGCAATGGCTTACTGTCGGTTCGCAGTGTGACGGTGGCGCCGGCTGAAAAGAGCGGGCGGTAGAGCATCAGATGGTCGACATGGACGAGTCGTTTTTTGGCGTACTTGGCCTTGGGCTGCGGCGTGGGAAAGTTGATGGTTATGGCGTCGAGCTCGCCTGCGGCAAACAGCCGCGGCAGCGATGCGGCGCCTCGGGGCAGCACAAGCGCATTGGGCAGCTCCTGCTCGCAAATCTTCTGGGCGGCATAGGCAATGCAGATGGGCTCCTGGTCCATGCCGATAAAGAGAGTGTCGGGTTCGCAGTGGGCTCGCTCAACCAGATAGGTGCCTTTGCCGCAGCCCAGATCCAGGTGAAGGCGGGCGAAGGGCTTGCCACCAGCCGGCGTACATGCTTCACGCCAATGTCCGGTATAGCTCTCGGGGCTCGTCTCGATGGCATCGGCGTAGCGCTCCAGGCGATCCTCGAGCACAAAGTTCTTAGGGGTGCGAACGTGAACGGCTCCCATGAGGCTCCTTGGTCATACGTATGGAACACATTGCAGGCGCGTTCCGTCAATGGGTTGGAAAAAGATGGGCATAGTTTGCCCGAACGTTGCGGCGCGGCCCGGCGGCGAGTCGTCGATGCCTACAGGCGCTTGAGGATTACATAGCGGTTGAGCTCGCCGCTACGGCCGTCGGCGTGGAAACGCTCGAGCTCGCGCACGGGGACCTCGCCGCTTTTGTAGAACGTACGGACGCCGTGCACCAGGTCGGTGATCTGCTGATCGTCAAAGTGATGACAATAGCGGTAGGCGTGGCGGTCGTTTTGCCAGCCAATGAGGTGGTCGCCGGCTTCAAACTGCGCGGAATCGTAACCCTCAAACGGCGGGGTGAGCTCGGCGCGGGCTTCGGCGCGAACGGCCTTGCGCGCCATGCGCTCGTCGTTCATAAACTCCCAAAAGCTGATAGCGATGATGCCGCCCGGGCGCGTCTGGCGCACCAGGGCGTCGAGCACGCGCACGCGGTACTCGCATGACGGCACGTGGTGCATAAAGCCAAAGCAGACCGAGATATCGGCGAGCGGGGCATCGAAAAGCACATCGGGCGTCTCGGCGGGGTTGAGCTTCATGAGGGCGTCGAGCGCATCGAGTTCCTGGAAGTGCAGGTTGGGAATGCGCAGGGCGTGGCCGTGGGCGTCTATTGCCAGATCTTGGCACGAGTCGACACCATAGAACTCAAACGGGCAGCTGGCATCTGCCGAGGGGTTTGCGCCGTCGACGCCCTTGGCGGCAAGTGCCCCGCCGGCGGCAAAGTTCTCGAATCGCATATTGCCGCAGGCAAGGTCGAAGACGCGGACGGGATGCTCGATCGTGGCCACATCGAGCTGCTCAAGCGCGATGTCCATGGTGCGCACCCAGCCGGGCCACGGGGCTTGGCGCGTATCGGAAAAGGAAGCGGAGTGCTCGCGATAGAACGTATTGTTGAGCTGGATGAGCGATGATGCGAAATCGCGGTTCACGGCGCGGAACTCCCTCCGATGGCGGTGCGGAATAAACAGTACGACCATACTACCGTTAACGCCGCAACGGGGACAACCGAGCTGTGGGTCATTGCTTTGTTTGGACACATTTCCGCAGCTCATATGTGCCCGCAACCGCCGGTTGTCAAAAATCTCACTAGAATAGGTAGCATGATTTTGGCGGTGGCGGATAGATTTTTAACTGTGCAAGGCGCCTTAAGAACAAAAACGGTCCGGCGGCACGGCTGGCATCACATAGGAGGAACCATGAATGTAGAAA
Organism: uncultured Collinsella sp.; assembly: GCA_958453935.1. Taxonomy (GTDB): domain Bacteria; phylum Actinomycetota; class Coriobacteriia; order Coriobacteriales; family Coriobacteriaceae; genus Collinsella. The sequence goes on along the minus strand of CAUDZT010000020.1, from coordinate 15,555 downwards.
CTGCGCTGCGGCTCGCCGACCTTCGCCGCAGCAAGGGTTTTAGCCAAGAAGGGCTGGCGCGAAAGCTAGGCCTGTCGCGCCAGGCGGTCAGTAAATGGGAGCGCGCGGAGAGCTCGCCCGATACCGAGAACCTGATCTCGCTCGCCAAGCTCTATGGCGTGAGCCTGGACGAGCTGCTCAATCCGAGCGATGAGATCGAGGACGATATCGAGTTTGAGAACGAGGACCGCGCCCGTCAGCGCGAGGCCGAGGCGGCGGAGCGTGCCCGTACCCACGAGGCGGCGGCACGCGCTACCGAGGCGGCAACGCAGGCGAGTGATGCTGCGGCCAAGGCGGCGCAAGCGGCAAGCTGGAGTGCACAGGCCGCCAATGCCGCTACGGCGCAGGCGACGAGTGGCGGTGCGGTTGGCTCGACTCCGGTGAAGGGCCCGTTCCAGTCGTTCCCGTATTGGGCTGTGTGTTGGCTGCTGTTCTTTTTGCTGATGTTCCCGTTTGGTGCCGGCCCCTTTGCCGCGCTGATCTTCTTTACGATTCCCATCTATCACTGGGTGGCGCGTGCACTCGATGGTGATTGGGCGCGCGGGGATATTCAGGTTGGTTCGGCACCGGTGACGGCTAGGACTCAGGTGCAGGATGCTTCCGCTGCGGTTGATGCTGGCGTGGCTACCGCGACTACCGCTGACCCGATCGCCAAAGAGGGTGATGAATGATGAAGCTTTCGCATGAATCCAAGGTACGCTTGGGCGTTGGCATCGGAGCGTTCGTGCTCATCATCGGACTTGTCTTTGGTATTTCGCGGACTTTGATTCATTTTGATGGCCCGTGGGGTCTCGGCAATATTGCATCCGGCTTGTTTGGGGCGGACGATGTGGTTGACGAAGACGATTCTCATAATGGTGGCGATTATTCTGCTCAGCCTCAGCAGCTTTCGAGCGTGACCTTTGATGCCGGCTCCTTCCAGTCACTTGACCTGGATGTGATGTCGGGCACGGTCGAGGTCAGGCACGTTTCCGGTGGGTCGGTGCGTGTCATCGAGAGTGGTCGTGTTGCAAAGGGGGTATCTGCTTTCTATGGCGCCACTCGGCATCTGGCCGAGGTTGAGGGCTCTACGCTCAAGATTGGCCAGTCCGACTGCGATGACGAGCGGGCCATCGATCGTACGGTCATCATCGAGCTGCCGCGCGAGCTTGCCGATAACATGATGGACATTTCGGCGAATGTGGGGTCGGGAGACCTGACGATCACGGACATTGCGTGCCATGACTTCGATTTGACGTTGGACTCGGGAGACGTCGAGTTTGCGGGTACCGTGACCGACACCCTGAATGCCGAGGTCGGTTCGGGCGATGTGACGTTCGAGCTCTACCAGGCCCCCGCGAAGTCGATGGATGTAAGCGTGGGCTCGGGCGATGTGGAGATAACGGTTCCGAACTCTACGGGCTTTAAGGCGCGCCTCACCGTGGGCAGCGGTGACTTTGAGAGCGATTTCCTTCCGCTTGGCTACGATGGCGAGACCACTTTGAATCATGAATTCGACAACGGTGATAAGTCTGCCACGTATCGCTTTAAGGTCGGTTCGGGCGACATGTCGTTTGATTCGGAGTGACGGGTGGTTTTCGGAGACTCGCAAACGTAGCTGCGCTGTTTGATGAAGGCGCCGAAGCCGAGATCGGCGCCGGCGCCTTTGCCTTTACAATGGGGGCATGGAACAGATTATTTTGAACATACTCGAGGCTCTGCGTCGCGGCGAGACTGTGGACGACAAAGCGCTCGTCAAATTGATACATGCCGAGGCGCGCCGCGAGGGTGCCGACAAACGCGATTTGGCTAAGCGCCGTCTGCTGCCGTTCTACCAGCGGGTTAAACGTGAGGAGCCGGCTCGGTGGGCTGCGTGGAATGTCGATTCCGATCTGGAACGTCAACTGCTGCAGGTGCTGCGTATGAAGCCGCGCCGAACGGCCTCGGGCGTGGCGACCATTACCGTCATCACCAAGCCCTGGCCATGCTCGGGCGATTGCCTGTTTTGCCCCAACGATCTGCGCATGCCCAAAAGCTATCTGCATGCCGAGCCGGCGTGCGCCCGTGCGGAGCAAAATTGCTTTGACCCGTATCTGCAGGTGAGTGCCCGTTTGACGGCGCTTTCGCAAATGGGGCATGCGACCGATAAGATTGAGCTCATTGTGCTCGGCGGTACCTGGAGCGACTATCCGCAAGGGTATCAGACGTGGTTTATGTCGGAGCTCTTCCGCGCGCTCAATGACGATGCCGTGGCTGGTGTGGCGGCTAACCCCATGTTGGCGCGTCCGGGCATCAGCCGTGCCGAGGCAGGGCGCCTGCTCGATGATGCTCCCGCCGATGCCCTGCCGCCGGTGGTAACAGAGCGCCGCGAGCGCTATCGGGCTGCCGGCATTGCGACAGACGAGGCCGAGCTTGCTGCCGGCGTTGCTGACGAGCAGGGGCGTGTGGATGCTGCCGTGGGCGGCTATAACCGTGCAGTGCGTCGTCTGTACGGCCCCGGTACGCCGTGGGGCGAGGTCACCGAGTGGCAGACGGCAACGATGGAGGAGCTCGAGCGTCAGCAGCGCATCAACGAGACGGCGAAGCATCGCGTGGTGGGACTCGTTATCGAGACGCGCCCCGATACCGTAACGCCGCAGGCGCTTACGCTCATCCGCCGTCTGGGCTGCACCAAGATACAGATGGGCATCCAAAGCCTTGACCAGCATCTACTCGATATCAACGAGCGTCGCATTTCGGTGGCGCAGATTGAGCGGGCGTTTTCGCTTGCGCGCCTGTTTGGCTTTAAGATCCATGCGCATTTTATGCTCAACTTGCTGGGCGCCACACCCGAGGGGGACAAGCGCGACTACGAGCGCTTTATGACCGAGGGGGCCTTTATGCCCGACGAGGTCAAAGTCTACCCGTGTGCGCTCATCGAGGGCTCGCGCCTGGTGGGCTGCTACGAGCGCGGCGAGTGGCGCCCCTATACCGAGGAAGAACTGCTCGATGTGTTGGCCGATGACATCGTGGTGACGCCGGCATTCTGCCGCATCAGCCGCATGATTCGCGACTTTAGTTCCGATGACATCATGGTGGGCAACAAGAAGCCCAACCTGCGTCAGCTCGTCGAGAACCGCCTGGCTGCTCGGGGTGACGGTGCGACGGTGCGTGAGATTCGCTATCGCGAGATCAGCACGGCGGGTGCCGACTTGGATGAGCTATCTCTTGATGAGGAAGTAGCGTACGAGACGCCGGTGACTTACGAGCGCTTTTTGCAGTGGGTGACGCCGCGGGGCAAGATCGCGGGCTTTTTGCGGTTGTCGCTGCCCGATCGCGCTTTTGTTGCCGCACATGCGGACGAGCTGCCGACGATGCCGGACGAGGCGATGATTCGTGAGGTGCACGTTTATGGTATGGCGGCACGTGTGGGCGATCAGGGCCAGGCAGCGCAGCACCATGGATTGGGACGTTTGCTCGTGGAGCGTGCGTGCCAGATAGCTCGGGATGCCGGTTATACGCACATCAACGTGATCAGCGCGATTGGTACGCGCGAGTACTATCGCCATCTTGGGTTTTATGACCATGGACTCTATCTGCAGAAGGAGCTCTAGATGAACAAGCCAAGTGTTTCTGCCGGCGTCGTTGCCGGCGTTGCCCTGGGAGCCGCGGCGCTTGGTGCGGCCGCCGTCGCTGTTCGCGCTGCCTGTTTGCAGGTCGCGAGGACCCGCAACGGGCTGGCGCGGGTGAAGCGCATGCACAATGAGGGCGGTGACGAGGTCCGTGTGCTCGTGCAGGGCGGCGTCTACCAAAGCGCGAGCTATGTTGGCGATCGTTGGGCGGAGCCGGCCTTTGCGTACTATCGTGCATTTGACGATGTGTTTGAGGCCGAGGATGCAATGCGCGACGCTTATGGTCACGGCATCGACCGCATGCTTATGCTCGGCGGCGGTGGGTTTTCCTATCCCAAGTTTGCACTGTTGTCGCATGAGGGCTTGCGTATGGACGTCATCGAGTATGACGGAGAGATAACGCGCTTGGCGCGCCGTTGGTTCTATCTGGATGAACTGGAGCACACGGTGGGCGATCGCCTGCGGGTGATTACCGCCGAGGCTCGCTCGTATCTGGGTGTGACGAGCGTGGGCCATCGTCGCTACGACGTCGTTGTGAGCGACTGCTTTGGCGGTGCCGAGCCTGTGCGCGAGCTGGCGACCGTTGAGGCGCTGCGCCTGGTGCGGGGCAGCCTGAATGCCGGCGGCATCTACGTTGCCAATATCGTGAGCGCAAACGAGGGGAGCGATGTGACGTTCCTTCGCGACTGCGCTGCCACGGCACTCGAGGTATTCGTCCACGCCTGGGTGGTCCCATGTGGCGATGCGAAGTTCAGCGGCGAGGAAAACTACCTGCTCATCGCCAGCGACGGCGACTACGCCTTTGCCGAAGCCGTGCCCTTCGACACCGACTTCCTCGGCACCGTCCTTCACGACAAGTAAGTCTCCCCGTCCCAAAAAAGACTGGTCTTAGGCGTGGTCGCGCCAGCCGAGAACGCGCTGCTTCATACCCTCGATGTCGAGCACGCCTTCGGCAAAGCCCTTGCGCACGAGCTCTTCGGGAACAAACTCGTCGTAGCGGTCAAAGTAAGGCACCTCGCCAGGATAGACGAGCTCGATGGGATCGAAGTCCTTCTCGGCCTCGGCGGCGAGCACCTCAAAGAACGTCTCCTCGTCGGCCTTCATCTTAAACTGCATAAAGTACGGGCGTGACGGATCGAGCCCGCGAAGGCCCAGCTCCGCGGCACATTTAATCTTGAGCATGCGCTCGAGCGCCAAAATGGCGTAGCTGCCCAGCCAGGGGAAGAGCACCCAGGTATCGCCGCCCAGGTTAATGAGCGGCTTGGTTCCCGCCCCCGAAATCTCGGCCGTATGACGAGCCTGCGCCAAGCGGGCCCGTGCGTTACCCATAAGGTACGGATATGTCGCGTGCTCGTTGAGCGCCTTGCGCATGCGCTCGAGCACATGCGTGTTAATGTCGCCGGGGCAGTCGCCAAAGTAGGCCGGCACCCGGCCCTTGACCTGCGTGGCAAAGACAGTGTGGCGCTTCCAGTCCACTTCCTCGACAATCCAGCAGTGTCCGGCGATGGCGATGCGCTCACCGGGCGGGGGCGGATTAACGATCGTGCCCAGCTCGGCCGATTCGCTCCGGACGGTAAACTCCTCGTTTTCCTGGAACACGGCGTAGAACTTAAAGTTGTTGATGATGCGCTCGCCCGCGAGACCCACGATGAGCCCGCCACCTTCGGTGACCTGGATATGGTCGATCTTAATGAGGTGACGTAGCAGCACGCGGTAATCGTCTGCCGAGACACGGTGGAAATAGCTGAGCGTGAGCACGCGCTGGGCAAGTTCGGCCGGCGTGAGCTCGCCGGTGCTGGCGAGGGTCGACATAGTCTGGTGATAGAGCAGGCTGTAGGGGAGACGATCGAGCTCGGGTGGCTCGACCCACTTTTCCTCGCGATAGAGTTGTACGAGCGCGATACCCTGCAGGAGCTTCCAGGGAATGGTTTCGGGCATCATCGTGCGCGGCTCGGGCTCTTCCTCGCGCATGACAAACCACATCTCGGGCGGAAGATCGCGACGGCCCGTGCGCCCCATGCGCTGCAAAAAGGAGCTAACGGTAAACGGCGCGTCAATCTGGAAGGCGCGCTCCAGGCGGCCGATATCGATACCGAGCTCCAACGTAGAGGTGGTGACGGTTGTCTGCGTCTGCTCCTCGTCGCGCATGAGTTCCTCGGCCGTCTCGCGCAGCGATGCCGAAAGATTGCCGTGATGGATGAGAAAGCGGTCGGGCTCGTGCCGGCTCTCGCAGTAGCTGCGCAGCATGGAGCACACGGCCTCTGCCTCCTCGCGCGAGTTGGCAAAGACCAGGCACTTGCGGCCGCGCGTATGCTCAAAGATATAGCCCATACCGGGGTCGGCGTTGTCGGGCGCTGTGTCGGTGGGGTTGAGAAGCGCCTGCTCGGTCGCTCGTGGGATGTCGACTTCGCCCTCGGGGGCCGAGGAAGTGCGGCGGTTCCCGGAGGTAGCCTTATCCTGTGCCCGTTCGCGACGTTGACGGCGCTCCTCCTGTGTGAGCTGTCCGCTGTGGCGCGTGTCTTGGGTGTCGGCTGGCAGCGCTGTGGGTGCCGCCGCCTCGATGCGCTCGCATGCGAGCACTTCGGCTTCCTGCGGACCTGTGCCCATGAATTCCCGCTGCTGAGCCTGGGGGCCCGAGTTGTAGAAGTGCTCCATGGAGATGCGCCACACGCGGCGCGGTTCCTCAAAACGGGGGATAACGCAGTCACGGCCCGTTCCCTGTGAGAGAAAGGCACCCGTGCGCTCGGGATCGCCGATGGTGGCCGAAAGGCCAATACGGCGGGGCTGCACGCCCGCCATGCGCGAAAGGCGCTCAATGAGGCAGAGCGTCTGCCCGCCGCGGTCACCGCGCATGAGTGAGTGGACCTCGTCGATGACCACGTAGCGCAGGTCGCAAAACATGCGCGGGATCGCCATGTGCTTATGGATCAGGAGCGCCTCGAGTGATTCGGGCGTAATCTGTAGGATACCGCTCGGTTTTTTGATGAGTTTGGCCTTGTGTGATTGTGAGACATCGCCATGCCAGTGCCAGACGGGGATGTCGGCTTCTTCGCAGAGGTCATTGAGGCGGACGAACTGATCATTGATGAGTGCCTTGAGGGGGCCGATGTAGAGGGCGCCCACGCTTGCGGGCGGATTTTCCCAAAACTCGGTCAGGATGGGAAAGAAGGCCGCCTCAGTTTTGCCAGATGCCGTGGATGCCGTCAGGAGCACATTGTCTTGCGTGTTAAAGATGGCGTCTGCCGCCGCAACCTGGATAGAGCGCAGACTCTCCCAATCGTGGGAGTAGATGAAGTCTTGGATAAACGGGGCGTAGCGGTCAAAGGCGTTCACGGGGCCTCCTTTCAACATCGAATCTCTCAACGCGGCTGGCAACGGCTTGCTGCATTACTGCTTCAACGTTTGCCCAGATAAAACCTGCCAAAATAAACCTGTCCCTTTTTGGTAGGTTAGATGGTGAACTCGGCGAAGTTGCGGTCGTCGCCTGCGGTGCCGGTGTCGCCTGTTGCGGCCGCCGGCGCCAGCGCGTCGCCGCCGACGCTTTGCAGCAGCTCGGCCACATTTGCATCGGGGTTCTGACACAGGATATCGAGCAGCTCGATAAAGTCACGGATAACCTCACGCGGCGTCAAGTGCGTATCGGCTCCCACGCGGCCGAACTCAATCTTGAGAAAGTCCACCAAGTCGTTTTCGGCAAGCGTGGGCGTCCAGCCAAAGTAGCCGGCGTGAATTTGCATGAGTTTTTCGATCAGCACCAGCAGCTCCTCGTAGGTGAGTGGCTGCAGGCGGATGATGGGCGCGAGCATGTCCTTAAGGTCTTCGCGCGCAAAGCGGCCCTGAGCGAGTCGGCTGCGCAGGGCCTCGTAGGAGAACACGCCGCGGCGGCGGTCTTCGATGGAGGTTGGCGTGCCGCCCATGATCATGCCCAGGTACTGTGCCTTGCCCTGAAGTGTGTCGTTGTACATGGTCAGGATCTTCTCGTAGTTGTACTGGCGCGTGATGGCATTGGGAATCTTATACAGATTCACGAGCTCGTCGATGAGCACCAGCATGCCCTTGTAGCCACTGCAAACCAAAAAACGCGCGATGAGTTTGACGTAGTCGTACCAGTCGTCATCGCTGATGATGGTCGAGGAGCCCAGCTCGGCGCGTGCCTCGCTCTTGGTGCGGTATTCGCCGCGAATCCATTTGGTCACGCGGCTCATGGTCTCTTCGTCGCCCCCGGATGCGGCCATGCGATAGCGGCGGAGCATGCGGGTGAAGTCGAAGCCGTGGACCATCTCCTCGAGCGGGGCCAGTTGGGCATTGACGACCGACTCGTCGACGTCGGCACACGAGGCGACCCAGCGATCCAGAATAAGGTTGAGCGCACCGCCCTCGGGGCGCGTCTTGGTCGATATATTGCGGATGAGCTCGCGGTAGGTGGCAAGACCCTGTCCCTGACCGCCCTGCAGGCGGCGCTCGGGCGACAGGTCGGCATCAGCGACGACGAATCCCTCGCCCATGGCGTGCGTGCGGATAGTCTGGAGCAAAAAGCTCTTGCCGGCGCCGTAACGACCGACCAGAAAGCGGAAGCTCGCGCCACCGTCGGCGATGAGACTCAGATCGGTGAGCAGGGCGCGGATCTCGACCTCGCGCCCTACGGTGATGTAAGGAAGGCCGATGCGCGGGACCACGCCGCCCTTGAGCGAGTTGAGAATGACGGCAGCGACGCGCTTGGGCACGCGAGGTGCTGCGGATGCGGTATCACTCATGGTCTAGGTATCCTCTCACGTCTGCTTCGTAGTCCTCGATAATCTGCGGCCCTGCCGCGCTAAATTCAATTACGGTGTCGCCCACCAGGTCAAAGAGCGCCTCGTTGATGGTATCGACGAGCATGTCCTCGCTCTGCTCCGATTGCACTACCGCCGATTCCGCCTGTACTGCGTTGTGCTCGAGCAGCGCGCGGAGATAGGCGTCTGCGGCGGGCGCGAGTTCGTTTGTGGCGTCAGCGGGCGTAGCAGCTGCGAACGCGGGCGTCGGCGCGAGAAGCGGTGCCACGACACCAAACTGTTCGGTGGATATGGTCGGCTCGTCGGACTCGTCCTGCCCTGCGGCCGCCGCGACCGCCTCGACCGTCGCGGCGGCCGCAGGCTCGGCTTCCGGTTGCCCTGAGTCCGCTGCCTCGGCTTCTGCGGACGCGCCGTCCTCGCGTTCCTCGTCGATCAAAAGCGCTTCGCGCGTTTGTGCGGCAGCGCTCCGAATGTGCCCCAGCTGGCTCAAATCGATATCGATCTTGACGGGCTGGTGTGCGGCGTCCCACGAAAGCCATGCCACAATCTCGTCATCGATAATCTTGGCCAGATATTTGGGGACCTTTTCTTCCTTAAGGGGATGGGCGGGGTCCAGCGCCAGGCGCAGGCGTTGGTCGCAGGCGCGCATCATTTCACCGAGCTTGCTGCTCTTTTGCCTGCTACCGTGAATCCGCATGCATTCCCAAAAACCGTTTTGGCAACGGTAGATATGGATGGGGTCCAGACGGTATTCGCAGTCCTCGTGGCGCTCGGGCGCAAAGAATACGGCCGAGGCAAACATGGTGTAGGGCATGGCCGTCTCCTCCCCAAATAAACTTGCCACGATGCCGGTCTTTCGGTGCGTGTCATAGTAGCGCGCCATGCGGACATACACGGCGCACGCCACGTGGCACAGATCGCGGTGGTGGCTGCGGTCGAGCCGCGAGTTACTTAGGTTGTACGTGGAGAGGGCGTTGATGGCGGCCATGAGTCGCTCCTCGCGCACCTCATCGGGCGGAAGGGGGAGCGTGGGCTCGGAGGTTTTGCGACGCTTGGGTGCCGGGTCAGACGGCGTCGGTGCTGGTACAAGGTCTCGTGCCGCGCGCCGCAGCTCGATAAGGGCGTTATCGAATATGACGGTTTTAGAGTCGCGAAGCAGCTTGGGGTCGAGCCCGTGGAACACGGCGTAATCTTGCAGCCACACGCGCGCAAACCGGTCGATGCCGGGCTCGAAGGCGCGATAGACATCCCAAAAAGCCTTGATCTTGTTAAAACCATCGAGTGGATTATCTACGCCAATGCCGCAAATCAGCTCATAGAGATACAGAAAGGCAAAGGACGTAGACGTTTCCTCGACGGTTCCGCGGCGCACTTGGGCACGCCAGGTAAAGTAGCCGCGCAGCTGCCGGTCGCTCATGGCGTTGTAGGTGGGAAAGTACGACTTAAAGGTGCCGTTGTAGGGACAGTCGTCCTCAAAGTCGGCCATCAGCAGGCCCTGGCGGTAAAAAAGCTCGGCTTCCGAAAGCCAGCGGCCCGCACCGCCCTTGGGGTCATCCTGCCAGCGCGATATCTCGCGCATTTTACGGTACTGGTCGGGGAGGAAATTCTGCATCTGTCGGCCGGTTTTGAGAATCGGCTCGTCTGCGTAGGTTTCGTTTGAGAAGCGGGCGGACTGATGGGTCCGGGCCTCGGCCATGATGCGCTCGATGAGCATCTTGATGTCCTGGTCGGCCACCGCTCCTCCTCTCGAACACAGCTACGGCGACCTCATATCATAGCACAGCATCAAACAGATGTTCGAGATACCGCTGCGTTGATAGATTTAGAAAAGGAGGGCGTATATGACGGCGATGACGACGGAGGGAAGCATATTGGCCGTGCGGAAGGTCTGAGGACGGATGAGGTTGACGCCGACGCAGAAGATGAGCATGGAGCCTACGAGCGAAAGGCTGTTGAGGGCTGCCGTGGTCATGATGGGGGAGAGCGCGCCGGCAAACAACGTGATCGTCCCCTGGAACACGGCGACGGGCAGGGCGGAGAAGATGCAGCCGCGGCCAAGCGAGGCCGTCATGGTGCAGACGATGATGCAGTCCAGTGCGCCCTTGAGGGCAAGCGTTGACCAGTCGCCGAGCAGGCCGTCCTGGATCGATCCCACAATGGCCATGGCGCCGATGCACACGGTGAGTGAAGTCGAGACAAAAGCGTTGGTGAACTCGTTATCGCCCTCACTGCCAGTCTTGCGCTTGAGCCATTCGCCAAGGTTCTCGATGGCGGCCTCCAAGTTGATGGCCTCGCCGATGAGCGAACCGAGCGCAAATGAGACGATGAGCATGGTGGTACCGGTGGTCGCTAGCGCCTTTCCATCGATGATGAGCATCTTTTGCATGGTGCCGCCCAGGCCGATAAACAGGACGCACAGCCCCGATGCTTTCATGAGCGTGTCTTGGATGCGCGGTGTAATGAAGCGGCCGCCCGCTAATCCCAAAAGACCGCCCGCAACTAAAAGCGCAACGTTGATGATTGTTCCCAAGCCCGGCATGAGCCCTCCTGTATTGATGCCAACGTGGCAATCGTAGCAGAATGAAATGCGAGGCACATCGCGACTCATCTAATACGTTATATAAGTGGTATTAGGAATGATGCGCAGCATTTAAGCCTCAGGTGGTTGTCGGGACATAGGGATAGTAGTCAAAGCGCAGTGTCATAAGCCGCTGTGGGGATTCAATAGCCGCGGCGATGATATTGGCATCGCGGGCACGATCAAACCCTTCGAGTTCGATCTGATACGAGACGTCTTGCATAATGTCCAGACGTCGCCAGGCTAGAAGTGTGTCGCCATCGAATTCCAGGGTCTTGCTTCCGTCTGGGGCAACGGCGTATAGACGCAGTTTAGCGGTGGTTGCAGGGTCGACAACCGTGACCTTTTTAATTTCGTTTCGAGTATTCTTGGCGCCCAACAAGGTGAGCAGTGTTGGGGCCACGACCTCGCCCGATGGCAAAAAGACGACTTCGATGGATTCGGGAAATGCGATGATGGCCGACTTGCGGACGGGCTGATTGGCGGCGGCAACTTCGATGCTCGCGGCGTCGATGACCTCTGTGTGGTCGAGGGCGGCAAGCACGCAGCAGTTACCTTCATCGATCTCCTGAGGATCAGCAAGCCCCAGACTGTCCGCGAGCTCGGGATCGTTTGGATCGGCAGCGGGCTCATTCGGTGCTTCGAAAGAGGCTGGGGCGCTGTTTGTCGGCGACGGCGTGTCGCCCGCACCTGCTTCTTTGTCCGCGCTTTCTTCTTGTATGGTTGCGTTGATGGGTTCGTCGTTTGAGGGGAGCGTCTTGGCGTTAAGCGCGGAGGGGACAATCCCGACGGCTCCGGATCCGTTCCACTCCATCTCGAGAAGCGCCGGGTCGGCAAGAATGCGTTGCCTGCCTAGCGTGTGGGCATCGATTTCAATAGGGCCCGCCTCTGTCCCTCGTGTAAGGCTGAGTGATCCGGCTGGCTTCTCGAAATGAGCGTCTGTGTCTTTGGCGCTGACGGCGTAGAACAGCAGGGATGCTTCTCCCGCCGCGATGGCATCGGTGCCGGCTTTGGTCAGCCGCAACGATGCCGTGAATGAGAGGGTGGGCTGCGTATCGTCTGCATTCGCGGCGGCGCAGCCCAGACATATACCGCCTCCTTTCTCGAAAAACGCACCGTCGAAGGCGACCTTCGCTCCGTTCGCCGAGTCATCGACCGAAGCGATGTCGATGCGCAGCTCTAAATTGCATGGATCGCCATCTGCATCGAGCACAACCGAGCGCCATGTGCAGACAGCGCGCCCCGCCTGGGAGCCGTTTGCCTTGTTCGAACGATTGATATCCACGACTATCGAGCCGTCCGTATTACGACGAAGGCATCCCGAGGTTGAGATTGCGGCCTGTGCGAACGAAAAACGCTTGCACGCAATGGCGCTCGACGGATTTGGTGCGGAGCTTAGGGCTGCTGGTAAGGAGTCTGCCATGACGGGAGTCGCCCAAGCGGCGACAGGCGTTCCGGTTGCGAGCGCGCCGCAGAGTGCGACGACGGGCAAAAGGTTCTTCGATGCCATGGGGTCTCCTTAGCTAATTTAGTGCGGCCTGTCCGTGTTTCGTTTCTGGCTGCGTTTGATGTGCAGACCGAGGCCGGCGGTTCCCGCGCCTGCTGCCGTGGCGCCTGCTGCCAAGAGCCATCGTCTGTCGTCTGTCTGTGCCAACGGTTCCTTGCAGTTGCCACGGTCGAGCTCCGAGAGGTCGACCGTCACTTGCGTGGCGGCCTGCGCCTGTTCTTGCTGGGCAAAGGCCATGGCTGGCCCAAACGCTAGGATACTGACGGCGGCGGCCAGGGCGACGGCCTTATGCCGTGTGCGCACCGGGCTCGACCGTCCAGGTGATCGTTGCAACCTGATCGCCTTCGCCGGTTACGCGGAAGATGTCGCGCGTGACGCGGGCGACGTTTCCGCTTGTCTTGAGCTTAATTTTGTCCGTGCCGCCGGCAATGCCCTGGTAGCCCATGTCGAAGGCTGCATTCTTGGAAAGATCGAGGCCCGTCTCCTGCATTGCGGCGCTGGCGTTCTGGAGTGCGCCGTCGGGGCCGACCTTAAAGTCGATGGAATTCTGCGCGGTTCCGGCCTTGGCGTCGGCGGCAATGGTCCAGGTGTTCATGGCGTCGATCTTCATGTTGGTGACATGGATGCCGTAGGCCGAATGATTGTCGATGGTGGTCGCGTCTTCTGAGGGGCCCTGAAGCGTGCCGTCGGCCTTGGCGACGAAGGGAATAACCGTCGGAACTTTGAACTCTACGTTGTCGATCTCGGTCCTGACCATTACTTTCGTGGTTCCAACGCGCCCGGCTGCCAGAGCTGGCGTCGGGGCGGCGCCCATTGCGAGCGCGAGCGCGAGCCCTGCGCCCACGATGAGCGCTCTGGCTCCGTTCATGTTCCTGGTGATGTCCATGGTCGTTCCTTTCTATTCGCCGCGGGCCGTCCCCGCGATGATTGGACGAATGCTGGTGAATTGCGTGCGGTGTCGCGTCGGCCGAAAAAGCTAGTTCTCGGCTTGCTCAACCCGTACCTTGACACGTGTCGGATTGCCGTGGCTGTCGAGGGTCTTGGCATCGAGTGCCTGGATCTCGATGTATGCCTCGCCTTCTTTGATGTCGCCGGCGGGGCACGTCTCGATTGTCTTGCCGGTCTCGACCACACCGGATTCGTACATGGTCTCGTCGTTTTGGATGACGCGGAATCGCTGGGGAAATTTATTGTCTTGGACGTTTTGCACGTTGACGCGCAGCTTGCCGTCCTCCTGTAGCTGAGCGACCGGCGCGACCGAAATCGTCATCATGTTGTCGCGGACGATGGCATCGAGCTCATCTTGGATTTCTTGTCGCGATTTACCCTCTGCCGTCGTGACTGAGGCGCCCGCTTCGGGCACGGGCTGCGACTGCCAGGCGTATAGCCCTACGGCGATGAGGGCGCAGGCGATAGCCAGGCAGACAACGACGAGTTTCTTGCGACGCCCCAGTCCTGCGAGGCGGGGCGGCTTCTTCGCACTCATGCGGCGTCCTTGGTGGTGTAGACACGTGCGAACGTGGACGGGTCCGCTCCAAAGAGCATGTGAAGCATCAGGCGGCGCGAGTAGATGAGCTCGTCGAAGTCGTGAGGGAGCTCGATGTCGTGGATACGCGCGATGTGGTGGGCGAGCGCCGAGAACGACTCGGGGTCGCAGATAACATCGGTGGTGACGTGGTAGACCACCGTATCGGGGAACGCCTCTTCGTCGAAAGGCAGGAGATAGGGATCGTCGTCGACCTCGATGGCGACGCCGTACTGGGGCCAGTAATATGCCATGGGAACCTCCCTGCTTCTGGGGCCAAAACTTCTATCGGTTTTGGCTGTCGACGCCGACCGTATCAGCCGCTACTTGACCAATTTCTGACCAAATGCTTGACGGATTGACATCTCCGCAGGTAAAAGGTGGAAAAATTACTTCAACTTTTTTCGAGCGACAATCGAGCGGTCGGCGACGGCGGGGCGATATGTGTCAAAAGCATCGTCTGCCGAGGAAGCCTTGCCGTTCGCCGAATTGCACAAACGTAAAAATCGCCAATTATGGAGACGGTCTCGAACACGTCGACGAAACGATGCGGTAACATCTCCCTGCAAACACTGTAGTTAGCTAAAGGGGGAGTTCGCGTGTCTGCAACCATTAAACCCTTCACCGATGAGTTCGAAGAGTATGGCCGCGATGAATCTCGTGCATCGGGCGAAGCATCGAGCATCTCGTTTCCGACAACGGAAGACGAGGTCCGTGCCATTTTGGAAACGCTCCATGCCGAGCGTGTCCCGGTAACGGTTCAGGGCGCCCGAACCGGCCTTGCCGCCGGTGCCGTGCCCCACGGTGGGCATATCCTCAATACTTCCCGTATGAATCGCTACTTGGGCCTTCGCCGCGATGAACAAGGCCAATTTCTGCTGCGCGTGGAGCCGGGCGTTGTGCTCTCGGAGCTGCGTAAGCAGCTGAGCAAGAAGGTACTGCCGACCGCTGGTTGGGACCAGGCATCGCTTGAGGCCTACGAGGAGTTCCAAGAGTCCCCCGAGCAGTTCTTTCCCACCGATCCCACCGAGGCATCTGCCTGTCTGGGTGGCATGGCGGCATGCAACGCCTCCGGCGCCCGCAGCTACGCTTACGGCCCCATGCGCCCGCATATCACGGGACTCCACGTCGCGCTGGCTGATGGCGATTTGCTTGAGCTTCAGCGCGGCGAGGCTTTTGCCCAGGGCCGCCACCTGTCGCTCGTGACGGCAGGGGGTCATACATTCGAGCTTGATCTTCCTGACTACACCATGCCCAAGACCAAAAATGCCTCGGGGTATTTTGTTGCGGACGATATGGACGCCATCGATCTTTTTATCGGTGCGTGCGGCACGCTCGGCGTCATTACCGAGCTCGAGATCGCCCTGCAGGCGGCACCTTCGGTCGTATGGGGTGTGAGTTGCTTTTTCGATAGCGAAGACAAGGCCGTGTCCTTTACCGATTCCGTGCGTCCCGTGCTGTCCCATGCCGCCGCTATTGAGTATTTCGATGCTGGCGCCCTGGATATCCTGCGTCGCCAGCGCGAGCAGTCGACAGCGTTTGCC
>CAUDZT010000019.1 GCA_958453935.1 uncultured Collinsella sp. | reverse complement strand
CATACTCTGTTTTGAGAAGTTCGCGAAGCCCACTTCTCAAAACAGAGTATGCCTCCCCGGCCCTCGTCCGTGAGCTCTTCCGCTGGGCGAGCCATAGACGCCGCGTACCGATAGGGTAAGGCGGCGGCTTGAAATTGGTGCTATATTCAGCTTGAGTTGTTTAATGCTAGTACGGGAGGCTGATATGGGGCTGTTCAAGAAGAAAAACCCGCAGGATGCCTTTGATCCCGATGTGTTTACCATCACGGATACGATTTTGGACCCGCCGCGGTTTACGTTTTTGCCGGCTATCTACCAGGATGCCACGCGCCGCAAGTGGGCCGTGCATCAGCGCGGTGCAGAGCCAAAGATATTTGACTACGCGGACGTGCTGCAGTGCGAAGTGGCCGAGGCGGGCGATCCGGAGGCCGAGGAAGCGGTCTCAAAACAGGAATTTGCCCAGCGTATTCTGGCAAATCCCGCTAAGGCGGCAAAAATGAACGCTGCCAAGCGTAATATGTGTTTTGGTATGGGCGTTGTTGTGGCGGTTCAGACGGGAAAAGACGAGGTTTCCAAATTAGAGATTCCCGTTATGACCGACGAAGTCAAACGCGATTCAAGTCTATATAAGTCGTATCGGAATGTCGCCGAGAAGATTAAGGCCGAATTTGATGCCATGGAGGGCTGGCCTAATTTTGGCGACATACGTTTCTGAATGAGGAGTCTGTGCAATGGCAGGCGAATCTTATGCAATTCCCCCCAAAGATCGTGCTGTTGAGGGAATTCTTTGGTATATCCAGCACCATCAGCTTGCCGGCGGCGATCGCCTGCCGGCCGAGCGCGTGCTGTGCGAAGAGATCGGCGTTTCGCGTACGGCGTTGCGCGCCGGTATCATGCGGCTCATCTCGTGCGGAACGCTCGAGAGCCGTCGCGGATCGGGTACGTATTTGTGTCCTCCTAAGCCGCTGAACATCTTCCAGGAAACGTATAACTTTTCCGATGCTGTGCGGACTGCCGGCCTGCATCCCTCTTCTCGTCTGGTTTCCACCGGGACCATCGAGGCGGATGAAGCGCTTGCCGACAAGCTTGGGGTGGCTGTAGGCGCTCCCTTGCTCCGCATGCAGCGCGTTCGACTTATTGAGGGCGAGCCGGCGTCAATCGAGACCGCTCACGTTAACCTGTCCCTGTGCCCATCGCTTCCCGAACACGATTTTGAGTGTGAGAGCCTTTACGATGTCTTGCTCAAAGAAGGTGGCGTGCGTGTTGAGCATGGACGTGAGCATATCTCCATCTCGCGTTTGAACGCCGAAGAGGCCGAGCTGCTCCAGCAAGAAGAGGGAACGCCGGTGTTCTATGAGAGCTCGATCGAATTTGATAAGGACATGCGTTTTGTGGAGCATTGCAAATCGGTGATTTTGCCCACAAAGTTCCGCTTTGCCGATAACGGCGAAGAGAACGGCATGAGGAGCGTGGCAGGTGAACAATGGCTGAAACAGTAGATGCCACCCCGGTTTATATGCGCATTCGACGCCGCATCGAGGAACGTATCGAGCGCAGTATATATCCCACGGGTTCCATGATTCCGTCCGAAAAAGACCTTGCCGAGGAATTTGGTACGACACGCTTGACCATCCGAAGCGCTGTCGATGAGCTGGTTCGGCGCGGGCAGATTCGCCGTGTTCGGGGAAAAGGTGCCTTTGTGGCGCAGAAAGTACCTGCTTTTTTTGAACGCACGGTCGGTTTCCGTGAATCGGTCCGTGCTTCGGGCGGCGAGCCGTCCGTCCGTATTCTCGCGCGTTCCAAGCGTTATGCGGGGCCATATTACGCCGACCTGTTTGGCATCGCCGAGGACGACCTGCTCTATTCCGTTCGACGCCTGAACTGCATAAACGGTAGCCCCGTATCGATTGAGACGGCGCTGATTCCCTGCCTGCTGTTCCCAACCATCGAAGATATTGACGTGTCGGTCTTCAGTTTGTACGAGACCTATGAGATGCTGGGCCGAAAGCCAGTCATGGCACAGGAAAAGCTCGATATCGAAGCGCTGGGCGCACGAGATGCCGGCCTCCTTGGACTGGAACAGGGCGATCTTGTTTTGCTTTTGGAATGCGTGAGCTATGACGCGAGCGGTCAGGCTATCGAGTATGTAAAGTCCTTCAATCGTGGCGATACGGGCGGCTACACCTATACGTACTAGCTGGTATTTTGTGAATAACGGCTGGGAAACTAACCAGTTTGATCGTTGGGTCAGCTGTATATACAACCTTACAGGGCTCAAAATCGACCGTTCGCCGATGGGGATAAATTAATCGACAAAGAGGTATCAAAAAGCCGTAACCTGTAACTGTGATTGGTATCAAATACTAATGATTTGTTACGAGGTGAGACGATGAAGATGCTCGATTACGTTCAGCTTGCCCATGTGCGTATGGGGGAGAACCTCGAGCGTTCGTCTGAGCTGGTAGCGCAGCTCGTTGATATTTTCCAGTCCGGTTCTTTTGACGCGCTGCGCATCGTTGCTTCGGGTTCGTCGCGCCATGCCGCCGATTGCGCCCGCGATTACCTGCAAGATGCCCTGCAAATGCAGGTGTCCGTTGTGACGCCCGAGGCCTTCGTTGATTTTGAACACACCTATCCGCAGCATGCGCTCAACATTGCCGTTTCGCAGAGTGGCTATTCGACCAATACGATTGCGGCGCTCGATTACATGCGCGCACACGATATGGCTGCAGTTGCGCTCACGGCAAACGTCGAGGCACCCATCAAGGAACACGCTGACATCGTTCTTGACTACGGTGTGGGCGTCGAGTCGGTGGACTTTGTGACTCTGGGCGTCGAGGTGCTCGTTGAGTACCTGGTGCTCTTTGGTATTTACGGCGGTCAGGCGCGCGGAACGATTGACGCCAAGGGCGTTGCCCAGCGTCTTGACGACCTGCGCGAGGCCATCCAGGCCAATGCCGTGATGTGCAAGACCGCCGAGGCATATGTCCAAGACCACATGCTCGAGCTTTCTGAGCACACGCCCGCCATGGTCGTCGGCAACGGCCCCAACTATGGCGTTGCCGAAGAGGCGGCCCTCAAGCTGAGCGAGACCATCAAGATTCCTGCCATGCATCACGAAGGCGAGGAGTTCGTCCACGGTCCCGAGATGCAGATCGTTCCGGGCTATCTGGTGTTTATCGTCGACGATCCGCAGGGGTCGGAGCGTCTTGCGAATATCGCTGATGCGCTATCGAACGTTACGACAAAAACGGTGCTGCTCACGGCCCATCCCAAGGGTA
Source organism: uncultured Collinsella sp. (assembly GCA_958453935.1). Lineage (GTDB taxonomy): Bacteria > Actinomycetota > Coriobacteriia > Coriobacteriales > Coriobacteriaceae > Collinsella. The sequence goes on along the minus strand of CAUDZT010000019.1, from coordinate 33,746 downwards.
GGGCTCACGAGGTTGCGGTGCCTCAGGTGGCTCCGCTGCTCAGCGCAATTCCCAATCTTGTGTTCTTCCAGACGATTGCGGCCATGATAGCCGAGCGTCTGAAGTCATGGGACGTGCACCCGTATCTTGATGCCGTCTCCAAGCAAATGGAGGTCAAGGCAGAGGGCTACGAAGAGTCAGTCAATGCGCTTAAGGCCAAAGCGGCCGAGTGTTACGGAATGTAAGCGGGTTTTGATGCCCGTTGGCATGGGGGATGTGGAAACAACCCCAGAAAGGAGAGACAAATGAAGGAAACCGAGAAGATCGAGATCATGCATTTCGACCAGGAGGGCTATCTCGAGGACGGCAAGGCGCTCTACGAGACCGGCAAGAAGATGACCGCGCTCGCCGACAAGGTCGCCGACGAGGGCTACGACGCCGTGTTCCTGATGGGCGTCGGCGGCACCTGGGACGAGCTCATGCAGCTCGAGTACCTCATGAACAAGTTCGGCGACCGCGACCTCGAGGTCTACCTGATCCACGCCGCCGAGTGGAACGTCATGGGCCACAAGCGCATGACCGAGAAGTCCGTCGTGCTCACCGCCTCCGAGTCCGGAACCACCCCCGAGGTCCTCGAGGCCGTCAAGAAGATGAAGGGCATGGGCGTGCGCGTCTACGCCATGACCAAGCCCGAGGGCCCCATCGGCCAGGCTGTCGGCGCCGAGAACTGCGTCGCCATGGCTTCTGACCATGGTTCGGGCGGCTGTGAGAAGGGCTACTACCTCGCCGACTGCTTCGGCCTGCGCCTGCTCAACCGCCGCGGCTGCTTCCCCAAGTTTGACCTGTTTATCGAGCAGACCAAGGACATCTGGAAGGACATGCTCGATATCCGCAAGCGCTTCGAGCCGCGCGCCGAGGAGCTCGCCAAGAAGTACGCCCTGGCCCCCTACACCATGTTCATCGGCTCCGGCGCCCTGTGGGGCGAGACGATCCTGTTCTCGATGTGCATCCTCGAGGAGATGCAGTGGAAGCGCACCCGCTACATCACCTCGGCCGACTTCTTCCACGGCACCCTCGAGCTCGTGGAGCCGGGCGTCCCGGTCTTCCTGTTCATGGGCGAGGACGAGAACCGCAAACTCGACGAGCGCGTCCGCGCGTTCCTGACCCGCGGCGTGACCGGCGACACCGACATCAACATCATCGACACCGCCGAGTTCGCGATCCCCGGCCTTGACGACGAGTTCCGCGTCATCGTCTCCCCGTGGATTCTGACGGTGCTCGTGACCGACCGCCTGGCTCGCTACTACGAGACGGTCACCAAGCACAACCTCAAGTATCGTCGCTACTATCACCAGTTCGACTACTAAAGAAAACGGGTGCGGGAACGTGCCGGGCTATTGAGAGGAACACAGAATGAGACAGTACATCATCGCCAGCCATGCGCACTTCGCTACCGGCATCAAGGAGAGCGTCGAGCTGCTCTCGGGCGCTCGCGACAACGTCCACGATCTTTCGATGTTCGTCGATGGCCGCATGGACGTGGCCGAGGAGGCCCAAAAACTGCTGGCAGGCATGTCTGCCGACGATGATGTCGTTGTCTGCACCGACCTCTTTGGCGGCAGCGTCAACAACGAGTTCACCAAGATCGTCCAGACGCGTCCCCGCACGTACCTCGTTACCAACATGAACCTTCCTCTCCTCATCCAGTTGCTGTTTTCTGACGAGTCGGCGCCGGTTGAGGAGACGATTCGCGCCATCGTCGCTGCGGACGATACGCGCGTGAAGTTTGTCAACGATCTTTTGGTCGATGACGACGAGGAAGAAGAGTTCTAATCCGCAGCACCTACTGACACGCCGTAAGACGGCACAAGACCTTTGGGGGGTCACATTATGATTCAGCTACTTCGCGTTGACCATCGCCTGCTTCATGGCCAGGTCGCAGTTTCCTGGGTTCAGGGCCTTGGCTCCAACTGCATCTTCTGCGTGGGCGATAAGGTCGCTAACGACCCGGTGTGGAAGACGACGCTCAAGATGGGCAAGCCTGCCGGCTGCAAGCTCGTCATCAAAGATATGGAGCATGCAATCGAAGCTATCAACTCGGGCGTGACCGACAAGTACAAGATGATCATCTGTGTCGCCACTATTGCTGAGGCAAAGCAGCTCGTTGAGGGCTGCCCGCAGATCAAGTCGGTCAACCTGGGCAACACCAAGCCCAAGGACGAGAAGCGTCCCGATGCGCGTCAGGTCTCTCGTCAGATCTTCCTGACCGCGGCCGAGGAAGCCGATGTGCGCGAGATGCTGGATCGTGGCGTTGAGGTCGAGATTCGACCCCTGGCCGATGACCCCAAGGTTGACTGCGCCAGCGTGCTCTAGGCGTTCAATTTCGAAGAGTCTGAGCTCTTCGTAGTTTCCTATTAGGAAAGGGGGATATATGCTTACCCAAGCAATCCTCATCGGACTTATCGCCGCATTTGGTAAGTTCGACTTCCAGCTCGGTACGCTCTATGCGTTCCGCCCCATCGTCCTGTGCCCGCTCGTGGGCCTGGTGCTGGGGGACCTGCAGTCCGGCCTCGCGATCGGCGCCAGCCTGGAGCTGCTGTTCATGGGCTCGATCTCCATCGGCGCCTACGTGCCGCCTGATGAGACGATCGGCGGCGTGCTCGCCTGCGCCTTCGCTATCCAGCTGGGCCAGAGCACCGAGGCAGCCATCGCGCTTGCCATGCCCATCGCCACGCTGTGCCTTGCCATCAAGAACATCCTCAACGCCGCCCTGCCGATCCTGGTTGACCGCGCTGATGTCTTCTCCGGCCAGGGCAACCTTAAGGGTGTCTATGCGATGCACTTCCTGATCGGTTTGACCGGTATCATCATGGCGTTCCTGCTGTGCTCGCTGTCGTTCTATCTGGGTGCTGACGCCATCCAGGGCATGCTCGACTTCATCCCGCCCTTTGTCCTTGCTGGCTTTGGCGTTGCCGCCAACATCCTGCCTGCCATGGGCTTCGCCATGCTCGGCCGCCTGGTGCTCACCAAGCAGCTCGTGCCCTTCTACTTCCTGGGCTTCCTGCTGTGCTCCTACGCCAACGTGCCCGTCCTGGGCGTCGCCCTGATCGCCATCATCATCGGCATCGACAAGTTCGACCTGCTCGGCCTGGGCGGAGCCCAGCCCCAGCTCTCCGCGGAAGGGGATGAGGACGATGACTTCTAGTCCCGAGAACAAGATCACGCGCTCCGACCTCGTCAAGAGCGCCCTCAACACCGGCGCCCTGGGCATGGAGTTCTCCTGGACCTACTACAAGCAGATGAACATCGCCTTCTGCCTGATGGTCGCCAACATGCTCAAGAAGATCTACGCCGGCCGCCCCGACGATTACGCCGAGGCCCTGCACCGCCACTGCGCGTTCTTCAACATCACCGTGCAGTTCGCCCCGTTCGTCGGCGGCATCGCGATGGCCATGGAGGAGAAGGTCGCCCGCGGCGAGATCGAGCCCGAGAGCGTCAACGACGTCAAGGCCGCCCTCATGGGCCCGCTGTCCGGCATCGGCGACTCCATCTTCCTGTCGACGCTGCGCGTGGTCGCCGCCGCGGTGGGCATCAGCCTGTGCCAGGCCGGCAACCCCTTCGGCCCCATCGCCTTCCTGCTCATCTACAACGTCCCCGGCTTCGCGCTGCGCGTCTGGGGCGCCGTCAAGGGCTACGAGCTGGGCGTGGGCTTCCTGGACGAGGCCCAGAGGACCGGCCTCATGCAGAAGATCATGACCTGCGTGGGCATCGTGGGCGTCATGGTCGTGGGCGCCATGTGCAAGGACATGTTCTGGGCCAGCATCCCGGTGGCCATCGGCTCGGGCGACGACGCCCAGACCCTCCAGGACATCCTGGACGGCATCATGCCCGGCATGCTCGGCATGATCGCCTTCTGGCTGTACTACTGGCTGCTGTCCAAGAAGATCAACCCCATGGTGCTGATCGTGGCCACCATGGCCGTGGGCATCGTCGGCGCGTTCTTCGGCGTGCTGGCGTAAGGGCCCGGCCTATTATCTGCCCCCAAGGGAAACGGCGACCCATTGCGGTCGCCGTTTTTTATTACCGAAAGCTAGCTGGAGGTGCTTCGTGATTCGATCTGACAATCCACCCGATAATGGCGTGAGCGGGGCGATGTATCTATTTGGCACGGCGCTCTTGTGGAGTTTTATCGGCATCCTCGTTCGCGCCAATTCGCAGTCAGCTCTTTTGATCGGTGCCGTCACGGCAATATTTATGGCGCTCTTTATCCTGCTCGTCGGCAGACCCGTCCTTCGCGTCAGCCGTCTTATTGTCCTTGTGGCCGTCTGCAACTTCGTGACGGGCACCACGTTTAACTTTGCCAACCAGCTCACGACGGTCGGCAACGCGATCGTCCTGCAGTACACCTCGATGATTTTCGTTATCGTGTATCAATCGCTCGCAACTCGCACGTTGCCCTCGCCTGCGAAGATTGCCTCCGTGGTGGTTGCTTTTACGGGTATGGGACTTTTCTTTTTAGGTGATTTGAGCGCCGAGGGCATGCTCGGAAATCTGCTTGCCGTCATTTCGGGCGCCACCTTTGGGCTGTGTTTCTTTTTAAACTCTCGCCCCGATGCGTCGCCCATGGTGTCCTCGCTCATCTCCTGCGGCATCTCGATACTTCCGATCGTCTATTTTGCCGGCGACCTAGGCTCCGTGAAACCCTTTGAGTGGGGGCTTATGCTGGTGCATGGCCTTTTTTGCAGCGGCCTTGCGAGTGTGCTGTATGCCAAGGGGATTGCGCGCACCAACGCGTTTGCGGCCAACTTGGTTTGCATGAGTGAGGTCGTGCTCGCTCCCTGCTGGTCGGCGCTCCTCTTTGGCGAGGTCTTTCGCTGGAACGAGTTTTTGGGCGCAGCGATGATCGTTTTGGTGATTGTGGCCAACTTGGCATCCGATGCTTTTGGCGACGGCTTTCTGGTGGCGCTTGTCCGCCATCGAAACAAAGAGCGTGCCTAATGGGATGCGCCTGCCGTTTACGGTAAAAAACACCCCGCTGAGCGACTGGTATTAAATAAGGCGAACCTGCATACCTATAATTGGTATCAAATCATTTGTGCCTGGCATGGGTGTTAGCAGCACACCAGGTACGCTTCGAGCCGTGGAATCGAACTCCCGGAATTGATATCAACAACGCGCGCGACGGGAGTGACGACGGTTCGAGATTCCTTATTGGGAGGAATTATGCTTGTCCAAGCAATCCTCGTCGGCTTAGTCGGAGCGTTTGGATGCCTCGACTACCAGCTCGGCACCCTCTACGCGTTCCGCCCCATCGTCCTGTGCCCGCTCGTGGGCCTGGTGCTGGGGGACCTGCAGACTGGCCTTGCCGTTGGCGCCAGCCTGGAGTTGCTGTTCATGGGCTCGATCTCCATCGGCGCCTACGTGCCGCCTAACGAAACCGTCGGCGGCGTGCTCGCCTGCGCGTTTGCCATTCAGCTCGGTCAGGGTACCGAGACGGCCATCGCGCTCGCCATGCCCATCGCCGTCCTTGCGCTGACGATCGGCAACATTACCAATGCCTTGTTCCCTGTGTTTGTCGATATGGCAGACAAGTTCGCCCTCAAGGGAAACCTCAAAGGCATCTACGCCGTTCATTGGGGAATTGGAATCTGGGGCTGCGTCGAGTACTTCCTGCTGTGCGGCGGCGCCTTCTATTTGGGTTCCGACGCCATCCAGGGCCTGCTCGACTTCATCCCGCCCTTCATCATCGACGGTTGCGGCGTTGCCGCCAACATCCTGCCGGCCATGGGCTTCGCCATGCTCGGCCGCCTGGTGCTCACCAAGCAGCTCGTGCCCTTCTACTTCCTGGGCTTCCTGCTGTGCTCCTACGCCAACGTGCCCGTCCTGGGCGTCGCCCTGATCGCCATCATCATCGGCATCGACAAGTTCGACCTGCTCGGCCTGGGCGGAGCCCAGCCCCAGCTCTCCGCGGAAGGGGATGAGGACGATGACTTCTAGTCCCGAGAACAAGATCACGCGCTCCGACCTCGTCAAGAGCGCCCTCAACACCGGCGCCCTGGGCATGGAGTTCTCCTGGACCTACTACAAGCAGATGAACATCGCCTTCTGCCTGATGGTCGCCAACATGCTCAAGAAGATCTACGCCGGCCGCCCCGACGATTACGCCGAGGCCCTGCACCGCCACTGCGCGTTCTTCAACATCACCGTGCAGTTCGCCCCGTTCGTCGGCGGCATCGCGATGGCCATGGAGGAGAAGGTCGCCCGCGGCGAGATCGAGCCCGAGAGCGTCAACGACGTCAAGGCCGCCCTCATGGGCCCGCTGTCCGGCATCGGCGACTCCATCTTCCTGTCGACGCTGCGCGTGGTCGCCGCCGCGGTGGGCATCAGCCTGTGCCAGGCCGGCAACCCCTTCGGCCCCATCGCCTTCCTGCTCATCTACAACGTCCCCGGCTTCGCGCTGCGCGTCTGGGGCGCCGTCAAGGGCTACGAGCTGGGCGTGGGCTTCCTGGACGAGGCCCAGAGGACCGGCCTCATGCAGAAGATCATGACCTGCGTGGGCATCGTGGGCGTCATGGTCGTGGGCGCCATGTGCAAGGACATGTTCTGGGCCAGCATCCCGGTGGCCATCGGCTCGGGCGACGACGCCCAGACCCTCCAGGACATCCTGGACGGCATCATGCCCGGCATGCTCGGCATGCTCGCCTTCTGGCTGTACTACTGGCTGCTGTCCAAGAAAATCAACCCCATGGCGCTGATCGTGGCCACCATGGTCGTGGGCATCGTCGGCGCGTTCTTCGGCGTGCTGGCGTAAGGGCCCGGCTGCATAGATTTTCGTTGCAACCTGGAAAGGGGATGGAGCGGGCCTATGCCCTCCATCCCCTTTTTGTATAGAAGGAGTTCGTATGTTCGCGAAGGATTGCGAAGCAATGCGCCTGACGCCGGCAGAGGTCAGGCTGATTCTTATTGAGTCCCTGCAGTGGTGCGCCAACAACGCGGTCTACTTTTTGGGGCTTATCGGTGCGGCCACGTATGATCTGGCTGGCACGGCCTTTTTGGTTGCTGCCATTACGCTCGTGCGCAATCTTATGACGTCGGTGGGCAATATGGTGTCGGGCTCGGTCATCGATCGCTTTGGACCGCGTCGGACGTCGTTTGTGACGTGCGTGATTACGGCGGTGCTTTCGCTTGGCGTGGGGTTGGCGCCGTTGTCTGTCCCCGGGCTTGTGTTTGCCGCGTGTGTCTTGGGACTTGCGGGCGGTTTTATCAACACCTGCACGCATGCGTTTCCGGGATACCTAGAGTCGACCACCGAGGGCCGTACCCGCGTGAACGGTCTCATGGTGTTTTACAGCAATATCGCCTATACCGCTGGCCCGCTGCTCGGTGGTGCCATCGTGGGCTGTTTTGCCACGCAATCGGTCTATCTGCTCATGGCGGGCATGATGGGTGTCGCGGCTGTGCTCTCCTTGGGCTGTCACGAGTGTGTTGCTCCCGCAAAAGGGGAGAAGCCGAAGGGCGGTATTCTGGGCGGCATGGCCGAGGGTGCGCGACTTACGTTTCGCGACCACGACCTGCGCCTCATCTTTATCTCGGGCTTTTTGGGTTTCTTTGCGTTCGGCGCGTTCGATTCGCTGGAGTCGTTGTTCTACCGTGATGTGCTCAACGTGGATATCGTCTGGCTGGGCTGGCTGTCCTCGGTCGTGGGCCTCACTTCCTCGGTGGGCGCGTTCATCCTGACCAAGCTTTCTGCTCGCCATGTCAACCTACGATTGTTACTCGGCGCGCTCATGGCCGTGGGCATTGGGTCCATGGTGTACGTGGGCACCGATATGCTGGGGGTCGCGATTATCGGTCAGGCGATTAACGGTCTGGCCTGGGGGTTCCTGGAGCCGCTGCAAATGATCTTGATTCAGGAGCGCGCAGACATCAAATACCTGGGGCGCATTACCGGCTTTGTGCGTTTTGGCCTGATGAGCGCCGGCGTGGTGCCGCTGCTGGCGGCTCCGTTTTTGGCGGAGGCTTTGGGCGTCCAGACGGTATTGTTTGGGGCATCGACCATTATTGCGCTGGTAGGAACGCTGTTCTTTGTCACACAAGGGAGACGCCAGGGGCGTTAGCTATACATCAAATTCTAATTTAATACCACTCACCAGAGAATTTCGACCGTTCACCGAGGATTGGGGCAGATTGAAAAGTGGTATTAAAAACACGTTAGGTGTATGTCTATAATTGGTATCGAAAAGAAACGCGATGTATAGATTCGCGTGCAAGACAGAAAGGAAAAGCAATGAAGGAAACCGAGAAGATCGAGATCATGCACTTTAGCCAGGAGGGCTACGTCGAGGACGGCAAGAACGTCTACGAGGCCGGCAAGAAGATGACCGCGCTCGCCGACAAGGTCGCCGACGAGGGCTACGACGCCGTGTTCCTGATGGGCGTCGGCGGCACCTGGGACGAGCTCATGCAGCTCGAGTACCTCATGAACAAGTTCGGCGACCGCGACCTCGAGGTCTACCTGATCCACGCCGCCGAGTGGAACGTCATGGGCCACAAGCGCATGACCGAGAAGTCCGTCGTGCTCACCGCCTCCGAGTCCGGAACCACCCCCGAGGTCCTCGAGGCCGTCAAGAAGATGAAGGGCATGGGCGTGCGCGTCTACGCCATGACCAAGCCCGAGGGCCCCATCGGCCAGGCTGTCGGCGCCGAGAACTGCGTCGCCATGGCTTCTGACCATGGTTCGGGCGGCTGTGAGAAGGGCTACTACCTCGCCGACTGCTTCGGCCTGCGCCTGCTCAACCGCCGCGGCTGCTTCCCCAAGTTTGACCTGTTTATCGAGCAGACCAAGGACATCTGGAAGGACATGCTCGATATCCGCAAGCGCTTCGAGCCGCGCGCCGAGGAGCTCGCCAAGAAGTACGCCCTGGCCCCCTACACCATGTTCATCGGCTCCGGCGCCCTGTGGGGCGAGACGATCCTGTTCTCGATGTGCATCCTCGAGGAGATGCAGTGGAAGCGCACCCGCTACATCACCTCGGCCGACTTCTTCCACGGCACCCTCGAGCTCGTGGAGCCGGGCGTCCCGGTCTTCCTGTTCATGGGCGAGGACGAGAACCGCAAACTCGACGAGCGCGTCCGCGCGTTCCTGACCCGCGGCGTGACCGGCGACACCGACATCAACATCATCGACACCGCCGAGTTCGCGATCCCCGGCCTTGACGACGAGTTCCGCGTCATCGTGTCTCCGTGGATCCTCTCCTCGCTGATCACCGATCGCCTTGCCGCTTACTACGAGACGGTCACCAAGCACAACCTCAACTACCGTCGCTACTATCACCAGTTCGATTACTAATCGGCGACAAATTAGCTACTGATCAAGAAGCACCCTGCCCGGGCGCATGCGTCCGGGCATTTTTATGCCGAAGTTCGCAAGAAAGGGGAATCGAATGAGGCAGTTTATCGTGGCGTCCCATGCTCATTTCGCGTCTGGAATCGTCGAGAGCATCGGCCTGCTCTCCGGCGAGCGCGAGAACGTCCATGCGCTGTCTATGTATGTCGACGGAAACGAGAACCTGGTCAAGGAGGCTGCAGCGATTCTGGACGGCTTTGCCGCGGACGATGAGGTCGTAGTTTGCACCGACCTCTTTGGCGGCAGCGTCAACAACGAGTTCACCAAGATCGTCCAGACGCGCCCCAACACGCACCTGGTGACCAATATGAACCTGCCACTCCTTATTCAGCTGCTGTTCGTGCCCGACTCCACCCCGATCGATGAGGCCATTCGTCAGATCGTCGAGGCGGACGACACCAAGGTCAAGTACGTCAACGACCTGCTGGGGCAGGCCGAACTCGATGAGTTTTAACTACTAGGGAGCACATCATGATTCAGATGATTCGCGTGGACTATCGACTGCTTCACGGCCAGGTTGCCGTTAGCTGGACCTCGGCTCTGGGTGCCGACTGCATCCTGTTGGTGAGCGACACGGTCCTCAATGACAAGCTTCGTCTGCAGGCCCTGTCCCTTGCAAAGCCTGAGGGATGCAAGGTCGTCGTCAAAAACACCGAGGATGCCGTCAAGGCGCTTCAGAGCGGTGTGACCGACAAGTACAAGCTCTTCGTGGTTTGCGAGACGATCCAGCAGGCCGGTGCCGTCGCCAAGGCGATGGGCGTCAAGAAGATCAACCTCGGCAATGTTGCCTTTAGCGAGGATGCCCGCCAGGTCTCGACCAGCGTATTTCTCACGCCCGAAAACGAGGCATACGTCAAAGAGCTGCTCGGCGAGGGCTACGAGCTGTTCATTCAGATGATTCCGGCAGATGCGAAGACTGACGCCGCGAAGGTCATCGGTTAGGGGCCATCATGGTTATCAAGACAATCCTGATTTTCCTTATTGCCCTTTTGGGTTATTCCGAGTGGCTGACGGGCACGAGCTACCTCCAGCGCCCGATCGTGCTCGGACCTCTGGTTGGCCTTGTCATGGGCGACATGGTGACCGGCACGATCATGGGCGCCACGATGGAGCTTGCCATGGTCGGCGCCATCTCGGTCGGTGCGTATAACCCGCCCGATACGATTTCCGGAACCATCCTGGGCGTGTCGCTTGCCATGCAGGCCGGTGCGGACGCTTCGGCGGCCCTGACCCTGGGCATTCCCATCGCAACGATCGTCCTGGCGCTCGATACCGCCCTGGGCCAGCCGGTGATGCTGCTGCTGGTGCACCGTATCGACAAAAACGTCGAGGACGGAGACACCAAGGCCATCACGCGCAACATGCTTATCGCGGGTTATGCGCAGAGCTGGTGCGGCCTGCTGATTATTCCCCTGGCATTCTTCTTTGGCGCCGATGCCGTCGCCAGCCTGCTCAACATCATCCCCGATTTCGTTCAGACCGGCATGGATGTCGCCGCCGCCTTCTTGCCCGCACTCGGCTTTGCGATGCTGGCGCAGATGATTATGAACAAAACGGTGGCTCCGTTCTTCTTCGCTGGCTTCTTCCTCGTCGCCTACTTTGGCATTAGCACGACGGGCGTGGCGATCTTTGCCGCGATCATCGTCGTCGCGATGACGGTTTTGGGCGAGAAGAAAAAGGCGGAGCAGCCCGCAGTGGCAACCGAGGATCCTGCGATTGGGAGTGGGTTCGATGAGTTTTAAGTTTGAGTCTTCTTATGACGGGCTGATTTCCCGCGCAGACCTTAAGAAGCTGTTCTGGCGCTCGATTCCCTATGAGCATTCCTGGAACTACGAGCGTATGGGCCATATCGGCTTTATGTGGGCCCTTATGCCGATCCTTCGCAAGCTGTATCCGCAGGATGCAGACTTTAAGGCCGCACTCAAGCGCCATATGGAGCTCTATAACGTCACGCCGTACATCTCGACGCTCCCCATGTCCATTGCTGCCGCAATGGAAGAGGTCAACGCTACTGACGATAGCTTTGACACGAGCGCGATCTCTAATGTCAAGCTTGCTTTGATGGGACCGCTGTCCGGCGTGGGCGATGCCTTCTACTGGGGCACGCTGCGAATTTTGGCAACGGGTGTCGGCACGTCGCTGGCGCTGCAGGGCTCTATTCTTGGCCCGATTTTGTTTCTGCTCGTGTTCAACGTCCCTCACTACATCATCCGTTACCTGCTGACGTTTGTGGGATATCGCTTTGGCTCGGACATGATCAGCAAGGTCCAGGAATCGGGCATTATGGACACGATCGTCAAGATGGCCTCTATCATGGGCGCCATGGTGATCGGTTCTATGACCATGGAGATGGTCACCGTGGACATTCCGCTCATGGTCGGCGCGGGCGATGGCGCTCAGACGCTCGCCGAGCTGCTCAACGGAATCTTCCCGGGCTTTGTCACGATGGGGCTGTTTGGAATCGTCTATCTCATGCTCAAGAAGAAGATGAATCCGCTGCTCATCATGCTCGTGATCCTACTCGTGAGTATCGCCGGCGCGTTCTTTGGAGTGCTTGGTGTCCAGTAGGGTATCCGTCATAATTAAAACAATGTAAGAGGGGGCGTCGCGCACACTGTGCTGCGGCGCCCTTTTGCTGAAAGGTGGACAAGATGGAGTATCCACAGCTTGCCGTCATGAATATCAGCCATCGCTATTTTGACCTTGAGGAATTCTTTTCCTCGGCGGCGGCCTCGGGCTACACGTGTTGCGAGCTTTGGACCGGGGCGATGCATCTGTATGTCGATTGCCATGGATACGATTCGCTCGAGCAGGTGCGGGAGCTGTCGCAGCGGTATGGAGTTCGGATTGTGGGGCTTTGTCCCGAACAGAACAACCCCAAGCCGTGGAATATCGCGGCGCGTGGGAATGAGGCGCGTGCCCGCACGCTCGCGTACTTTAAGAACGTTGTGGATATCGCGGCGGAACTTGGAGCCGAGCAGGTCATGGTCTCGAGCGGCTGGGCATTTTTGAACGAGCCGATCGAGGACGCGTGGGGTCGCAGCGCCTCGATGCTGCGTGCGATTGCCGAGCATGCGGGAGAACGCGGCGTGCGACTGGTGCTCGAAGCCCTACAGCCGGTTGAGTCGATGATCGTGAACTCGGCGGCCGATACGAAGCACATGATCGAGGCAGTTGATCATCCGGCACTTAAGGCGTGTCTGGATATGGGCGCCATGGCGGTGGCGGGGGATACCATCGACGATTACTTCGATCTGCTTGGCGATGATGTCGCCCACGTGCATTTTGTCGATGTTGCGGCAGATGGCACGACGCATCTTGCCTGGGGTGACGGCGACCGCGATATGCGCGCTGACCTGGATAGGCTGGTGGCGCGCGGCTATCGCGGAGTTGTTTCGGCCGAGACCTATGACGGGCGCTATTTTGCCGACCCCGCAGCTGCCGATGCGCAGGTAATGGCAGAGTATCGTCGTGCGATTGGCGCCTAGGTGGGGTTGGGCTGCGGCAATCTGCCCCATGTTTCCAAATGAATACGGCGTGAGCGGCTGCGACGGGTTTCCCCCGCAAACACTCTAGTATGCTAAAGTACCCAGAAGACCGGCGGAGCTATGCCGGTCTTCTGTTCTATACGAAGCACAGCATGAGGAGGCTCACCAGATGACGGCCACACCGTGGGGATTCCGGGACATATTGCCCGAGGAGGCTCAGGCACGCGAGGAGATCGCATGTACGGTGAAGGGCTGCTTTAGGGAGCATCATTACCTGCCGGTCGAGACGCCGCTGCTCGAGGACAAGGGTTCGCTCGAGGAAGGTGGCCGCATTGCGGACACGCCGTTTAAGCTCTTTGACGATGACGGGCGTTTGCTGGTGGTCCGTCCCGACAACACGTTGCCGATCGTGCGCTTGGTTTCGACCCGCATGCGCGCGGCCGATTTGCCGCTGCGCCTGCGCTACGAGGCACCGGTGGTTCGCGAGTGCCAGCGCAATGCCGGCGGCTCGCGTCAGTTTACGCAGCTGGGCTTTGAGCTCATTGGCGCGGGCGACGCCGCGGGCGATGTCGAGATTGTCTCGCTGGTAGCCGAGGCTGTGCGTAAGCTGGCACTGCCCGATGCGCGCATTATCGCAGGTAGCGTGCGTCCGTTTAAGGAGCTGCTTGCGGCCTGTGAGGATCGCGAGCTGGCTGCCGAGGCCCTGCGCTGCGTGCACGCCAATGACTTTGTGGGCCTCGATGCCCGCGTGGCGGCAAGCACCGAGTCCGATGCCGTCAAGGCCGCCATTAGCGAGCTGCCGCGCCTGCACGGTGGCCCCGAAGTGCTCGACCGCGTGGACGCGCTGCTGGAGGCCGCCGGTATCGTCGCGCCGCTCACGCGCGAGCTGCGTGCCCTGGTCGAGGGCCTGGCGCCCGAGGACGCCCAGGTGCTGTCCTTCGACTTCTCCATCATGAACTCGTTTGATTACTACACGGGCTTGGTCTTTAAGGCCTATGCCGGCGGCCTGCCCGATCCTGTCGGTTCGGGCGGTCGCTACGACTCCATCTTTACCGGCGCGTTCGGCGATGGCATCGAGGTACCGGCGGCGGGATTTGCCTTTTCGCTCGAGCGTCTGGAGGCCGCGCGCACTTCGGCTGAGGACGCCGCTCCGGACGGCGATCATGCCTCGGGCCGTGGTGCCGAGGGTCCGCTGCGCATCGCCGTTCCCAAGGGCTCGCTCAAGGCCGACACGCTCGACGTGCTCGAGGCCGCGGGCCTGGACGTCTCCGAGCTGCGCGACCCCGGCCGTCACCTGATCGTGCGCGGTCGCGATACGCGTGCGGGCGAGGGCGCGGTCGGAGATATCGAGTTTGTCATTGTGCGCCCCAGCGATGCGCCCGCCTTTGTGGGCTGCGGTGGTGCCGATTGCGGCATCTGCGGCTGGGATTCGCTTATCGAGGCCGACCTCAACCTGCTGCAGCTGGTCGATCTGGGCTACGGTCTGTGCACCTTTATTGAGGCTGAGCCCGCTTGGCGCGCCGGTCAGGCCGAGCGCAACTATGCCCGCCGCGGTTCGCTTCGCGTGGCAACCAAGTACCCGCGCATCGCGAGTGCCTGGTATGCCGAGCGCGGCGTGAATGCCGATATTGTCTCGCTGCACGGTAACATCGAGCTGGGCCCCATCGTCGGTATGACCGATCGCATCGTGGACATTACCGCCACGGGTGCCACGCTGCGCGATAACGACCTGGTTATTACTGGCCGCATCATGGACTGCACAGCGCGCTTCTTTGTCAATCCGGGTGCCGCTCGCCTGGATCCGCGCGTACGCAATCTTGCCGATCGCCTGGCTGCTGCCGTGAAGGACAAGCATTTTGAGCCCGTTGCGGGCTCGGCACAATAGCGCGAGCACGCACGGGCGCCCCAACGTACGGGCTGCGGGTCGACTGGCGCCGCCGCCCGGCATCTCGTTTTCCAAACGCAACCTCGATCGATAGGGGATACCGATATGAAGACCATCAAGCTTGCTCCCGGTGAGCGCCTCGTTACCAACCAGCTCAACCGCAAGGGCGTGCTGCCGCAAAACATCGTCGACGCCGCCCGCGATATCGTGACCAACGTGCGTGCCAACGGCGATGCTGCGGTGCGCGATTATTGCCAGCGTTTTGACGGTGTTGAGCTGCAGAGTTTTCGCCTGCCGCAGGAGCAGATCGATGCTGCACTCGAAGGCCTCGATCCTGCCTTTGTCGCCGCGTTGGAGAAAGCTGCACGCCAGATCCGCGAGTTCCACCAGCGCGAGGTCGAGCAGAGCTGGTTTACCACGCGCCCGGACGGCACGATGCTCGGCGTTAAGGTGACCCCGCTTGCCGCTGCCGGCATCTACGTGCCGGGCGGCCGCGCGCAGTATCCCTCTACCGTGCTCATGAACGCTATTCCCGCCAAGGTCGCCGGCGTCAAGCGCGTGGTTATGGTGACTCCGCCGCAAAAGGATGGCCTGATCAGCCCGTATACGCTCGCCGCGGCAAAGCTCGGCGGCGTGGACGAGATCTATATGGTGGGCGGCGCCCAGGCCGTGGCCGCGCTGGCGTACGGTACCGAGACCATTCCGCGCGTCGACAAAATCACCGGCCCGGGCAACGCCTTTGTCGCCGCGGCCAAGCAGATTGTCTCGGGCGACGTGGGTATCGATATGGTCGCCGGTCCCTCCGAGGTCTGCGTGCTGGCCGACGCCACGGCCAAGCCCATGGTGGTTGCGGCCGACCTGATGGCCCAGGCCGAGCATGATCCGCTGGCAGCCTGCTATCTGGTGACCTGCGACGAGCAGTTTGCGCGCGAGGTCGAGGCGGGTATCGACATTCTGGTGGCACAGTCGCCGCGTGCCGAGATCACGCGCGCCTCGCTCGACAACGAGGGCACCATTGTGGTGGCTGCCGACAAGGCTGCCGCCGTCGAGGCCGTGAACACCGTGGCGCCCGAGCACCTTGAGCTGCACTGCAAGGATGCGATGGGCCTGCTCGGCGGCATTCGCAACGCCGGCGCCGTCTTTGTGGGCGCTTGGAGCTCCGAGCCGCTCGGCGATTACGTCGCCGGCCCTAACCACACGCTTCCGACCGGCGGCACGGCCATGTTCTCCAACCCGCTTTCGGTCGAAGAGTTCGTTAAGCGCTCGAGTGTCATTTGCTATACGCCCGAGGGCCTACTCTCGGACGCTCCCGCCACACAGCGTCTAGCCGAGGCCGAGGGCCTGTGGGCGCACGCGCTTTCGGCCGCACTGCGTCGCCGCGTGTTGGAGCAGGGCGAGGATGCCGTGAGCGCCGAGTCGCTCGCCGCGGCCGATCTGACCAAGGTTGCCTGGCCGGGCGACGCTGTGGAGACGGTTGCCGAGGGCGTGGACCTGGCGGCTGTGCGCGCGGATGGCGTTGGCGCGACTGGCAAGGAGGCCTAATATGGCCGAACTCACGCCCCGCATGAAGGAGCTCGTCCAGCCCTATCTGGCAGGCATCGAGCCCTACGATCCCAACTTTACGCCCACGCGCATCAATCTTTCGGCAAACGAGAACACCTACCCCGTGCCGGCCGGCGTGCGCGAGGCGGTTGATGCGGCGCTTGCCTCCACGCCGCTCAACCGCTATCCCGACCCCATGTCCAACGACCTGCGCGACGAGCTTGCCGCTTGGCATGGCGTGACGCGCGAGAATATCTGCGTGGGCAACGGCGGTGACGAGCTGCTCTATAACTGTCTGCTGGCGTTTGGCGGCGCGGGGAGGACCCTGCTCAACTGCCCGCCGTGCTTTAGCGAGTATGCGTTCTTTGCGTCTCTGTGCCAGACTGAAGTGCGCGATGTGTGGCGCGACCCGGCGACCTTTGAGCTCGACCAAGCGGCTGTGTTCGCGGCGGCGCCCGAGTGCAACCTGGCAATCGTGACCTCGCCCAATAATCCCACGGGCGATGTGGTGTCGCTCGACTTTGTCGCGGCCCTGTGCGATGCATGCCCCGGCATGGTCATGGTCGACGAGGCCTACGTTGAGTTTGCCGACGATTCGTTTGGCGCGGCAACCACGGCGCAAGGCCTTATCGCCGAGCATCCCAACCTGGTGATTCTGCACACGCTGTCCAAGGCGTTCGGCGCCGCCGGCACGCGTCTGGGCTATGTGATCGCGGCGCCCGAGGTCATCGATGTGTTCGCGGCGATTCGCCAGATCTATTCGGTCAATGTGCTGAGCCAGGCCGCAGCGCTTGCCTGCGTGCGTGCCCGCGATGCGTATGCACCCGTGGTGGCGCAAGTTGCATCCGAGCGCGAGCGCGAGTTGTGCGCCCTGCGCGCAATGGCTGCCGAGGGCATGCCCGTGGAGGCATGGCCGAGCGCGGCGAATTTTGTGCTCGTGCGCACGCCGCATGCCACGCGCGTGCGCGAGCGTCTGCGCGACGAGTATTCGATTCTGGTGCGCGACTTTAGCTACGCGCCGGGGCTCGCGGACTGCCTGCGCATTACCGTGGGCACCCCGCAGGAAAACGACGAGGTGCTGGCCGCGTTTGCCGCGCTGGTGAAGGAGGAGATGTAGATGGACCGCTATGCCGAGGTAACCCGCAAGACGGGCGAGACCGACATTGTCGTAAAGCTCGACCTGGACGGAAGCGGCGTGTGCGATATCTCGACCGGCGTGCCGTTTTTCGACCACATGCTCAACGCCTTTGGCCGCCATGGTCTGTTCGATCTGACGGTGCATGCGGTGGGCGACGTGGAGGTCGATGCGCACCACACCGTCGAGGACACGGGTATTGTGCTGGGCGAGGCGTTTTGTCAGGCGCTGGGCGACAAGGCGGGCATTACGCGCTTTGCCGACGCGGCGATCGCCATGGACGAGACGCTTGTGATGGCTGCTGTTGATATTTCGGGCCGCGGGCAGGCCTACTGCGAGCTGCCCGTGCCCACCGAGCGCGTGGGTAGCTTTGATACCGAGCTGGCCGTCGAGTTCTTCTACGCCTTCGCGCGCGATGCCAAGCTCACGCTGCACGTTCGCGAACTGGCGGGCGGTAACTCGCATCACATTATCGAGGCCGCCTTTAAGGCCGTGGGCCGCACGATGCGCCACGCCTGCGAGCTCGATCCCCGCGTGCAGGGCATCCCCAGCACCAAGGGCTCGCTGTAACCGCTACAAAGGTAAAACCACTACGAAGGTGCCTGTCCCCTTTGTGGTGGTTTTGGACAAGACGAGGAGGAGGGGTCGCGTGGGCGAACCGAAGATCGTGGTGGTCGACTACCACAAGGGCAACTTGTCGAGCGTCGTGCGCGGGCTTGCGCGCGCCGGTGCCGCCGCCTGTACGTCGGATGATCCGGAGCAGATCCGCGACGCCGACGGCCTGGTCATCCCGGGTGTGGGCGCGTTCTATGACGCGATCGCCTTTATGCGCCAGAGCGGCGAGGCGGACGCGGTGCTCGGTGCCGTTGTCGCCGGAACTCCGCTGCTCGGCATCTGCCTGGGTCTTCAGCTCTTTTTTGAGCGCGGCAACGAGGGCGTGCCTGCGGACGAGGGCGTGGCCGCGGATGGCGGCACCCCCGAGCAGGCTGGCGGCCCCTGGGTCGATGGCCTGGGTATCATGCGCGGTTCGTGTGCGCGCTTGGAATCGAGTCGTCTGAAGGTGCCGCACGTGGGCTGGGACCAGGTGCACATGACGCCCGCCGGTGCTGCCGACCCGCTGCTCGCCGGTTTTGCCGAGGGCGCCAACATGTACTTCACTCACAGCTACGCGGTGACCGACGACGCCGATGCCGCTGATGTTTTGGCGCGCACACACTACACGCGGAGTTTCCCGTGCATCGTGCGTCGCGGCAACGTGTGGGGCTGCCAGTTCCATCCCGAGAAATCCTCCGCGCTTGGTCAGCGCATCCTTAAGAACTTCGTCAACATCGTCGAGGAGGCCGGCCGATGATCCTGTTTCCTGCAATCGATTTGATCGGCGGCAAGGTCGTGCGCCTGGAGCGCGGCGACCGGAGCCGCTGCAAGGTATATTCCGACGACCCCGTGGCCGTTGCTCGCTCCTTTGCCGAGCAGGGTGCGAGCTGGGTGCACGTCGTCGACCTGTCCGCTGCCTTTGGCGAGGACGAGGACGCGTGCGCTGCCAACTCGGCGGCGATCGAGGCCATCTGCGGCGTCGACGGTCTGTCGGTGGACGTGGGCGGCGGCGTTCGCTCGCTCGCGCGCATCGACGAGCTGGCCGGCTACGGCGCGCGTCGCATCGCACTGGGCACCGTGCTGGTGACTGAGCCGGGTTTTGCCGAGGTGGCGGCCCAAGGCTTTGGCGAGCTGCTGGTGGCAGATATTGCCGCCCGTGACGGCCAGGTCAAGGTGAACGGTTGGCGCGACGGTGCGGGTGTGGCGCTCGACGATGCCGTGGCGCAGCTCACGGAGCTGGGCTTTAAACATCTGGTGTATACCGATATCGCGCGCGACGGTATGCAGACGGGCATCGACGTGGCAGCATATCGCCACGTGGCCGAGGTCGCGGGCTTTCCCGTTGTGGCGTCGGGCGGCATCTCGACGCTCGACGATATCCGTGCGCTCGCCGCAGTGGGCGAGGGCGCTATTGAGGGCGCCATCACCGGTCGCGCGCTCTACGAGGGCAACTTTACGCTGGTACAGGCGTTGGCCGCCGCGCGAGGGGAGGAGTAGCCCATGCTTACCAAACGCGTCATTCCCTGCCTGGACGTTAAGGACGGCCGCGTGGTCAAGGGCGTCAACTTTGTGAGCCTGCGCGATGCGGGCGATCCGGTGGAGCTTGCCCGTGCCTACGATCGCGAAGGTGCGGACGAGGTCGTGTTCCTGGACATCACTGCCACGAGCGACAACCGTGCGACGACCATCGAGATGGCGGCGCATGCGGCCGAGGAGCTCGCCATTCCCTACGCCGTGGGCGGTGGCTTTCGCGACCTTGCGGGCATGCGAACGATGGTGGCGGCCGGTGCCGACAAGGTATCGCTCAACTCTGCCGCTGTGCGCGACCCATCGCTGATCAGCCAAGCTGCCGCGGCGTTTGGCAGCCAGGCCGTGGTCGTGGCGATCGATGCCAAGCGCGTCGGCCTGCCTGGGCAGCCGGATGCCGACAAGTGGGAGGTCTTTACCGCGGGAGGCCGCAATGCCACGGGTATCGACGCGGTGGCGTGGGCCGAGGAGGCGGCTCGCCGCGGCGCCGGCGAGATCTTGCTGACCAGCATGGACCGCGACGGCACCAAGGCCGGCTTTGACCTGGCACTCACCCGCGCCGTGGCGCGTGCGGTGCCGATTCCCGTCATCGCGAGCGGTGGCGTGGGCACGCTCGAGCATTTTGCCGAGGGCGTGATCGAGGGCGAAGCCGACGCCGTGCTGGCGGCCAGCGTCTTTCACTTTGGAACCTTCAGCATTCGCCAGGTGAAGGAGTATATGGCGTCGCAGGGGATTCCTGTGAGATTGGACTTCTAATGCTGCGGCTTGCCCAGGCACCCGACCTTCCGGCTCCAACCCTCCTCGCGTACTTAAGTACGCGTCGTCGGGCTTGTCGCTCGGAATCTCGGGCACCTGGACAACCCTCGCCGACCTGTGGGATTTCGTTTGTTACTTGGGAGAAATGATGACTGAGGTAATAAATGCTACCGAGCTTAAATACGACGCCCACGGGCTGATTCCTTGTGTGGTTCAGCAATATGACACCGGCGAGGTGCTTATGGTTGCTTGGATGAACGAGGAATCGGTGGGGCTGACGCTCAAGACCGGGACCACGTGGTTTTGGAGTCGCAGCCGTCAGGAGCTCTGGAACAAGGGCGCGACGAGTGGCAACATGCAGGAGGTCAAGGAGCTCTGGGCCGACTGCGATAGCGATACGCTGCTGGTCAAGGTGGACTCACCGGGCCCGGCCTGCCATACCGGCAACCGTACCTGCTTCTTTAAGCGCGTGGAAGGGGGAGTGCGATGAAAGTCGTGACGCCGTTCGAGGTCGCCGAATGCAACACCGAGCTCCTCCGCGCGGGCGTGCCATGCCGCGTGCACCTGACTGATGCCTGCGGGGCGCAGTCGCTTTGGCTCGAGGCCGAGAAGGAAAGGCTCGATGAGGCCCATGCCGTCATCGTCGAGTTCTTTGAGAAAAAGGGCGCAAAGCCTCGGTTCGATGAGACCGGTACCTACTTTACGCTGCAGTAACGAGAGGAAATAACCATGGGAGTCAGAACAGCTAACGTGCAGCCGGGAAACATCGGTGAGACGCTGACGGGACTGGCCGAGGTGATTCACGGTCGTCGCGACGCATCGCCACAGGAGAGCTATACCGCGCGTCTGCTGACCGACGTCGAGGACGAGCTGCTCAAGAAGCTTGCCGAGGAGGCGAGCGAGGTGATCATGGCCTGCAAGGATAACAACCACGATCACATCCGCTACGAGGCCGGCGACCTGATCTACCACCTGCTCGTGACGCTCGAGCGCTACGGCATCACCCTCGACGAACTGGCCGGCGAACTCAACGCCCGCCGCCACTAGTCATTGGGGACGTTCTTAAACGACTAGTTAGGCGAGGGGCGTGGATTCCCATTCGCCGGTGGGGTGGGGGATATCGAAGGCCCGGTAGCCGCAGTCGTAGGCGTGGGCCTGGGCCTCGCGGATGTTCCAGCAGATGTCGCAGGCGCGGTGCGCGTCCGAGCCAAAGGTGATGGGCACCTCGGCATGGGCGAAGCGGCGCAACAGCCCGGTCGCGGGGTAGTAATCGTCGAGCCCCTTGCGCGGTGCGGCGGTCGAGACCTCAACGCGGCGACCCGTATCGTGGGCGCATTCGGCCATCTGCTCCCAAAACGGCGCGGGGTCAAAGTCGGGTGCAAAGCCGTCCTTCGAAAAGCGCATGACCAGGTCGGGGTGGGCCATCACGTCAAAGTTGAGCGAGCTCTCGCAGGCGCGGCACCAGTCATCGACATAGCGCTCCCACACGCCGCGCACGCCTAAGTTTTCCCAAACATGCAGGTTGGTATCGTCGTCGATCCAGCCACAAAGCGAATCGGGCGTATCGGGACGCGCGACGTCCTCTGTCCCCGCCGTCCCCGCGGCGCCTGCCATGATATCGCCCGGATCGCCAATCCAGTGCACACTGCCCAAGCGCACTATGGCACCCGCGGACCAGCGTTCAACCAAAGGTTCGCAATCTTCGTACCAGTCGCATTCAAAGCCATAGATAAGCTCGAGCTCCGGCGCGATTTGCGCGGCAAGCCTGCGGGCGTCCTCAAAGGCCAGGCGATGCGCCGTCAGGTCGCCCTCGACAACCTGCACTTCGCAGTTGGCGTCCATGCTGGCGGGCAGGGTGAGGTGGTCGGTTGAGACCATAACGCGGCAGCCGGCGGCGGCAGCAGCGCGGACGTTGTCCTCAAACGTGGCATGTCCATCCGAAAACGAGGTGTGGGTGTGGCAATCGACCAGCGGGCAAGCGGACATGGCGGCTCCTTTGCATTTGGCGAATCCGTTCCATTGTAATGGCGCAGCCTCGGCGCGGCGGGAACGCTGCAAGTCGAAACCGACTGGAAAGGGCAGGCGGCGCGTGCCGGCGCCGGCGACTACTTGCTTCGTGCCGCCACGCGTTTGGCCTGCACCGTTACCATCGCGTGTCTCACGGCGGTGATGGGGCGATAGCGGATCATGCGCGGTCCCGACCAGCGCATGACCTCGCGGATCTTCTCGCGCATGGCAGGCCGGTAACAATGCGAAGGACAGGCCGAGCAAAATGTCTTGGTGTCCATGTGGGGGCAGCGCTCGATGCGCGCGACGGCGTAGGCCTGCAGCTCGGCGCATTCGGGGCAGAGCGTAATGGTTCGAAGGCCGAGTTTCACGCGCACGGACTCATCGTCGCCAGCCTGTTCGACCACATGCCCGCCGCCATGATGCCCACGACACCACAGCGCAATCATCTGCGACACCATTTGGGCCTCACGCTCACGTTTGCGTGCTAGCTCCGGTGTGTCGACTGGGCGCGCCATTAGCTCAGCCTCCCGTGCTCGACCGAAAGCGAGAAATCGGCAAACGCGCAGGTGCTGGCACGGTGGCTCACGAGCACAATGGTCTTGCCGCGGCGCTTGAGCTCGTCGATTGCCTGCATCACGGACGCCTCGTTGAGAGCATCGAGCGCGCTGGTGGGTTCGTCGAGCAAGATGAAGGGTGCGTCGTTGAGGAAGATGCGCGCAAGGCCGATGCGCTGGCGCTCGCCGCCCGAAAGCGAGTCGCCCAGCTCGGCAACGGGCGTGTCGAGTCCCTGCGGCAGACGGTCGATGAGCGTGGTGAGTGAGGCGGAGCGGCAAGCGTCGAGCAGCTCGGCATCGGTGGCGTTGGCGTGCGCGACCAGCAGGTTCTCGCGTACGGTGCCGCAGAACAGATGCGTGTCCTGGGTCATATAGGACTCGTGGCTGCGCAGGCTCGCCGTGTTGATGTGGCGGGCATCGACGCCGCTCACCGTGATGGTGCCGGCTGCGGGGTCCCAAAAGCGCATGAGCAGCTTAAGCAGCGTCGACTTGCCCGAACCCGAGCGCCCCATGATGCAGGTCATGGTACCGGGCGCAAAGGTGCAGGTCACGTCGTCGAGGATGAGACTCGCAGCGGTGTCGTTCGCGACCTGCTCTGGGGCGCCCGCACCGCCCGCGCCCACGCCGCCCACATAGCTAAAGCTCACATGCTCGGCTGCGGCGCCGGCAAACTCAACGTTCTGTCCATCGGCGACCTCGGCGCACTGGGGCTGCTCGTCGAGCAAATCGAGCACGCGTGCGCCCGAGGCGAGCGTCTCCTGCAGTGAGGCGCCCAGGCGGCTCACGGCCATCACCGAGCCAAACGACGACACAAAGGTAAAGACGGCGACAAACGCTGCGGCAAAGTCAATCGTTCCCGCAGCCACCAGCTGCAGCGCACGCCCGAGCATCACCAGATTAGCCACAAGAATAAGCGCATCGGCTACGGCCTCGCTGACCGCCTGGCAGCGCTTGAGGCGCGCGTCCACGGCGCCGACTTGCTCGGTCAGCTTGCCCAGGGCACGGCTGCGATCGGTGCCACCGGCAAACTGGATGGTCTCGCCCGCGCCGCGCAGACTGTCGAGTACAAAGGCGCCCAGCTTACCGGCGCCCTCGCGGCTCTGGCGGCCGGTGGTGCCGCATGCCTTGGCCGAGGTCAGGGGCAGTAGCACGCCCAGGACCGCGTAGGCCACGAGCGCGATGCCCGCGAGCTCGGGGCTCACAGCCAGCAAAAAGCCCTCAAACACAACGGTGCAGACCAGAGCTATGGCAATGGGCGAGATGGTGTGCGCGTAGAAGACCTCGAGCAGCTCGATATCCGAGGTGACCAGGCTCACGAGCTCGCCCTTGCCGCGGCCCTCGAGCTTGGCGGGGGCGAGCTGGCGCAGGGCGCCAAATACCAGGTCGCGAATGTGTGCGAGCAGACGGAATGCGATGTAATGGTTGCAGAGCTGCTCGCCGTAGTGGAGCGGCCCGCGCGCGATGCCGCAGGCGGCGCAGGCCGCGCATGCTGCGATAAGACCAAGCCTCAAGGCGTTGCGGCCCAGCGCGGCCATAAGGCCAAGGGCGCCAAAGGCCGGCACGAACGCGGCGGTGAGCATGCCGATGCTGCCCAGCGCGACGGCTAGCACAAGCCAGCCGGCAAGCGGTCGGACGAGCCCCATCATGCGCCACATGATGGACGGCGCCGAGCGACGGGCGCGGCCGGAGTCAGGCGCCGCGGCAGCGGAAGACGAACTAGTACCGTTGAGGCCATCGGCACAGGCGGCGCTGCCGTCAACAGCCTCAACCGCGCCGGCATCCTCAGCATCACCCTCTGCATACGCATATGCCGAGAGCTGCTCCTGGCTGCTCCACATGCGCGCATAGGCGCCCGCGGCGGCCAAGAGCTCGCCGTGAGTCCCGTGCTCGGCAATGCGGCCGCGTTCCAGCACCAGGATCTGATCGGCGTCCACGATCGTCGACAGGCGGTGTGCCACCACAATTACAGTGTGCCCGCCGGCAAGCGACGCGATGACCTCGCCGATCGCGGCCTCGCTTGCGGCATCGACGTTGCTCGTAGCCTCGTCAAACACATAGATCGGCGAGTCGTGCAGCAGGGCGCGGGCCATGCACACGCGCTGGCGCTGGCCGCCCGAAAGGTTGGTGCCACCCTCGTTAATCACCATGTCGAGCCCGCCGTTGGCCCGCACAAAGGCCGCCACGCGCGTGCGGTCGAGCGCGCGCAAAAGCTCGGTGTCGGTGGCGTTGGGCTGGGCGAGCAGCAGGTTGTCGCGCAGGGTGCCGGCAAACAGGTAGCCGTTGGTGGGCACCAGCGTGACGGCGCGCATGAGTGAGGCGGCCGTGACATCGCGCAGCTCGACGCCGCCAATGCGCACGCTGCCGCGGTAGGCGTCCTTGCGGCCCGCGATAATCCCCGCGAGCGTGGACTTGCCGCCGCCGCTTTCGCCCACGAGTGCCACGAGCGAGCCGTGCGCAATGGTCGCGCTGGCGCTGTCCAGCACGGTGCGGTCGCCGTAGGCATAGCTCACGCCTGCGAGCTCGATATCGCCGCGACCATCAAGCTCAACATCGCCGCGCTCGGGCTCGGGCGTATCCAAAATGCCAAACATGCGGCGCGAGGCGGCCATGCCGTTCATGGCCGTGTGGAACAGCGATCCCAGGCGGCGCATAGGCAAAAAGAACTCCTGTGACAGAAAGACGATGAGGAAGGCAGCCTCAAAGCCAATCTTGCCCGTGGCGAGCTGCAGCGCGGCTACGATAATGCCGAGCGCGGCGCCCATATAGACGACCAGGTCCATAACGCAAATGGAGCGCAGCTGCATCACCAGCAGGCGCATGGTCGCTGTGCGGAAACGCTCGGACTCTGCGTTGATGCGCTCGTGCCAGCTGCGATCGGCCTGGTAGACCTTAAGGGTGGTGAGACCCTGCACGGCCTCCAGGAACATGCCGCCCAGATCGACATAGCTGCCCCAGTACTCGGCACCGATCTTTTTGGCGTTGCGCATGACCATCATGATGGAGACGGGGATGACCGGAACGCAGGCGAGCAGCAGCGCGGCGGGAAGACCCGCCTGGCCCACGAGCAGTACAAACAGCGTGATGGGTGCCAAGCCGGCAAAGAAGAGCTGCGGCAGGTAGCCGCCAAAGTACGCCTGGAGTTGCGTGGCGCCCTCGACGCTGGTCTGGACGGCCTCGGCGGTGGGGACGGTCTCGGTGTAGGAGGGGCCGAGTGCGGTGAGCTTGTCGTAGACGAGCGAGCGCACGCGGCGGACGGCTTTGAAGGCGGCCTTGTCACCGGAACGCTGCGCCAGATAGATGGCGGCGGCGCGCACGATGATGGCGCCGGCGAGCGGCGGAGTTGCCTGCGCGAGCGCGTCGACGGCGAGTGCAGCCGGCAGTCCGCCGGCAACGATGCCGCCCAGAATGCGCGCGAGGATCCACATCACCGTGATGTTTGCCATCAGCGCGATCCATTTAAACAGGACGCTCGCCAC
Source organism: uncultured Collinsella sp. (assembly GCA_958453935.1). Lineage (GTDB taxonomy): Bacteria > Actinomycetota > Coriobacteriia > Coriobacteriales > Coriobacteriaceae > Collinsella. The sequence goes on along the minus strand of CAUDZT010000019.1, from coordinate 7,394 downwards.
AATGTAGGGCGTTGCCTGCGGAACCAGGGAGAAGAGCCGCTTCTCGAACATGAAACCTCCTATGCCGTAACGGTGCCGGGCTGGGTCCTCGGCAGCCGCTTAGTTAGCCAAATGCAACTAGAGTAACATCGTGCAGCGGGTAAGTATGCCGAGGGTAATTTTTAGCCGATGAACTGCGTAGAAAGTTCAAAATTGTTGAGTGCGGCGAACTTTGTGGTGGACGGAATGCGGGCGCAATTTTGATCGTGTGCGGCCCGCTCCAAAACGTGTACGTCAGCCTCCAAAACCGACAAAAAATGACATGTTTGGAGGCTGACGTACATGTTTGGATAGGGGCAAGGGCGACGACGGACGAAAGTCACGCCTGTGCCACGTTCGATGTGCTAGCGTTTGGGTGAATAAAACGAGCCCGTGCGGAAAGGATCCGGACCGTATGCAACGTGGAAGTACATCTCCGCTGTCCCGCGAGACCGATGCGCCCGAAACCATCGTCAAGCTGGAGTGCGACATCGATGATGCGTCGCCCGAGGTACTCGCCTATGCCGCTGACCGCCTGCGCGAGGCCGGCGCCCGCGAGGTGCACTGGCTGCCCCTCTACTGCAAAAAAGGCCGCCCCGGCTGGCAGTTGCAGGTGATCTGCTCACACGAGGATATCGAGCGCCTGCAGACGATTATCTTTTTGGAGACCACGACCAACGCCATTCGTCGCCAGGTGATGGAACGCGTTTGCCTGCCGCGCCGATTCGAGCAGGTGACAACGCCTTGGGGCGAGGTATCCGTTAAGGTGGCGACCCTGCCCGATGGCAGTGAACGTGCGGCTCCCGAGTACGAGGACTGTGCTCGCCTTGCCCGCGAGCACAACGTGCCGCTCCAACGCGTGATGCAAGCGGCCCAAGCCGCGGCGTTGCGATTTGAGTGATGCGGGCGAGTGACGCGCCGCGCCAATCCAATTAACCCCACCGAAAGGACTCCCCATGAAATACCTCATCGCTTCCGACATCCATGGCTCGGCATACTGGGCCGAGCGCCTCTGCACTGCCATCGAATCCGAACAGCCCGACCGCATTGTGCTGTTGGGCGACCTGCTCTACCACGGCCCGCGTAACGACCTGCCGCGCGACTACGCCCCCAAACGCGTGATTCCGCTGCTCAACGCCCTGGCCGACCGCATCATCGCGGTGCGCGGCAACTGCGACGCCGAGGTCGACCAGATGGTCCTCGACTTCCCCGTCATGGCTGACTACGCCACACTATTCGACGAGACCGGACGTGAACTGTTCCTGACGCACGGCCACGTCTTTGGCGCCGGCATGCATAACAGCGTTGACCACGCGCCCGCGCTGCCCGAGGGCTCCGCGCTCGTCTACGGCCATACGCACATCAAGGTTAACGAGGAAAGCGCCGCGCACCCGGGTCTGTGGCTCTTCAATCCCGGCAGCGTGAGCATCCCCAAGGACGGCACACATAGCTACGGCGTCTACGAGGGCGGCGCGTTCCGCCATGTGATCATGGGGGAGGACTAACCATGGCCGAGCATATGGCTCAGCAAAATGCCGAGGGTTCGCGCGACCTGTCCACGCTGGTAGACGTGTCGGCCGAGCTGCAGCATCTGGTGCAGACCATCTGGCGCCTGCGTCAGCCCGACGGCTGCCCGTGGGACCGCGAGCAGACGCACCGCAGCATTGGCAAGAACATGATCGAGGAAGCCTACGAGGCGCTCGACTGCATCGAGGCCGACGACGCGGCACACCTGCGCGAGGAGTTGGGCGACGTGCTCATGCAGGTCGTACTGCATGCGCAGATTGCGGCGGATGCCGGCGAGTTTTCGCTGGCCGATGTGGCGCGCGATATCGACGCCAAGCTCATCCGTCGTCACCCGCACGTGTTTGGCGATGCGGATGCCGACAACTCCGACGAGGTGCTCAAGATTTGGGACGAGGTCAAGCTTGCCGAGAAGGCCGCCAAAGACCAGGCCGTGGCGGCAGGCGAGGCTGCGCCCGAGGGTCTGCTCGACGGCGTGCCCACGCACCTGCCGGCGCTGATGCAGGCTCAGAAGGTGTCGCGCAAGGCGGCTGCCGTGGGCTTTGAGTGGGAGACGGTCCAGGACGTGTGGGACGAGGTCGCTGAGGAGCGTGCCGAGTTTGAGGCCGAGGCTCCCGGCTCGCCCGAGCGCGAGATGGAGTTTGGCGACCTGCTCTTTGCCCTGGTCAACGTTGCGCGCAAGGAGGGAATCGACGCCGAGAGCGCCCTGCGTGCCAGCACGGCAAAGTTCCGCCGCCGCTGGGCCGCGATGGAGCAGATGGCGGCCGACGCCTACGTGGATCTGGCCGAGCTTTCGACCCACGGCCTCAACGACCTCTGGGATGCCGCAAAGGCAGAGGAGTAAGACTGCGGGGGCGACGGGACGGACTTTCTCATCGCCCCCATTATTTTTCAAAAAGATTGTATCCCTTGGCTAACTTAGGGCATAATGCAAAAAGTGCGATAAGGCTAACTTATGAACCTGCGCGCCACTGTAGCGTGCAAGCCGTGTCGCCAAGCATTCAACCCGTTTCCAAGTGAGAGGGAGACAACATGAGCGATATTTTGGACGTCTACGGTCGCGAGGTGCTCGACAGCCGCGGCAATCCCACCGTCGAGGTCGAGGTCGTGCTCGAGGACGGCAGCTTTGGCCGCGCAATGGTGCCTTCGGGTGCTTCGACCGGCGCCTTTGAGGCCTGCGAGCTGCGTGATGGCGACAAGGGCCGCTATCTGGGCAAGGGCGTCTTTCGGGCCGTCGAGCACGTCAACAACGAGTGCGCTAACGCCGTCGTGGGCCTCGACGCCTTCGACCAGCGCGCCGTCGATGCCGCGCTGATTGCCGCGGACGGTACCCCCAACAAGACCAAGCTCGGTGCCAACGCCATCCTGGGCGTGTCGTTGGCCGTCGCCCGCGCCGCTGCCGAGTCGGCGGGCCTGTCGCTGTACCAGTACCTGGGCGGCGTCAACGCCCACCTGCTGCCCACGCCTATGATGAACATCCTTAACGGCGGTGTGCATGCCGACAACAACGTCGACTTCCAGGAGTTCATGATCATGCCGGTGGGCGCCCCGAGCTTTGCCGAGGGCCTGCGTTGGTGCGCCGAGGTCTACCACACCCTCAAGGGCGTGCTGCACGAGGCCGGCCTGGGCGGCGGCGTGGGCGACGAGGGCGGCTTTGCGCCCAACCTCAAGACCAATGCCGAGCCGTTCGAGTACATCACCAAGGCCGTCGAGAAGGCTGGCTTTAAGCCCGGCGTCGACTTCATGTACGCCATGGATCCGGCGTCCACCGAGTTCTACAACGCTGAGACCGGTATGTATGAGCTCAAGGGCGAGGGCGTGGAGTACACGAGTGCCCAGATGGTTGATTACTGGGAGAAGCTTGTCGACACCTATCCCATCATCTCCATCGAGGACGGCATGGCCGAGGAAGACTGGGACGGCTGGGTTGAGCTCACCCGTCGCATTGGCAACAAGGTGCAGCTGGTGGGCGACGACCTGTTCGTCACCAACACCGAGCGCCTCAAGAAGGGCATCGAGCTGGGTGCCGCCAACGCGATCCTGGTCAAGGTCAATCAGATCGGCACGCTCACCGAGTCGCTCGAGGCCATCGAGACCGCCAAGGAGGCCGGTTACGCCTGCATCGTGAGTCACCGCTCCGGCGAGACCGAGGATTCCACGATCGCCGACCTGGTCGTGGGCGTCAATGCCGGCCAGATCAAGTCGGGCGCCCCGTGCCGCAGCGACCGTATCGCCAAGTACAACCAGCTCATTCGCATCGAGGACGAGCTCGAGGGCAGCGCGCGCTACGCCGGCAAGGCCGCGTTCTACAACATTCGCTAAACGGGCGAATTTGGCGAGGAGGAGGCTGACTCGGTTCCGCCCCGCCTTGGCTGGACGCCGCAAAGCGCTGTGGGCGCTGGGCCATATGGCTCAGCGCCTTTTTTATGTCGAGCAAAGGCTGGCGAAGGCGGTGCGGGCGCTCGTGCTATAACTAAAGGACTTAGCGCAAACAAACCTCAACCGCACAAGGCGCACATGGATCAGATTTACGACAACAGGTACTATTCCGCCGGTTCGCGCGAGCCGTCGCCTCGCCGTGCGCGCACGGTGCAGCTCGGTGGGTCCGCTTATGCCGGCGCCGACCGCTCCACGCAGCGCCCGGCAAGTACCTCGCGCCCCAATGCTCAATCAAATACTTTGGCAGATGGACCAGTGCGCCCGGCGCGTTCGTCGCATGCATCGCGTCTCTCGACTCAGGCACACGACAAATCGAGCAGACCCTCGAGTCGTCTTTCGGGCTCGGACTTTATGCATTACGCCAACGACAACGCGGTGGTCAAGGCGATCTATGACTTTACGCATGGCTCTCTGCGTCCGCTGTTTATCGGTATCGTGGTGGCGCTGGTGCTCGTGAGCCTGTATTTTCCCGTGCGCGATCTGTACGTGGCAAAGCGTTCGAGCGATATCTTGGCCAAGCAGGTCGAGATTCGCCAGCAATACAATGATGAGCTGCAAAAAAGCGTCGACAAGCTGCTCTCGGAGGAGGGTATCAAGGACGCGGCGTCCGAGGACCTGGGCCTGGTGATGCCCGGCGAGAAGAAGATTGACGTGCTAGGCTTGGACGACGATTCGGACTCGTCGTCGAGCAAAAAGTCCTCAAACGCCAAGAAGGCCAGCGAAGTGGCCAAGGAAATCGAAGAAGTCGGCAAGGACGCGCCGTGGTACATCCAGGCGCTCGACATGCTGTTTGGGTTTAACGGCGTCGAGGGTCAGACGGTCGTGTCCAACGGCAAATAGCGCCCGGAGGGGAGCCCGCAATGACAAATTGCAAACGCTATAAGGTGGCCGCGATCGACCTGGGAACGGTGTCGTCGCGACTGGTGTTGGCCCAGGTCGAGGGCGGAGCGATTGTGGAATCGTCCAAGCATACCGAGATTACCGACCTGGGCGAGGGCGTGGACGCGACGGGGCGCTTCTGCGAGGCGGCTGTCGAGCGTGTGCTCGCTGCGTGCCGCATGTTTGTGGACGAGGCCCGTGCCTTTGGGGCCGTGTGCGTCTGCACCACGTGCACGAGTGCCGCGCGCGATGCGTCCAATGCCGCGCTGCTGCTGGACGGCCTGCGCGAGTTGGGGCTCAAACCACGGGTGATTCCGGGCGAGGTCGAGGCGCGCCTGACGTTTTTTGGCGTGGCGCACGACTTTGCCGGCGAGCGCATCATCGTCGCGGATTCGGGCGGCGGGTCCACGGAACTCGCGACGGGCGTATACGCTCCGGAGCGCGGCGTCTTTGCGCTGGAGGGAACGCGCTCGCTGGACATCGGTTGCCGTCGCGTGACGGAGCGCTTTTTCTCTGCGTTGCCGCCCGCGGATGGCGAGCTTGCTGCCGCTGCCGCGTGGGCAGGCGAGCAGTTCGCCGCCTATTTTGAGGGCCTGCCTGTCGACTTTGAGCGCGCCGAACGCTTAGTCGCGGTGGGCGGCACGGTGACTACGCTGGTGGCTCTGGTCCACGAGCTGGAACCGTACGATTCGAGCTTTGTGCACCTACGCGAGCTGTCGCTGGAGCAGGTCTCGGCCGCTATCGAGCGCATGTCTGTGTTGGACGCGGAAGGCATCGCCGCGCTACCGGGTGTACAGCCCAAACGCGCGGGCGTGATCTTGGCTGGTGCCGTGGTGATTCGCGAGCTTATGCGAGCCGGCGGCTACGACACGCTCACCGTAAGCGAGAACAGCCTGCTTGCCGGCATGGCCGCCACCATTAACGAGGTTCTCGACGGTGAGCTACCCACCATCGGCTGGACCCCCAGCCTCAGCGCCCTCCAATAAGTTGCGGTGAAATATGGACTAAAATCGCCCTTTCGGGCCCCAAACAGTCCCTATTCCACCGCAACTCAACAGCCGGCACTTAGGGACGTTCCTTTTCTGCCGGCACCTGGGGACAGTCCTTGCGGGGCGTCCCCACAGCGCCTATGCCAGCTTGTCGATTTGCCCAATCTCCCAAAGCGGAATATTGACGAGCATGCCTTCATCTCTATATCCCGCCAGGGAGGTCCTCACACAACGCATGAGCTTGAATTTTTCGCAGGCTATTTTCAGGCTCTTTGCTTTGAGGTTCTCCGCCGCCTTGACCTCAAGCGGAAGCACGGTTCCCGCATGGTCGATGGCAAAGTCGGTTTCGGCATTGCCGGAGGTAGAGGACCAGTACGCAGGACTTTTGCCTTGCAGCAAGAGTTCCTGTGCGACATATTGCTCGGTGAGCGAGCCCTTAAACTCAGTGAAAACAGCGGATCCGTTTAGGACGATGGTCGGGGGGAGGCTGGAGAGCGCTCCAAGGATGCCGGTGTCAATGCAAAACAGTTTGAAGCCCGAGAGATCCTCATAGCTCAAGAGCGGTGCTCTGAGGGCAGAAACGCGCGGAACCTTATGAACGATTCCGTAGTCCGCGAGCCACTGGAGGCTTTCCTCAAAATCGCGTGCGCGCGCTCCGGGGCGAAGGGCGCCATAGACAAACTTCTTGTTCTCCTTGGCAAGCTGGCCGGGAAGGGATTTCCAAACCAACCTCATGCGCTCGACGATGCGGGCGGGTGCATGTTTGCCAAAATCGGATTCGTAAGCCTCGATGATTTGCTGCTGAAGCCTTCGGGCTTCGATGAAGTCGCGTGTCTCGGCGAAAGCGGAGACAACTTCGGGCATACCACCGACAACAAGGTATTCCTTGAGCAAGTGCTCGAGCTTTTCGGTAACGTTTGCTAGAAGGTTCATGTCTGCGGCAAGGATGGCGTCGGCGAGCGGGTTGCCGTCGACGGCACGAACGAACTCGGCAAACCCCATGGGACGCATGGTGAGCTGGTCGATTTTGCCGACGGGAAATGACTCGTTTTCGCGTCGGAGCGCGAGACCCATATAGGAGCCGGCTGCTACGATGTGGTATTCGGGTGCAAGTTCGTTGAAGTACTTGAGCGAGGTGATCCCGTGTGGCGCCTCTTGGATCTCGTCGAAGATGATGAGCGTGTCTGCCGGCGTTATGGTTTGGCCACTTAGGAGTTCTATCTGGGAGATGATGCGCTTGGGGTCGAGGTCCCCATCGAACAGCGAACGTGCGCTCGGCTCGAGCATAAAGTCAAAACGAATGACGTTTCGATACTGCTGGCTTGCGAATTTGTTAAGAAGCCACGTCTTTCCTGTCTGGCGGGCTCCCTTAAGCAAGAGAGGTTTGCGATTCGCCCTTGATTTCCAAGCGATAAGTTCACTCATAAGCTGTCGTTGCATATTGCCTCCCAACCCTCTCGGCTAGTATAAGGCCATATGCGCGTTTCCCTTGGAAAATGTGCGAGACAACCACGTTTTTCCATCGAAAAATGTGCGAGACAACCA
>CAUDZT010000018.1 GCA_958453935.1 uncultured Collinsella sp. | reverse complement strand
TCAGTTACACGCGGCGACGCTTCTTGGGGCGGCAGCCGTTGTGCGGAATGGGGGTCTTGTCCTGGATGCTCGAGACCTCGAGGCCAGCAGCCTGGAGGGAGCGAATGGCGGTCTCACGACCGGAGCCGGGGCCCTTGACGAAGACGGAAACCTTCTTCATACCGTGCTCCATGGCCTGCTTGGCAGCAGCCTCGGCAGCCATCTGGGCAGCGAACGGCGTGGACTTACGGGAGCCCTTGAAGCCCACCTGGCCAGCCGACTTCCAGGAAATGACGTTGCCCTGGGGATCGGTGATCGAAACGATCGTGTTGTTGAACGTAGAACGAATGTGAGCCTGGCCCACGGAAATGTTCTTACGGTCCGCGCGCTTCAGACGGGCAGCGCGAACGTTCTTCTTAGCAGTAGCCATCTATCTAGCGCTCCTTATTTCTTCTTCTTAGCACCGATCTGACGCTTCGGGCCCTTACGGGTACGAGCGTTAGTGTGGGTGCGCTGGCCGCGGACCGGGAGGCCCTTGCGGTGACGAAGGCCGCGGTTGCAGCCGATGTCCATAAGGCGCTTGACGTTCTGGTTGCGCTCACGGCGGAGGTCGCCCTCAACCATGATCTGGTTCTTATCGATATAATCACGGATGGCGTTAACCTCATCCTCGGTGAGGTCCTTAACGCGCGTATCCACGTTAACGTTGCACTCGACGCAGATCTTCGTCGCAGTGGTGCGGCCGATGCCGTAAATGTAGGTCAGACCGATCTCAACGCGCTTCTCACGCGGGAGGTCGACACCATTAATACGGGCCAACGTAGTCTCCTCTCTTAACCCTGACGCTGCTTATGACGGGGGTTCTCGCAAATGACGAGGACCTTGCCATGGCGCCTAATGATTTTGCACTTATCGCACATCTTCTTGACCGAAGGACGTACCTTCATCGTTCTTCCTTTCGGTAGCGCTCAAACTACTTCCCTACTATCTACTCGCCCAGCCGCAGGCGTTTAAAACTATGGCTGGTCTTCACACACAATCCGACCGTAGGTTGAGCTAAGCCTGCAGTCGGAAATGGAGTGCGCGTATGCGTGCCGCTATTTGTAGCGATAGGTGATGCGGCCGCGGGTCAGGTCGTACGGGGAAAGCTCCACGACAACCCTGTCACCGGGGAGAATACGGATGTAATTCATTCGGATCTTGCCAGAAATGTTGCACAGAACCGAATGACCGTTCTCGAGCTCGACCTTAAACATGGCATTGGGCAGCGGTTCCTTTACCGTACCCTCGAGCTCAATTGCGTCTTCCTTCTTCACAAGCAATCATCTTTCTCTAGAAAACGACAGCAATTGAGTATTCTACAACACGTATGCACGCATCGTAATAACTTCGTAATGGCTCCACAACTAAGTGGAACTTGTTACATTTCTCCGCCTTGGAGCGAACACCAAGCACCTTGGGCATCCGTGGTGATAATCACCGGACCGTCATTGGTAATGGCGACGGTGTTCTCGTAGTGTGCGGCGGGCAGGTGGTCGTTGGTCGTAACAATCCAACCGTCGGAGCCCGTGCTCACATGGTTGGAACCCATCGTAACCATCGGCTCGATGGCAATGACCATGCCGGCCTGGAGGCGAACGCCCCTCCCCTTCTTTCCATAGTTAGGAACGTTGGGGTCCTCGTGCATCACGCGGCCAATGCCATGGCCCACATAGTCACGAAGCACGCCGTAACCGTGAGACTCGGCGAGGGACTGAACGGCGTAACCAACATCCCCGATATGGTTACCGGGAACAGCCTGCTCGATGGCAGCCTTAAGGCAATCGCGCGTGACCTCGCACAGGGCCTTGGCCTCGGGCGTGGGTGTGCCGACAAAAAACGTCCAAGCGTTATCGCCAACCCAACCGTCGACAACGGCTCCCGTATCGATGGAGATGATATCGCCATCGCGCAGGATCATGTCGGGGTTGGGAATACCGTGGACCACGGCATCGTTAATCGATGCGCAAATGGTACCGGGGAACCCGCCGTAACCCTTAAAGGCCGGGGTGCCGCCATGCATACGGATAATCTGCTCCGCGAGCTGATCGAGCTCAAAGGTCGAAACACCAGGGCGCACCATGGCTCCAACGTGGCGGAGCGCCATCTTAGATAGCGCTCCTGCCTTCTTCATCTGCTCGATTTGCGTTGCAGACTTAATCTTGATCATAGACCAAGAGCCTCTTTGACATCCCCGTACACGGTCTCGCGAGCCTGGTCACCGTTGACCGACTTGAGCAGACCCTGGCCACGATAGTAGTCGACGAGCGGGCTCGTGGACTTCTCGTAGACGTCGAGACGGTTCTTGATGGTCTCGGGCTTGTCGTCGTCGCGCTGATACATCTCGCCGGCGCACTTGGGGCAGGTAGCATCGGCAGCGGTGCCGGTGTAACCGCAGGCGCGGCAGGTGCGACGCGAAGACAGACGATCGATGATGACCTCGGGGGCCACGTCGACCAGAAGGGCGCAGTCGATCTCGCGACCCATGGCGGAGAGCTCGGAATCGAGCGTCACAGCCTGGGCGGTGTTGCGCGGGAAGCCGTCGAGGATGAAGCCCTGCTGGGCGTCATCGGCAGCAAGGCGCTCCTTGACAAGGTCGATCACGAGCTGGTCGGGAACGAGCTCGCCAGCGTCCATGTACTTCTTAGCCTGAATACCAAGCTCGGTGCCACCCTTGACGGCAGCACGCAGCAGGTCGCCCGTGGAAATGTGAGCGACGCCAAACTCGGCGACGAGCTCCTGTGCGACGGTGCCCTTACCGGCACCCGGAGCTCCGAGCAATACGAGGTTCATGAGCAATCCTCCTCTAGCCTATTTAAAGAATCCATCGTAATCATACATCTTGATCTGGCCTTCGAGCTTATCGACCGTGTCGAGCACGACGCCGACCATGATGAGGATGGACGTGCCGCCAAATGCCTGGATCAGATGGTTACCCGTGAAGGAGAAGATGATCGAAGGCACGATGGCGATGAGCGCCAAAAAGACAGCGCTGGGAAGCGTGATCTTGTTGAGCGCGTTCTTGATGTAGGCCGCGGTAGCCCTACCCGGACGGACGCCCGGAATAAAGCCGCCCTGCTTCTTAAGGTTGTCGGCCGTGTCATCGGGGTTGAACACCATGGAGGTGTAGAAGTACGCGAAGAACACGATGAGGACAACATTAAGCACCCAGTTGAGCCAACCGGTCGAAAGCGCAGAGGCAACTGCCTGAATCCAGCCGATGCCGGGGAAGAACACGGCAATCTGAGCCGGGAAGTACAGCAGCGCCGAAGCGAAGATGATCGGCACGACACCCGCGGTATTGACCTTGATGGGCAGGTAGGTGGTCTGGCCACCCATCATGCGACGGCCCACGACGCGCTTAGCGTAGGAGACCGGGATGCGGCGCTGGCCGCGCTCAAGAAAAACAATCAGCGGGATAACCAGCAGGATGATGGCGCAGATGATCACCATGGTGATGATGCCACCGGCATTACCCTCGGTGCTGGAGAAGATCGCCTGCGGCAGGCCGGCCATGATGTTCGCAAAGATGATCAGGGACATGCCATTGCCGATACCACGCTGGGTGATGAGCTCACCAATCCACATGATCAGCATAGCGCCCGCAGTGAGCGTGCCGACGATCATGAGGTCGAAGATGATCTCGGGAGCGCCGGCGCCATTAAAGCTGATGCCGAAGCTCTTAAAGAGGAAGAGGTAACCCACGGAGTTGAGGATTGCCAGAGCCAGGGTGAGGTAACGCGAATACTGCGTAATCTTGGTCTGACCGACCTCGCCCTCGCGGGCAAGCTCATGCAGGGAAGGCACAACGGCCTGGAGCATCTGGAGGATGATTGAGCTGGTGATGTAAGGCATGATGCCCAGCGAAAACACCGACACATAGCTCAACGCGCCGCCAGAGAAAAGATTCAGGAGGGCCATAGCACCTGCGGCGACCGAATTGTTATCGGTCGAGAAAAGGCCCAGCATCCCCTGGAAGGGAATGCCGGGCACAGGAACGTGCGCACCAATGCGGTACACGACGAGCATAGCTATGGTAAAAAGAATCTTTTCGCGCAATTCTTTGATGCGGAAAGCATTCTTAAGACCATTTAGCACGGCAGCTCGACCTTTCCGCCGGCGGCCTCGATCTTGGCCTGCGCAGAAGCGCTTACCTTGTCGACCTTGACCGTGAACTTCTTGGTGAGCTCACCATTGCCGAGCACCTTGACGGGCTCGAACTCGCTCTTGGTGATGCGAGCGGCCTTAAGAGCGGCACCGTCGATCACAGCGCCATCCTCGAACTTACGCTCGAGACGCTCAACGTTAACAGCGGTGTACTCGATACGACGGGGGTTGCGGAAGCCCGGAAGCTTGGGCAGGCGCATAGCCAGCGGAGTCTGGCCACCCTCGAAGCCGGCACCCTTGGTGCCGCCAGAGCGGGAACCCTGGCCCTTCTGGCCGCGGCCAGAAGTGGTGCCGTGACCCGAAGAATTGCCACGGCCGACGCGCTTGCGGTTCTTGGTGGAACCGGGCGCGGGAGTAAGATCGTGAAGCTGCATTTGCTACTCCTCTACAATCTCGACAAGGTGCTTGACCTTGAAGATCATGCCGCGGACGGACTCGTTGTCAGCAATCTCGCGAACCTCGCGGATCCTGTGGAGACCGAGGGCACGGACAGTACGGACCTGGTCCTGCTTGCAACCGTTGGTGCTGCGGACCTGCTTGATCTTGATGGTGTCAGCCATGCTTAGTTCTCCTTACCGACGAACATCTCGGAGACCGTCAGGCCACGGCGAGCCGCGACGTCCTCAGGGCTGGAGAGCTCCTTGAGGCCCTCGACGGCAGCCTTGATGATGTTGAGGCCGTTGTCGGTACCGAGGGACTTGGACAGGACGTTCTTGATGCCAGCAAGCTCGAAGAGGGGACGCACAGCGCCGCCGGCGATAACGCCGGTACCCTCGACAGCGGGCTTGATGATGATGCGGCCGGCACCAAAGTGGCCGAGAACCTCGTGCGGGATGGTGCCCTGCTCGGTCACCGGCACGTGGAACATGTTCTTCTTGGCATCGAGAGACGCCTTGGAGATGGCCAGGGGCACCTCAGCGGACTTGCCCATGCCAACGCCGACGTTGCCCTTGCCGTCGCCAACGACGACGAGAGCGACGAGGCTCATGCGACGACCACCCTTGACGGTCTTCGACACGCGGTTGATGTAAACGACGCGCTCCTCGAACTCGGAGGCCTCGCGCTGCTGCTTCTGATTACGAGCCATGTGCTACATACCTCCTAGAACTCGAGACCGGCGGCACGAGCACCGTCGGCGAGGGCCTTGACGCGGCCATGGTAGATACGGCCACCGCGATCGAAGGCGACCTTGGTGATGCCGGCCTCGATGGCACGCTTGCCAACGAGCTGACCGACCTTCTCCGCAGCCTCCTTGTTCGAGGTGTGGGTGCCCTTGAACTCGGCCTCGAGGGTCGAGGCAGAGACGAGCGTCAGGCTGGAGCCCTTGCTGTCGTCGATGATCTGGGCATAGATGTTGGCGTTAGTACGGGTCACGCGAAGACGCGGACGCTCGGAGGTACCCGAGACCTTGCCGCGAACACGACGCTGACGACGCTTGAGGCCTTCCAGCTTCGCCTTATGCTTGTTCATACGTAAACTCCTAAAAAGGTTGATCTTGCCAGCACCTGACGGGGTGCTGGTCTTATGCGAGTGAGTCGGTTACGACTACTTGGCGGCCTTACCCAGCTTGCGGCGGATGTGCTCGCCAACGTAGTGGATACCCTTGCCCTTGTAAGGCTCGGGAGGACGATGGCCGCGGATCTCAGCGGCGATCTGACCGACCTGCTGCTTGTTGATACCCTTGACGTTCACGTGGGTGTTGTCGGGAACCTCGAAGGTGATGCCCTCGGGAGCCTCGACGATCACGGGGTGCGAGAAGCCCAGGGAGAACTCGAGGTTCTTGCCCTTCTGCTGCACGCGGTAACCGACGCCGGCGAGCTCGAGCTTCTTCTCGAAGCCCTCGGAAACGCCAACAACCATGTTGTGGATGAGGGCGCGGGTGAGGCCGTGGCGGGCACGGGTCTCACGCTCGTCGTCGGGACGGGAAACGGTGAGGACGTTGTCCTCGACGTTGATAGCGAGCTTCTCAAAGACATCGAGCTCGAGCTGGCCCTTGGGGCCCTTGACGACAACGTTGTTGCCGTTGACTGCCACTTCGACTCCGGCGGGAATCTGGACAGGCTTATTACCGATACGAGACACGGTGATCTCCTTTCCTTCTACCTACCGAGCGAATTACCAGACGTAAGCGATGATCTCGCCGCCGACGTTGTGCTTGCGAGCATCGCGGTCGGTCATGACGCCATGGCTGGTGGAAATAATGGCGGTACCAAGGCCACCGCGGACGCGGGGCATGTCGGCAACGCCGGTGTACTTACGCAGGCCCGGCTTGGAAATGCGGCGGATGCCGTTGATGATCTTAGCCTTCTTGGGACCATACTTAAGCGTGATGTGCAGAGTCTTCTGGGGAACGGTGTCCTCGACATCGTAGCCCTCGATGTAGCCCTCCTCGTGCAGAACACGAGCGATCTCGACGAGTTTCTTGCTGCTCGGCATGGAGACCGTGGCCTTGTTCACAGAGTTAGCGTTACGGATGCGCGTAAGCATATCTGCGATCGGGTCTGTAAGGTTCATACAGATTCTCCTTCGTTCTTGATGAACACGTGCTCTTGGTTCTTCGCCGCCCTTAACGGCAAAGCCTAACTAGCGCGTTTTCCCTGTTCCAAACTGATGCTTGAAACGCTGGTAGTGACTTACCAGCTGGCCTTCTTAACGCCGGGAAGCTCGCCCTTGAGTGCAAGCTCGCGGAAGCAGACACGGCACAGGCCGAACTTGCGGTACACAGAGTGCGGACGGCCGCAGCGCTGGCAGCGCGTGTACTCACGAGTAGAGAACTTCTGCTTGCGATTGCACTTGACGATCATCGATGTCTTAGCCACTTATATCCTCCTCACATAGAGTATTGTTCGCCCCAAGCGCCGCCCCCTTGTGGGAACGGCGCTCATAGGGCAGGTGAACCTATTTCTTGAACGGGAAACCGAAGGCGTCCAGAAGGGCCTTGGCCTCCTCATCGGTGTTGGCGGTGGTCACGAAAGTGATGTCCATACCACGCTGGTGATCGACGGAGTCGAAGTCGATCTCGGGGAAGATGAGCTGCTCGGTGACGCCCATGGAGAAGTTACCACGGCCGTCGAAGCTCTTGGCCGAGATGCCGCGGAAGTCGCGGATACGGGGGATCGCGACGGAGGTCAGACGATCGAAGAACTCCCACATACGGTCGCCACGCAGGGTAACCTTGCAGCCGATCGGCATACCAGCGCGCAGGCGGAAGGTAGCGATGGACTTGCGGGCACGGGTGATCATCGGCTGCTGGCCGGTGATGGCGCGCAGGTCGCGCACGGCACCGTCGATGGCCTTGGAATCGGTAGCGGCCTCGCCGACACCCATGTTCACGACGATCTTCTCAAACTTGGGGATCATCATGACGTTCTCGTACTGGAACTTGTCCTGAAGCTGCTGCTTGACCTCGTTGTTGTACTTGGTCTTCAGACGCGGCACATACTTCTCTTCTGCCATTGTTCACTCCTTCTTGGGGTTTTAAGCACGGGGCGTGGCCACGATGGGTTGTCCTCGTGCCTCCTGGCTGCATCCGCGCCGCTCATGGCATTTCGCGGTTTGGACTCGACGCAGCAGGAGCCGACAAAACAATCGGTACTATACGCGCATCGGGAGCGTATTTCCAGAAAAACCTCGTCTGCCTGCACAACTCCACAACTCCCCCGCACATATTGATCCCTAGGGGACGGAGGAAAATGGCAGTTGCGGTGAAATAGGGACCGTTTGACGGCTTAACAGGCTTTAACAGTCCGTATTTCACCGCAACTCATATATGGGGATGCGATTAGCGCTTGCGGGGGACGAGTTTGGTGCGGCGCAGGTGAATCATCTCGGCGGCGATGGAGATAGCGATCTCCTCGGGGTCCTCGGCCTGAATGGCAACGCCGATCGGCAGGTGCAGCTCGTCGATCTGGTCCTGCGTAAACCCCTCCTGCTCCAGGCGGGCGCGCACAAAGGCCGTCTTGCGGCGCGAGCCCAGGCAGCCCAGGTAGGCGGGCTTGGCGCGCATGGCCTGGATTACCACGTCGATATCGGACTTGTGGCCTGCTGTGGCCACAACCACCAAGTCGCGCGGACCGATGGGACACAGCTCGCTCAGGTTTTTGTAATCGACCAGGCGACGATCGTAGACACCGGGCACCCATTCGGGCGTCAGCGTGCCGGGGCGGTCATCGCACGCCACAACGGCAAAGCCCGCCGCCGTGAGTACGCGCGCCGTCGCGGCGCCCACGTGTCCACAGCCAAAGATGTAGGTCAGGCCCTCGGGGCAGAGCGTCTCGATGTGCGCCGGGGGAATCTCGGAGGCAGCGTTGGTGTAGGTGACCTTACTCCCCTCCTCCACCAGCGAAAGCTCGGGGCAGCCGGCAATGGTATGGCGCGATGCCCCGCCATGGTACTCGGCCACATCGCCTTCGAGTGCGTTTGCGACAAACGGTTCAAAGTCGATGACGAAGTCGCCGATACGTCGATACGCCAAGACATCGGCAATCGACTGGAACAACGGCGCCTGCGATACATCCAGGTGCAGATAGCACAGGCAGATGGCTCCGCCGCAGATCATGCCGGTATCGGAGTTCTCGCCGCCCATGGTGTAGCGGACCAGACGCGATTGCCCTGCGGCCAGCAGCTCGCGCGCCTCGTCCAGCGCAAAGAGCTCGATCTTGCCGCCGCCGACGGTACCTTCCTGGCTGCCATTGGCAAAGACAGTCATCCATGCGCCCACACCGCGCGGCGACGACCCCGCCGTACCGGCCACGACCACGAGCTCGCACGTCTCGCCAGCGCGCAGGGCGGCAAGCACCGCATTCACAACATCGAGCTTTTCCATTGCCGCCTTCTATCCTCTAAAGACATCGGTGAGCATAGCGAGTGCCTCGAGCACGCCGCCGCCGACCGACGTCGCTTTGTCCGAAATATAGTTGATATAGCTGGCATCGCCGCGCGGGTCGACGTCTGCACATTTAAAGCCCTCGGTCACCTGAACGCCGTCGGCCAAAAGGCCGCGCAAGCAGCCGTCAATCTGCGTGATCATGGGAGTATCACCCGCATACCCAACACACTCGCCGGCACTCACGATGTCGCCGATTGCGCGGTCGGACCTAAACACGCCGGCGGCGGGGCTGTGGATAACGCGCTCCTTGCCATAGCCGGCGATGACACCTGGCACGCCCGTATTGGGCTGGGGCGAGCCCTGGGTGATGACGCGGCCGAGAAAATGACCGCGCATGGTCTCGACCACGGCGTCGCAGTCAACCGGCGCGGTAAAGCCCGGCCCCACGGCGATGACTGCAGGCGCCATGTCGCGCGTAGTGCCCAGGTTGCGCTTGGCCATAATCGCGTCGACCACAGCCGCGGGTTTAAGCTCATCGAGCATCTTGGCCTGAGGGTCCACCACGACGGCAACATCCCCCGCTTGGGTAATCTCGAGCGCCTCTGCCGGCGTCTGCGCCAAGCGAGCGCGAATGCCCTCGACCTGGACCTCGCCCAGGCGAATGGCCTCGCAAAAACTGATTGTGCGACGGATGCACGTGGGAACCGCGATATCGGCCATAACGACCGACACGCCGGCGCGCACCAAGCGAGCGGCGACGCCCGTGGCGATATCGCCGGCGCCGCGAACATAAACGAGCATTCCTGGGGCACCTCCCTGTGCTACGGTTTGAGCAGAGCAAAAGCGGTTCGACCGCTACTCTGATGATTATTTATTATCACAATATTATACGGCGGTGAACAGATGGAAACGGTTAGTGGCAATCTTGCCTCGGAGCTCAGGATCGAGCCGGGCATTACCGCGATTATCGGCAGCGGCGGCAAGTCGACCTTGCTGAAGACGCTCGGCCTTGAGCTTATGCGCGCTGGCGGCCGCGTGCTCCTCTGCACCACCACGCACATGTTTCCCGTCGCCGGCGTGCCATGGGACGGATCGAGCCGTCGCCTGGACGCCGCACCTTGGAAGCCGGGCGCTGCACATGTCCCCGGTTGCACTTGCGAGGCCTGCGCGAGCCTTGCGCGCGGAAGCATCTGCCAGGCGGGTGTTTTGGACCCGGAGACAGGCAAGCTCTCCGCCCCCGCCGAGCCACTCGGCGAGCTGGCACAACGCTTTGATTATGTGTTGGCCGAGGCGGACGGCAGCAAGCGGCTCCCGCTCAAGGCCCACGCCGCCTGGGAGCCGATGATTCCCTCTGGCACGGCCAACACCGTCTGGGTCGTCGGCGCCTCGGGGCTCGGCAAGCCCATCAACGAAGCCGTCCACCGCCCCGAGCTCTTTTGCGAACGTTGCGGCTGCGAGCTCACCGACATCGCCACGCCCGAGCGCGTCGCCCAGGTGCTCAATGCCGAGATGCAGGCGCTGAAGCTCAGCACCGCACGCGTCATGCTCAACCAAGTCGACACACTTGCCGACCCAACAATGGCAGATCGCTTCGAAGCCGCCCTCAGCCGCCCCATCGTCGCCACCAGCCTCAAATAGCCGGCGCTGCCCCACCAGACCTACAAGTTGCGGTGGAATAGTTCCTGAAACGGCCTATTTGGCGGCTAAACAGGAACTATTTCACCGCAACTGCGGAGGGGACACGGCATCTTTGCTGCTAGCGGGGCACGTAGCGGCCGGGTTGGGCTCCGGTGGGCTCGCCGTCGCGCGCAGCCAGTACGCCGTTCACAAACACGGCCTTGGCGCGGCCGTGCGCCTCAAAGCCCTCGAGCGGCGTGTAGTCCACGGCCTGATGCTGCGTCGCGGCGCTGATAGTCCAACGCGCCTTGGGATCCCACACGCACACGTCGGCATCGGAGCCCTCGGCAAGACAGCCCTTGCGCGGATACATGCCAAAGACGCGCGCCGGGTTCTCGCTCATCAAGCGGCACAGATCCTCGGGACCCAGCTGTCCCTCAAAGCTCGTAGCGATCGCGACGGGGCGATGCTCCACGCCGGGCCCGCCGTTGGGAATCGCGCGGAAGTCGTCGCGCCCGCGGTCCTTTTGCCCGTGCAGGTTAAAGCTGCAGTGGTCGGTCGCAATCGTATCGATCTCGCCGACCACAAGCGCCTCGCGCAGGGCTGCACGGTCACCCGCATGGCGCAGCGGCGGGCTCATCACATACTTGGCACCCGCAAAGCCGTCCTCGCCCTGCTCCAAGTAGCAGGTATCGTCGAGCATCAGATACTGAGGGCAGGTCTCGACATAGATATTCTTCTGCCCGCGCGCCTTGGCAGCGCGAATGGCCTCGAGCCCCAGCTTGGTCGAAAGGTGCACCACGTTGACCGGCGCGTCGCCGGCCAGGTGCGCCAGATACAGCAGACGGCTCACTGCCTCGGCCTCGCACACATCCGGACGGCTGAGCGCATGGCCCTCGGCCCCGTGGATACCCTGCTCAAACACGCGCTTCTGCAGCTCATTCACCAGCGTGCCGTTCTCGCAATGCACGCACAGTATGCCTCCAATACGCTTGAGCTCCTCGAGCACCTCGAGTGTCTCGGCATCGTCCAGGCGCAGATGGTCGTAAGCAAAGTAGGTCTTGAACGACGATACGCCCGCCTCGCGCATGGCCGAAAGATCGGCGCGATTGCGCTCGTTCCACTCGGCGAGTGCCATATGAAAAGCGTAGTTGGCCGTGCAGGTTCCATCGGCACGGTGATACCACTCGGCAAGGGCATCGGGCATGGTCACGCCGCGATCGGCCGTCGCGTAGTCCACGATGGTCGTCGTACCGCCGCAGGCAGCCGCACGCGTACCGGTCTCAAAGCTATCGGCCGTCCAATCCATGCCGGTCCAACACTGCATGTGCGTGTGGCCGTCGATAAAGCCGGGAAACACCCAACAGCCCGCGGCATCCTCGACGGTATCGTCCTCGGCCGGCTCGATCGTCGCGGCAATTCGCGCAATCTTGTCGCCCTCCATAGCAAGGTCGGCACGACGAAGCCCCTGGGGCGTCACAAGCGCGCCATTTTTGATAATGATCATGTTGCTCCTTATTGATTAATACAGTTGGCCACGCGATCAAAATACGAGCAGGCGGCGATATGCTCCGCTATGCGCCGCTGTCCCTTGGCGGTATCGACATCCCACAACTCGTACGCACGCGCCTCGACCAGCGCAACGTCGACGCGACCTTTGAGGATCGAACCGCCGCCGTCCTTGCCCTCAAGACACATAAGTGCATCGAACAGTTCCGCCGGAAAGAGCACCGGGCTCGAAGGCTCGCCGTTGCACGCAAGACGCACCGGATGATTGCGGCCACGCTCGTCAAACGCACGAACCATACCCTCAAAAGAATCCGAACTCACAAGCGGCTGGTCGCCCGGCAAAAAGAGGCAGCCTTTCCAGTTGCGATCGACCCCCCACGAAAGGCCCGCACGGACGCTTTCGCTGCGCAGTTTGCCATCGTGCAGCACGCACGGGCAATGCTTGTCCTCGCAAATCTGGGCGACCTCGGGCCAACGCGTCGAAACCACGACGTCAAAGCCCCGGGGAACCGAATCGATGGTCCGGGCAATCAGCGGCTCGCCATAGATATCGGCAAGCATCTTGTTGGAGCCAAACCGCTTACCCTCGCCCGAAGCCATAATGAC
Organism: uncultured Collinsella sp.; assembly: GCA_958453935.1. Taxonomy (GTDB): domain Bacteria; phylum Actinomycetota; class Coriobacteriia; order Coriobacteriales; family Coriobacteriaceae; genus Collinsella. The sequence continues at coordinate 24,527 of CAUDZT010000018.1, read as the reverse complement.
GCAACCAAGTTCCATGGCGATACCTCCCCTGAACCATCGTACCCATAACTCGCGCCGCGGGGCATCTGCATCGAAAGCGCTTATCCCGCACGCCCACGATGCAAAAAGGGGGCACCCCGCCGGTTGGCAGAGTGCCCCCTTTACATGGCTTACCTCAGCCCGGCTTTAGGCCTGGAACCAACGGGCGGTGTTGCGCTCGTCGAGGGCCTTGAGGGTAGCGGCGGGATCGGCAACCTTCTGCAGGAACATCATGGCTGCGATGGCGTACGGCTTGTAGCTGGCCTCCTTGTACATGCCCACACGGTGCATGTCGAAGACGTCGGCGTTGACCTCGCCGTGCTCGCAGGAGACACCGGAGATGTCGGCGGGCAGCGGGTGCATAAAGATGGTGTCCTGGCCGTTGGCGGTCTTCTCCATGAGCTCGGTCGTGGAGCACCAGTCCTGATGCGTAGCGTTCTGAGCGAGCAGCTCCTTCTCGAGCGCTGCGATGCCGGCGTCGTCGCCCTCGGCGTACAGGTTGGTGCGCTTCTCCATGGCGGCAAACGGAGCCCAGCTCTTGGGGATCACGATGTCGGCGCCCTCGAAGGCCTCGGCCATGGTGTTGACCTGCTTAAAGGTGGTGCCGGACTCGGCGGCGTAGCCCTTAGCGCGCTCGACGACCTCGGGCATGAGGTCGTAGCCCTCGGGGTGAGCCAGGGTGACGTCCATGCCAAAGCGAGGCAGCAGGCTGATCAGCGACTGCGGGCAGGACAGCGGCTTGCCGTAAGAGGGCGAATAGGCCCAGGTAACGGCAACCTTCTTGCCCTTGAGGTTCTCAAGACCGCCAAACTCGTTGATGAGGTAGAGCATGTCGGCAGAGGACTGCGTGGGGTGGTCGGAATCGGACTGCAGGGAGATGAGCGTGGGACGGTGATCCAGAACACCGTCCTCGTAGGCCTGCTGGACAGACTCAGAGACCTCGGCCATGTAGGCGTCGCCCTTGCCGATGTACATGTCGTCGCGGATGCCGATGACGTCGGCCATGAAGGAGATCATGGTAGCGGTCTCGCGGACGGTCTCGCCGTGAGCGATCTGGGACTTCTTCTCGTCCAGGTCCTGCAGCTCAAGGCCGAGCAGGTTGGCGGCCTTAGAGAAGGAGAAGCGCGTACGGGTGGAGTTGTCGCGGAACAGGGAGACGGCCAGGCCCGAATCGAAGATCTTGGACGAAACGTTGTTCTCGCGCAGCTCGCGCAGAGCGTCGGCGACGATGTAGAGCGCCTTGAGCTCATCGGTGGTCTTGTCCCAGGTGTGCAGGAAGTCGCTGCCGTACATACCCTTAAAATCGAGGCCGTTCAGCTGCTCGACGAGCTCGGTAAACTTAGCGTCCATGGAAATGTCCTTTCTAAAGATGAAACGATCGCAATGAGTAGATGTGCTCCGGCATGCGCGTGTGACTAGAACATGCAGAGCACCATGACGAGGACCCGCCACCGTTGAGGAAGCATGGGAGATAACGACCGCGGGCCCCAAGTCAACAGGGGATGCCGGGGGCACGAGCGGCCCCCGGCTCAACAAGATCAAGGAATGGGACTAGTCGATCTTGTTGTTGGTCAGACCGGCGCGGAACACGGTGGCATCGCCATCGGCCTGGCTCGGATCGTAGAGGTTCAGGGCAGCCACATACATGGCGGCAGCGGTGACCAGGTCGTCCTTGTAGGTGACCTCGTTGGGAGCGTGAGCCTGAGACTCGGCACCCGGGCCAAAGCCGACGCAGGGGATGCCATAGCGGCCCTGGATGGAGACGCAGTTCGTGGAGAAGGTCCACTTGTCGCACAGCGGACGACCGGTGCGCTTGTCCATGCTGGGCTCGCAGCCGATGCGCTCGTCACCGAACATGGCCTTGTGGGCGTCGACGAGGGCCTTGACGTGCGGAGCGGTCTCCTTGTTGATCCACGTGGGGAAGTAAGCCTCGGTCTCGTAAACCTCGCCGGTCCAGGACGGACGGTCGTACATGTACATGGAGACTTTCACGTCGTCGCCGTACTTCTTGGCGGCCGGCAGGTTGCGGATCTCGTCCAGGCAGGACTCCCAGGTCTCGCCGGCGGTCATGCGACGGTCGATGGAGATGGCGCAGGAGTCAGCGACAGCGCAGCGGCTGGGGCTGGTGTAGAAGATCTGGCTGACGGTGCAGGTGCCGCGGCCCAGGAAGCGGGCGTCCTCGAAGTGCTCGGGGTTGTACTTGGGGTCGAGCATCTTGACGAGGCCCTTGATGTCGGTCGACTCGTCGCAGCCGTTGTTGTTGAGGGCGCGGACGTCGGCGATGATGTCGGCCATCTTGTAGATGGCGTTGTCGCCGCGGTCGGGAGCGGAGCCGTGGCAGGAGGTGCCGTGAACGTCGACGCGGATCTCCATGCGGCCGCGGTGACCGCGATAGATGCCGCCGTCGGTGGGCTCGGTGGAAATGACGAACTCGGGCTTAATCCCGTCCTTGTTGTAGATGTACTGCCAGCACATGCCGTCGCAGTCCTCTTCCTGGACGGTGCCGACGACCATGATCTTGTAGCCCTCGGGGATGAGGCCCATGTCCTTCATCATCTTGGCAGCGTAGGTAGCAGAAGCCATGCCACCCTCCTGGTCGGAGCCGCCGCGGCCGTAGATGATCTCGTCGGTCTCGTAGCCCTCATAGGGATCGGCATCCCAGTTCTCGATGTTGCCGATGCCGACGGTGTCGATGTGGGAGTCGATGGCGATGATCTTGTCGCCCTCGCCCATAAAGCCCATAACGTTGCCCAGGCCGTCGACCTTGACCTCGTCATAGCCAAGGCTCTCCATCTCGGCCTTGATGCAGGCGACAACCTCACCCTCCTCGCAGGACTCAGAGGGATGGGAGATCATAGCGCGCAGGAAGCGAGTCATATCAGCACGGTGGGACTCAGCCGCAGCCTTAATGGCATCAAAATCGAGTTCTTTAGTCATAACAGTCAACCTTTCTACAAGGGTTTACCTACAGGTAGATATTTCAGATAGATCACTTGTGCCAAGCGGCGTGAGGTTGAGCACCCCACAAGCAAGTAACCATAGGAGGCGGACGGAGGACTTTGCTCCGTCGCGAGTTCCGCACGAGCCGGAGAGCACTTAATGTGCTCTCCGTGCGAGCAGGACTGTCCGAGCAGGGAGTAAAGTCCTCCGGCTGCCTCCGGACAGGTCAGTCTGCTAGCAGGTCGGATACTCGCCCTCCCAGACGATGCGACGGTACTGATCCGGATCGGTGTCGCCCTCGGTGGAGAAGCAGAGCACGGAGCTCGTCTTGTCCAGGCCGATGAGCTCCTTGAGCTCGGCGTACTCGGGATCGAGCATAAGGGTCTCGACCAGACCGGTGGTCACGGCGCCGGACTCGCCGGAGATAACGCGCGGGTCGCCCTTCTCGGGAGCGCCCAGGGTGCGCATGCCGCGAGCGGTAACCCAGTCGGGGCAGGACACGAACGCGGTGGTGTGGTTGCGCAGGATATCCCAGCCCAGGATGTTGGGCTCGCCGCAGCACAGGCCGGCCATGATGGAGGGCATGTCGCCGTCCACGATGCGCGGGTCGCCGTCGCCGGCGGCAGCGCCCTTGTACAGGCAGGCGGCAGGCGCGCACTCGACCACGACGAAGGTGGGCGGGTTATCGGGATACAGGTTGGTGAAGTAGCCCACCACGGCGCCAGCCAGCGAGCCCACGCCAGCCTGGACAAAGACGTGCGTCGGGCGGTTGATGGCCATCTCGCGCAGCTGCTCGGCAGCCTCGGAAGCCATGGTGCCGTAGCCCTCCATGATCCAAGACGGGATCTTCTCGTAGCCCTCCCAGGCGGTGTCCTGAACGATGACGCCGCGCTCGCAGGCATCGGCCTCGGCGGCGGCCATGCGCACGCACTCGTCGTAGTTGACCTCTTCGATGGTCACCGTGGCGCCCTCGGCGGCGATGTTGTCAAAGCGGGGCTTGGTGGAACCCTTGGGCATGTGCACGACGGCCTTCTGGCCCAGCTTGTTGGCAGCCCATGCCACGCCGCGGCCATGGTTGCCGTCGGTGGCGGTAAAGAAGGTGGCCTGGCCAAAGTCCTTGGCAAGCTGATCGGAGGTCAGGTAATCGAAGGTGCACTCGGCAACGTCCTTGCCGGTCTCGTCGGCAATGTAATTGGCCATGGCAAACGAACCGCCCAGGACCTTAAAGGCGTTGAGGCCAAAGCGATAGCTCTCGTCCTTAACGCACAGGTTGGACAGGCCCAGGCGCGCGGCCTGGCCGTCCAGGCGGGCAAGCGGAGTGACGGTGTACTGGGGGAACGACTGGTGGAAGGCGCGGGCCTTCTTCACGTGGTCGAGGCTCATGATTCCCAAGTGCTTATCATCGCTCTTGGGCATCGTGTTGCCCGCCCACTGGATCTTATCGGCCATACGGTGAACTCCTTAAGTCCTCTCTTGCCGGCCCCCGCATACGCGTTTCAGCCCACTCCCATTCATGCGACTGAACTTTTATGTGGATGCCAAACAAAAAGTTTGTTAGCACTGTTCTATCACACTTTTTGATTGGCAAACCTAACAAATTGTTTGTTGCCGTAATCGGTACCTTTTCGCCGCCGAACGGTCACATAACGCAGCGACGCTTTCGTTATTTGCGAACAAGTGTGGTTTATGGCAAAGTGTGCCCAAACTAATTTTTAGGAAGGCACCCATGACCCCCGCACAGATTGAGTTTTACAAGCGCCTTGCACACGGCCTGGCGCTCCAATTTGGCCCCAACTGCGAAATCGTCGTCCACGACCTGGAAACCGACGATGTGGACCACTCCATCGTAGTGATCGAAAACGGCCACGTCAGCGGGCGCAAACTGGGTGACGGCCCCAGCCATATTGTGTTTGAGTCCATGCACGAGGGCACCACCGACGTGCACGACCGCGAGCCATACCTCACCAAAACCACCGATGGCAAGCTGCTCAAGTCCTCGACCATCTTTATCCGCAACGACGAGGGCAAGCCCGTCGGCATTTTGGGCATTAACTTTGACATTACGCTCATGAAGGCATTTGAGCGCTCGCTCGATGCCTTTACCGGCACCGGCGGCTCGGGCTACACCGAGCCCGAGCCCATTACCAAAAACATCGGCGACCTGCTCGAAGATCTGCTGCGCGAGTGCGAGCAATACGTGGGCAAGCCCGCAGCCCTTATGACCAAAGATGAGCGCATTCGCGCCATTGGCTACCTCGACCGTCGCGGCGCCTTCCTCATCTCCAAGTCGAGCGAGCGTGCCTGCGAGTTCTTTGGCATCTCTAAGTACAGCTTCTATAGCTACCTCAACGAGGCAAAGGCTTCCGCCGGCGACAAGTAGTCAGCGCGCCTGCGCCCCTCCCCTTTTGGGCACGAGTTCTGGAATGCACGAATCCGAGAGTCGGCCGCAAGGCAAGTTCCATATAATCGATGAGATAGACAGTTCGAAAGGATGGAACAAGATGGGGTCGAGCAACGCATCACGCAACGGCCGCAGAGGCTTCGCTTCTGCCGCCAGACATGCGAAACACGCGTTTGACGAGGGCGAAGAGGGCCTTTTTGCGCTGAGCCTCGACGACGTGATGAGCGACCGCCCCTGGACCGCCGAGGAACTCATGGGCGGCGGAGCTCGCCCGACAAGCGCAAAGCCCACACCTTCCGCCACGCCCGCGCCGGCATCCGTGCCCGCGGACGACTTTGCCACCCGTCCCATCGTGCAGGCGACGCGCAAAGCCGCCCCTGCACCCCGTCCCGCTAGCGATCCGTCCGAGACGGCGGCGTTTCTCGCTGCAGCGGCACAGCGCCCCACGGCAGACAGCACGATTCGCTACGCTGCCCCGCAGCAGCCGGTATACACGGCTCCCGAGCCCGAGCTCGAGCCGCCTGTCATGGATCTGGATGATCTTTCCAACCGCCAGTTTGCCTTTGATTCCTGGGCGGCGTCAGATCTAGACGAGACCTCGGGCGGCATGCCGGCCCTCGACATTCCGGTCAACCCCCTGTTTGCGGCTGCCGAGGAACGCAGCTCCGCATACGACAACACCGCAGCATACGCCAACCGTCCGAGCGAACAGCCTCGCGCCGGCCGCATCGAAACCGAGGATTACGGCCAAACGTCGAGCGGCTATTCTCGCGACCCGTTTGCCGCCACGCCCGCTCCCGATTACAACCAAGCGAGCGTAAAGGCAGCCTCGGCATCGTCGTATACCCACGGCACCGACGATAAGCGCGCTGCCGATTACCACACCGAAGAAGAACCGCCGCGCTTTTCGGAGTTTTCGCAGGCGGCAAAGGTTGTCTTTATCGCCATCATCATCGCCCTGCTCGGACTGATCGCATTTGAGGGATTCCAGCTGTTCCGCGGCCCCACCGCGTCCGAATCGGCAACGCAGCAAAAAGAGGACGACAACCAGCACCTGGACATCAACACCCTCAAGGGCGACCCCAACGACGGAGACGACGAGTAGCGAGGGTTAAGGGAAGGCCGGAAGAGCCGACGGCACGTTACGACTCCAAAAGCCCTGCCATAAAGATGGGCAGATACAGCACGTCACCATCGCGGTGAAGATTACATTCCGCAAGTACCAGGGCGCGATCGATTCCGTAGCCCTTCGTTGTCAGTGCGTTATCGAGCGCCGCGTGGGACTTAAAGCTCTTGCCCGATTTGACCTCGATGGCAAACACTTCCCCATCGAACGTCTCTTCCACAAAATCGAGCTCACCGACCTTTTTGGACGTAAAGTAGCGCAATCTAAATCCATGAGCTTTGAGCTCTTGGGCAACGAAGCCCTCAAACGCCGCCCTCATGTTCATGCCAAAGGGGTCTTCCGCCTCCCCATCAAAAACGCCTTGGGCGACCCTTTTAGAATACGACGACATGAGCATTCCGGTGTCCAAGTAAAACAGCTTAAAGAGATTTCGCTGCTCCCCCATTAAAAGAGGCGCTACCGGAGCTGTCACGTTATACACGGGAAGCGCGACACCCGCCTCCGAGAGCCAGAGAAAATGGTCTGTAACCTGCGAAAAGCGCTTAACACCGTTAATCGATGACAGCTTGAATCGCTTGTTTTTGGAGCCTGCCTCGCCTGGAATCAAATCATAGATATCGCGAATAACCAAGCGTAGCTCGGGCGGAGCGTACTTTGCGATGTCATCGCGATACAGGGCGTGAAGATCGCGGTGGATGTTTCGAACCTCGTCGACATTGAGCGTCGCCAAGAAGGAATTGACCGCGTCGGGCATGCCTCCCACCACCACATACTGATGGAACAGATCGAGCAAGCGGTTATACAGGTAGCCGGGAAGCTCCCCTTCATCCTCTAGACAGCCCCTGAGCATGTCAAACACGCTGGCACCAACGCCATTTGCCCAGCAAAACTCCTCAAAGTCGAGCGGGTACATCTGGACCTGCTCGACATACCCCACCGGCAGGGAATCGATGCCCTCGAGCTCAACACCAAGGAGCGATCCGGTAAGGATGTATCGAAAGTCACCGCGCTGGACCAGGTATTTGATAAACGTCACCACGTTGGGGCATCGCTGTACCTCGTCGATAACCACGACGGTCTTGTTCGCAACCATCGGCTGCGTCGCAGCAATAGACATGCGCATAAGCAGGTCGTCCGCACTTTTCGCCGCCAAAAACGAATCGCGCACGGACGCGTCGGCGATAAGATCGAACGTCACGACATTTTCGAACGATTCGTTTGCAAAGACGTTGACCAAATATGACTTTCCTACCTGTCGGGCACCCTTGACCAAAAGAGCCTTGTCAGGCGACGAGGCAAGCCAAGATTCAAACCGTGCTTTCGCTTTTCTCTGCAGCATAAGCGCACCCCTTATTACGTGCTGTTTTAGCACTAGGATACACTTTTCCGTAGTTATTAGATGCTCATTTCGACACTTTTTCGAAGTTCTAAAGTGTGTATTGCGACACTTTTCCGTACTTTTAAATGGGATATCTCGACACTTTTTCGGATTTAAGCCTAGCAACAGCCGGCGAAATCAAGCACCGTCCGCGCGTCATTTCGCACTCGGCGCTTGATTTCTGTCCGCGTGCGCTGATAGACTCCATCGTGCCCGCAAGGAGCGGGCGCGTTTTATCCAGAGTCGGGGTAGAGAGTTGGCTCCACGATCCCGACGCCAACCGGCCAAGAGGCACGGTGGCCCTGCCAACATCGATGAAAGGAGTCCGTATGGACAATTTCTCTGTGCGCAACGAGCGCAACTTCCACAATCTGGTCGTCAAACCAAAGCGAATGCATCTTCTGGATAAGCCAAATGGCTACGCCTCCGCCATGGTCAAGAGCAGCCTCTCCCACCAGATGCGCTTTACGGTGCAGGTACTCGAGGAAGAGCTCTGCGCTGCCGGCAATCCGCATGTGTTGCAGATTAAGCTTCTTGGAGATGACTCGCGTGAGCCGTCCAGCTGGAAGCTCTTCGCCGACGGCGCGTGCGTTGCGGACGGATCCGGCGTCTTTGCCCGTGAGTGTTTCTGCGAGGGAGCCGAGGTATTCCTGGACCTGTGCCGCGATGCCGTTCGCGCGGCCGAGCTGCACCAGTGGAGCCAGAGGGAGTACGAGCTGCTGAGCGTGGCACGTGGAATCGTGGGTGCGTAGACGAACGCAGGCGGCGCCATGGTGGCGCGCAGTCGTTAATCACACGATGTCGAAAGACTGACACTTGCGTATGCCTTTGACGGTCCGAAAGCGCTGCGATGTTCATTGATGCCGCGGCTGGATACGCAGCAGTAAAGAGATGTTGAATACAAAAAGAGGCCTCCCATCTCTAACACAACCAGAAATGGGAGGCCCTTCATATCCGAAACCCCTCTCAAGCAAGGTAATTGCAAGTCAGCCTATTCGTCATCCTTAAACTGAACTTCGTACTTTTTACCCATCCGATCACCAATCTTTGTGACGTACTGGCTCAAGAGAGTTTTAGCTCTTTCACGAGCGCTGCTCATCAATGCTGAATTGCCCTCGGCACTTTTTATCATTTCATTTTGGGCTTCTTCAAGCGCAGCGGACTGATCAACTGTCGTAATAGGAGTTAGCAGTCCGGTATCACTATAGATATCAGAAAAGGTGCTCTCGTCGGCTTGGGGCTGACCGAGGACCTGCGCATTAGGAACTGTGATAGTTACGACATTGTTCTCATCCGGCCTACTGACATCTACCTTGGAGACGTCAACGCCCAGTTGCACCGTTCCGTCATACTCGAACCACGCTTTCTTGTATCCCACGTTTATCCCAAACAACATATTGGTGCCGTCGTTATAGATTTCCGCGACGTTATGGAATCTGCACTCAACGGTAGCAAGCTCGGCAATCTTCGTATAACCCGAAAAATCAGGCTCTTCGTCCTTTTTTGCGCAACCCGAAAGCCCAGTAAGTGACAGCGCTGCCACGAGGGCAAAGCATACCAACCATGGTTTACGCATTGGAGTCAGCCTCCCCCTTGTAATCGGCCAACGGTTTGAAATCAAGCTCGTACTTATCCTCGATAAGCGGCAGCGTCAGCGCCTTTACGGTATCCCGCAAGCTCGCGTCCGCCTGTTTTTTAATCTCCTTGTTATCGACTTCATCTGCGGCATCTTTGCGACAAAGTGACAGAACATCTTTCATATCTGCAGTTGCGTTTTCAGGAAGGTAGCCAAACTTACTATTGTCGAGCTGGGGCTCGCCAACCTGCGCTTTGGGGAGATAGGCGGTAACGACCTTATTCTCTTCGTCGATGCCAAACTGGATGTCGCTCATCGTATACGATGCACGAATGTGAGCCTCGTATTTAACGCGATAGTCCACGCGATCCATCCAGAGGAACCTGCCGTGTTTCTCGACGATGCCGTGGTAGGTGTAATCAACCGTAGAAAGGCTATCAATATCTACGGCAGACTTAAGATCCGATGTTGTGAGGTACTGAGTTTCGTCGTTATCGAGCATTGAAGGGAGGATGAAGCCGAAAAATCCGACAAGGGCCACCGCTATGACCACGACCAAAGCGATCTTTACTTTGGTCGACAGCTTTCCAAAAAGCTTGGCAACCTTCTTGCCCCATTTGTCATTCGCCTCGGCCGCTTCTTTTCGGGATGCTTCCACACACTCATCATGCCTGGAGGTACATTCGGGCTGAATGCACCTCTCGTGTTTGCTATGTTCCAAAACAAACCTCACTCATACCGTTGAGTAGTAATCTGCTGGTAGAATTCTATCAGCAGTTATTGCACCCATTTCTTCCGGTTCGGTAGGAGGCAAAAATGAAGCGGTTGTATGCAGTTTTGGCAGTTGTAATTGCGTTGATAGCCCTCGTTCTTCTCGCCAGCACCATTGGCATTATCAGCATCAGGCTTTAGCCCGCCATCAAATACCTCGTACCCATCTCTAATGGATCCAACACTTCAGAATAAACACAGATACACGAGCGCTTGTGCCACATGGAAGCACGGAGAGGCCCGCGTTCCGAACCGCCACAGCTCGGAACGCGGGCCTCAGCAGCTAATCTCTTTTCGGATAATCCCAATCCAGTAATCTCCTGATAGCGCCGCTTCAACGTATACGCATCGGGAAGCCTCGAGATCCTCTGATGAATCAACTCATTAAAATCCGCCAGATTTCCGATTACGACATCGATGCCGCCAGCAGCGTTGAGCAAATCGACGTACGTCATAAAGCGAAACTCGAACGGAATGCCCTCGATTTCCTTTGTGCATCCATCATGAAAGTCGATCAGCCTCGAAACGTCATGGGCAACGTACGTGACTCTAACGGTCATGTCGTAGGGTTCCCAACAGAGCGGCATCCTTATCAATGTGGCCTAGGCGGCAGGTAGAAAACTCGTACAAGATCGCCCGAAACGTAAGCAACAAAACACAGCGGAACAACCGAACAGTAGGCGCCAAGAGCGAGACGACTACATAACAAAAGACGGGTCCCTCCACATCAGAATAACCCACAACCCCTAACAGCCACGCCCTTGCCGGGCTGGGTGATTCTGTCACGAGTTAGCGTGCTCCAGCATCACTATCAGGTTCTATATCTTCGTGCGACTCCATCAGGGCGTCTGTTCTCAATTGCACCCGTCGGCCTGCCAAGCCTTAGAAGATTTAGGGACCATTAAGTAGGCAGCTTTTTTCTTGAAGACCGTCTGTATCCATCCCTAACTGATTTAAATACGGATGCCTTCATTAAATACACGTCTCCACGGCTTCTGGTAAGGGCAACATACAGCTTATTAATCGTAGCCCTTGGCAATCTCTCGAGTGAGAAGCCATCTTCCGATAGCCCCTCAAACCCATCCGTAAGAATGACACATGTTGAATTCATGGTGTCGCCCTTTGAATACGACCAATTAACAGAACGAAAAGCATAGTTATCGGAGTTGTTGTAAACAAGCTTGACTATTCTGTCATCCGACAGAATAGCATCGGGGTTTTCTTCGACCCAGACCACTTTTCCTTTATTTTTTCCTGAAGAATTGATTTGAATACCCAACTTCTCGCTGACGAACGAACAGACAGCAGGAGTGCATCTCCGTGATTCGTTTAGCGTTATTTCGTCTGTCTCGAATCCTTCTTTCCTGAGCTTCTCCAGAAACTCCTGATACCCAATTGCAGTTTTGCCCCTCATAAAGGGCTTTCCGCTGTTGTTTTGGCCAGAAACTGAATGCTGATAATAGTCTCCGACTAAAGTCACACTATTAAGCACTTTTGAAAGCCTTAAGATCAGGTCATAATCACGCTTTCTATAATCCTGAAATTCATCAATGCGGATCTCGTCATAAAAAAGATTAATGCGCCTTGCAGCCCTAGTGAAAAGCGCAACCTTACCGCACTTCACCTGGAGAGCAAGCTCAGATAATGTCGCACAGTAATACCTTAGGCCGTTATCAACGTAATGACACAGTTTATCTTTAGCGAAGTACTGTTTATTCGGAATCGCCTTCCCACTACTAGACTTAATACGCTGAGGCGGCGGATCAATCATAGTAATCCCTTTACTAACAAACTGGTCGCAGCCAAAATGAGCACCAATACTCGTCTCGTAGGGAAGAATGAGGTTGCGGTAGACAAACGAATCGAAGGTTGAAACAGTTGTTAGCTCAGGTATTGCACCGAATGCGTCAATGAGCTCCCTCTTGATGTTCGACACGTTCTCATGAGTGAAAGCAAGTATCAGGTTTCTTTTTACTGGGTCGGCGGAGTGACATATGTGGTAAGTCTTGCCAGCGCCGGCGACCGCAAGTATCACTCGTTTAGCCATGCGATCGCGTCCTGTACATATCGGGGCACAGTAAACTCAGTTTCCGCCATCAGCATCTGGTATGCGACGTCGGCTTTATTGTTCAGCATCCTGCCAAGAACGGGGCCATAATCCTCCCCGCGAAACAGATACTTTGCGTTGGGACGAACTTTAATAAGGTCAGTAAGAGCCTTCTCGTTCTCCCTGTAAAAGCACACCTCCCATGTCCAGCCTTCAGTTGCCTGGTCCATAAAGACGTGCTGGTCCTCGTGCGAGCTGTTATAATCGGCAGCTCTAGAGATTTTATCGGAATCCTTATCGTTGTCCGTGATGACAGAAACCTTCTTGTTGGCACTCTCTGCTATTGCAAGGTATTTCTTGTATGAAACACCCCCACACGGAATAATCGCAACCTCATCCTGCTCAATGGTTCTCTGAGTAAGCTGTTCGTAGACCTTCGGCAGCATGATAAATTCCGTTGCTCCTTCAACCAGAATAGCTTTCTTGGATAAAAGCAGCTGCAAAAAAGCGTTGTCATCTGCTTTTGTAAAGAACTCTGAAACATCATCAGGAACGTCTCTCAAGGACTGCGCACAGCTCTCAGTAACCCAAAGCACGTTACTCAAGCCGAGCGTACTGGCAATCATGCTGCTATGGGTCGTTATGATCACCTGAGTATCTTTTTCATTGTCGGAAATCTCATGCAGCATTTTCCTCATAGTCGTGAAACATAGATGATTCTCAGGCTCCTCCATTATCACTACATCTAGCGCGCTTGCTTTATCGAAAGCGATCTGAGTTTTAATGAGACTCCCCATCCCGCTGCCACGATTCTCGAGTGGAATAGAGTCTTCAAATACGGAAATGATGTTTTCAAGCTGTACCTTCTTTCCATCAATTCCAAACGTCCTCTTCTCGTCAATAGGACCTAGAGCAACAGAATCAAAGGCATCGTCGAGCTTAGCCCGGAACTCGTTCTTAGCTCTTGCTTGAGTCTCGCTATCGTATTTACTGTTAAACAGCGACTTGTTGTAATAGTTAAACGAGGGACCAGTTGCATTTGCAGCCGTGTCAATAAATAGGAAGTTGAGGGGACGTCTCACCATCCTGTATGGACTGTTTGCGAAAGTCGTCCATGTTAGCGAGTAATACTCAAGAGGCAAATTGCCCTCACCGATAAAGCCTTCTAGTCCAGAGCCAAGTTCGGTATCGAACTTACACTCAAATCGAATTCCATATTTTTCATCTTTCTGGCCTCTACCGCCATAGACTTCTCCGTAAAAATACGAGTCGTTCTTTTTGTGGGCATCTAGATCGAAAAATAGTTCAATCACGATTTTCGGAAGGGTTTGAACACTTGGCTTAGCTTTAAACGCAGCGACATTTTCAGCATTGAACAAATCAGACAGAACTGATTTATCGGCATTGCGATACTGCTGGTTGAGGACAACCCTTATTGCCTCAAGAATAGTGCTTTTGCCAGCCTCATTTTCTCCAACCAGAATATTCATGTGCGGATTGAAAGAAACGTCAAAGAAGCTAAATTTTTTAAATCCCTCAATATGAATTGACTCAATGCGCCTCATCAAATCCCCCTCATCCTGTTCATCCTCGTGGTGCTAACCAGTTTGGCATGTGGCGGTCTTTCCAACGTTCTTGAACCCATCCAGAACGCCTGCCCCAATAAGGCGCTTTTCATATTAAGATTACCCTTCCCCTTCAGCTTCAACAGAAAATCGCTCAGCTCGAGACGCTTCATCGAGAGGCGCGTCTGAGCTCGCTCGCCCATCCCCCATCGTTGGCGGATCTCCTGGGCGTGCGGACTCACGCGATAGTCTCCGTCCATCACCTGCTTGAGTAACTTGGCAGTCACGCGCGCATCGGCAAGGGCGCTGCGGGCATGGCCCGTCGACTCATCAAAAACGATGCCAAACCACGTTGCCGCGTCACTCAACGAGGCACACCCGTGGCTGCCCACGTCCATGATCGAGGAGCGACACGCCTGCAGATCGACCCAGTCCGTAGGAAAGCCAGCAAGGCTGACGCGCTTCGTCCGCTAATCGTCCTCGAACCGCCACTGGTCCGTCCCATCCCAGCAGGCCACTCAACGGTGAGATAATGCCCACGACTATCAACGTAAGCAAGGAGCACGCTATGGCAGACAACGAGATCAAACCCTCGACGGACGGCAGCCGAGAGGAGCTCGTGGCAAAACAGCTCGCATCCACCAAAATCCACCTCGCGCTCACCCAGGAGCGGGCGGACGTCTCCGGCGCCATCAAGCTGCCGCTCGAACGAGTCCCCCAGCTCGGCATAGCGCTCGTCTCACTCCCCTCGACATTCCGCACCGTCACCAATACGGTGAGCGTGCCTATGCTGCTCCAGCCAACTGACAAGTTTGGCAATCCGCTTGACCCGTCGATACTCCAATCGTTCAAGGATGGCAGCGGCCTCATGGGGTCCTACCGCGACGCAGCCAATGGCTTTGGGCAGGCTCGCTTCCACGTTGTCGAGGGCGACATCGCCACAAGTGTCACGCAAGTGCCCTACGACCCGACGTCGCTGTTCATGGCAGCCGCAATCGCGCAGATAAACCAAAAGCTCGACTCCATCCAGGAGTCCGTCGACGAAATGTTCGAGTATATGCGCCAGCGTGACAAGGCCAACATGCGCGGCAACCTCAAGACACTTGCAGACATCCTCAACGGCTACGGCCTCAACTACGACAAAGCCGTTTACGTGGCCAATGCCCATATGAAGGTACTCGACATCAAACAGGCCTCCGGGCAGGACATGGAACATTTCCGTTCGCAAGCACAAGCGGACCTGAAAAAGAAAGGGTTCATCGAGGTGCGAGACGACGTGAAAAGGCGCCTCGACAAGGTTCTCGACTATCTCAAGGACTACCAGCTCGCCACCTATATCCACGCGTTCTCGCTGTTCCTCGAGCCCATGCTCACCCAGAACTTCAAACCTGCAAAGCTCGCAGACGCTGCCGCAAAAATCGAGGCGGACTCGCTTGCGTACCGCGAACTCTACACCGAATGTTACGACGCGCTCGAGGCGAGCACTGCCGACACTATCGATGTGGCACTTCTGGGCGGTATCGCCTCCGCAGGCAAGATGCTCGGTCGCGCCATCGCGGCAACGCCCATCGGCGAGCTCACGCCCATAGACGAGGCGCTTGAGGGTGCAGGAGAGGACATCGGCAGGTTCAACGACGAGCAATCCGAGAAACTCATTGAGAAGCTCCACCAGGCAAAGACGCCCGACGTCGCACCGTTCAGGCAGAGTGTGATGGAGATCGACATCCTCTACAACCGTCCCACGCAGATTGCCGTGGACGCCGAGAACGTCTACATCTTACCTGCCAAGCAGCAGGAAGAGTAGCGATACGCGACAGGCACGCGCCATGCAGACAGCTAACGCCCCTACCTCCCCTCCGCTTTCAGCTTCAGCAGCAGGTCTCCCAGCTCGGGGCACTTGCTGGAAAGACGCGTCTGGGCTCGCTCGCCCATCCCCCATCGTTGGCGGATCTCCTGGGCGTGCGGACTCACACGGTAGTTCCCGTCCATCATCTGCTTGAGCAGCTTGGCGGTCACGCGCGCATCGGCAAGGGCGCTGTGGGCGTGGCCCGTCGACTCGTCGAACTCGATGCCAAACCACGTCGCCGCGTCACTCAAAGAGACGCACCCGTGGCTGCCCACGTCCATGATCGAGGTGTAAAACGCCTGCAGGTCGGCCCAGTCCGTAGGAAATGCGGAAAGATCAATGTGCTTTGCCTGGCACTCGGTCAAAAGCTGCCGACGATCCGTCCCGCTCCAACAGACCACCTGGGCGGAGTAGCGACCAATCCAATCGCTGAGCCTTTTGATCACCATGTAGAGAGGGTCGGCCATCGCGGTGTCCACAGCCGATATCCCCGTAAGCTCGCGGACGGGAAACGCAACGCCTTCGGTTAATTCCGTCTGCACAAACTGCGAGAACTCGCCCATAACGTTGCCGTGGTAATCGAGCTTGACGGCGCCGACCTCGATAATCTCATTGCGCAGTCCACGGCGCTGGCGCTGCTTTGGCACCGGCGCAAACTCAAAGTCCAGCACAATCTGGCGCGCAAAGTTCGTCGTATCGATAGCCGAGATACCCGGCGTCTTTTCAGCTGACACGGTTAGGGCCTTTCTCCGTTGCCTGCCGCTTGCTACATAGGCGGCTACATTGCCGTAAGGATAGGCGCTCGTGCGGACATGAAAGCGGAGCGCAATGCCATGCGCCGGTCGCACTCCATGCAGACGGCCCCAAGAGAGCCGCCCGCTCTATTCAAATGCATGAAAAAGATTTAGGCCCGGTGACTTGAATCAGCGGTCATCCCGGGCCCATCAGAGCTCACAGAGCTCTTGGTTGCTTTGGTCTTGCTCTTCACGGCGCTTATCGAACTTTCCGAGGCACTCAAGCAGCATTCGAAGCATAACGAGTCGCTGCCATTAAGGCACTGACCCCTTAACCAAGCAACGGCGCTGCCCAGCTCTCCAGAACTTGGGCTGCCGTCGACTTTATTCTATCCGCCCAATTAAACTGAGACAAGCATCGGTAAATGGACTATACCGATATCGCAGGCCCCGAATTCTGAGGCGCGCTTTTCACTCGAAGACTCAGCCGGAAACGGCATCCCGTTCTGAGCGTCGAATCCGGGACGCAGTTTCCGTTTGGGGACCGTTCCGGAAAATGTATCCCGTTCTGGAGCCAAATACTGGGTCGTAGTTTCCGCCAAGCATGCCATCAGGAAAGCGCGTCCCGTTCTGAGCCTAAATTCTGGGATGCGGTTTCCACTGAAACTTCTACCGGAAAACGAATCCCATTCTGAGCGTCGAATCCGGGACGCATTTTCCGTCTGCAGTCCCGCTGGGGAAAGTTCATCCCACTCTGAGAGCTCGTTCCGGGATGCAATTTCCGTTTGAGGGCCGATTCGGAAACGGCCTCCCACTCTGGAGCCGAATTCTGGGACGCAGTTTCCGGTTGAAATCCGATCAACCGCTCACATCACACGTCCTCAAACGCGCAATCCAGAGCTGCAAAATAGCAGATAAACAACCATTTTTCTAAAAAGTACACGTCCTGAAACTTACCCAGTCTTCATAACTCGCTACCGTTCACGGTCGCCGATTACCGCCCACCGATTCAAACAAGAAATATGTCGCCAAAAGCAGGTCATCTACCTGCATGGTTAGATTTTGGTCAGCTTTTGGTCAGCTGAGCGGCAAGTTCCAGCTGATACGTTTTTGCTACCCAAAAGGAGGCGGTAGCTCATGACCCATTGCAATGACCAGCTCATCGACCAACTGCTCACTCAAGCCGAACAAGAGGGGCGCTGTCTGATTCCCCCGAGCACGGCGATCCGAAAAGCGCTCCTTCGGCGCACCGGCGGCACGGTTGTCTCGCCCATGCCGGGGTTGTTTGCGCGAAAAACGCGCTGGGATGAACTCAACCGAACGCAACGCCATTGCGAGATTATCCGCGCCCTTGCGATCATCCATCCCGATTGGACGTTCTGCTCGTTTTCGGCAGCTTGCCTGCTGGGGCTCGAGGTCTCGTGGCGACACCTGAACGTCGTGCATGTTTGCAGCTCGACAAAGCCGTCGGCTCGTCCGGGCGCACATATTCAGCGACACCAGATTGAGCCGGCCGGAGCAATACGCAGAGCCGGCGTATCGGTAACGCCGCCCATCCAAACGGCTACAGATTGCCTGCTGCAAACTGGCTTTGCAGACGGCATGCCCATTGCCGATTCGACGATCTCAAAGCTCGGCCTTGCGCCGGAACAGCTGATGGAGGCCGTTGAGCAACGAGCGACTGCCCGCAATGGTCGCGCGATTCGCACCGCCCTCACAACGCTTCGATATGCCGACGCCCGCGCCGAGAGCGGCGGGGAATCGGTCGCCCGAGCCGTCATGATCGAGACGGGCTTTGCGCCCGACTGGCTTCAATACGAGCTGACGGACCCCTTCGATTCGGCCAAGCCCATACGAACGGACTTTGCCTGGGAGCGCCAGGCGCGGGAACTCACGCTGGGCGAGCTCGACGGGCTCATCAAATATACCGGCCAGACCATGCTGGCCGGACGCACCACCGCCGAGGCGCTCGTTGCCGAACGACAGCGCGAGGCGCACTTGTCGCTCTACGGTCACCCTCTGCTGCGCTTTACCATGAACGAGGTCCGCTCGGCAGGAATGCTCGCGAAAAAGCTGCAGACGGCAGGCATCCGGCAGACCGCGCTGCCGACATGGCTCAACGAGGTAGACCTGTAGGCGCTGCTGAGCTTATGCCCGTCTGCTTGCCAAACCGGGACACACTTTCCGGTTGGCAGCACCCGCGGAAACCATGTCCCAGATTGAATGCTCAAAATGGGATGCGCTTTCCCGACGAAGCTCCTTGCGGAAAGCGTGTCCCAGAATGAAGGCTCGGAATGGGATGCAATTTCCGCCTGAAGGCGATTCGGAAAGCGCATCCCATTCTGAGCATCGATTCCGGGTCGCAGTTTCCGGTTGAGGGCCGTTCCGGAAAGTTCATCCCATTCCGAGGCTGGATTTCGGGACGCAGTTTCCGCTCTAAGCAAAAGGCCCCGGCTCGCGATGGAGCCGGGGCCAAAGGCGCAGCATATGCAGTTGATGCTGAGCATGGACAGCCCGTCAGTAATGGCCGTCCACGCCCTACCCTACCCGCGGTGACGGGCGCGGCTGTAGGGCGTATCCACCATGGGCAGATCCGGACGCAGCTTGCCGTCAAACGCGCGATAGGCGTTCTGCACGGCAGGCGCCGTGGGAATCGTCGCGATCTCGCCGATGCCCTTGCCGCCGTATGCCACGGGCAGCAGCTCGTCCTTCTCCACGTAAATGGCGTGGATATCCGGAATCTCGGGCGCACGGAACAGCCCGAGCATACCGTACCTTGCCTGGGGCACGCAGTCCTTGAGCGGCCAGTCCTCGGTAAGCGCATAGCCCATACCCATAAGCACGCCGCCTTCGATCTGACCCTGGATGGAGATGGGGTTGACCACCTTGCCGGAATCGTGCGCGGCATAGACCTCGCTCACGCGGCCGTCGTCGCCCAGAATGACCACATGTGTGGCAAAGCCGTAGCAGATGTGGCTCTTGGGGTTGGGAACATCCGCACCCAGCTTGTCGGTCGGCTCCAGATACACGTAGCCAAACTCGCAGCCCTCGAGCGCCTTGATGGCGGCCGCGGGATCCTGAGGATGCATACCCTGGCCGGCGACGAGTTCCTGCGTGCGCAGCTGGTAGGCGCGACCGTCGTCGTACTCGATCTTGACGCCGTCGCCATGCGCGCTCACGGGAGCATCGGGCGCGGGCTTGCCAGCCTCGATGCCAACCATGGCATCGCGCAGCAGGAAGGCGGCACCGCGCACGGCCTCGCCGGTCACAACCGTCTGACGCGAACCAGACGTGGTGCCGGAGTCGGGAGCGTTCTCGGTGGAGCACTCGCCGTTGGCAATGCAGCTCAGCGGCAGACCGCAGGCCTCGGCAACGTCCTGCAAAAAGACGGTGTTGCAGCCCTGGCCGATGTCGGACGTGGCGGCATAGACCACAGCCACGCCGTCCTCGATGCGAATCTTGCAGCGGCCGGCATCGGGCAGGCCCACGCCCACGCCGGCGTTCTTCATGGCGCAGGCAATACCGGCGTGTCCGGGATGCGCATAGTAGGCATCCTTGACCTCGAGCAGCGTCTCCTTAAGCGCCGTGGAGCAATCGGCAATCTGGCCGTTGGGCAAAACCTCGCCCGGCTCGATGGCGTTACGGTAGCGGATCTCCCACGGATCCAGGCCGACCTTCTCGGCCAGCAAGTCAATCAGGCTCTCGAGTGCAAACTCGGACTGGCACACGCCAAAGCCGCGGTACGCGCCGGCGGGCGGGTTGTTGGTGTAGTAGCCAAAGCCGCGAATGTCGGTGTTCTGGTACTTGTAGGGGCCCACGGCATGCGTGCAGGCGCGCTCGAGCACCGGGCCGCACAGCGACGCGTAGGCGCCGGTGTCAAAGTTGATCTCGCAGTCCAGGCCGGTAAAGTTGCCCTCGGCGTCGCAGCCCAGCGTAAAGGTGCCGTCCATGGCATGACGCTTGGGATGGAACGCAAGCGACTCAGCGCGCGTGAGCTTGCACTTCACAGGACGCTGGAACTTATATGCGGCGAGCGCGGCCAGGTGTTGGATGGACACGTCCTCCTTGCCGCCAAAGCCGCCGCCCACGAGCATGGTCTCAACGACCACACGCTCAGGTTCGTTATCCCAGCCAAACATGTGGGCACACTCTTTGCGCGTGTCGTAGGCACCCTGGTCGGTCGACTGCACCTTGACGCCGTTCTTGTACGGGAAGGCTACGGCGCACTCGGGCTCCAAGAAGGCATGCTCGGTAAAAGGCGTGGTAAAGCGCTGCGTCACGGTGAACGCGCTCTCTGCCAGCGCCTTGGCGGCGTCGCCGCGCGTCACGTGACGGCTCTGGCACACGTTGTCCTTGAGCTCCACCGTGTTGCCAAAGGCAAAGAAGCTGTCGTGCAGGCGCGGGGCGTCGACAGCCCTGGCCTCGACAATGTTACGCACGGGCTCCAGCGGCTCGTAATCGATCTTTACGAGCTTCTTGGCCTTCTCGAGCGTCGCCTCGTCCTCGGCAACCACCAGCACGATGGCGTCACCCACGCAGCGGGTGATATCGCCCGCCGCGATCATGACGTCCCAGTCCTGGATAAGGTGGCCGACCTGGTTGACCGGCACGTCCTCGGCGCGCAAGATGCCCACCACGCCGGGCAGGGCCTCGGCCTTGGAGGTATCGATGGAGAGCACGCGGGCGCGCGGATACTTGGAGCGCACGGCGCTGGCGTAGGTCAGACCCGGCTGATCGAGCTCGTCGATGTCGTCGGGATACTTGCCCTCGCCGAGCACCTTCTTGCGCACGTCGATACGGAAGGCGCGCTTGCCCACGCCGTAGTCGTCGCCGCGCTCCAGGTCCTCGTCGATCTGCTTTTCGCCGCGGAGCACCGCAGCGGCCAGCGAAATGCCCTCGATAATCTTCTTGTAGCCGGTGCAGCGGCAGACGTTGCCGCGGATGGCGTACTTAATCTGCTCCTCGGTGGGCTCGGGGTCCTCGGCGATGAGCGCCGCGCCCGCCATGACCATGCCGGGGATGCAAAAACCGCACTGCACGGCGCCCACGGCGCCAAAGGCGTACACAAAGGCCTCGCGCACGTCCTCGGGCAGGCCCTCGACGGTCACGATGTTGCGGCCGGCGGCAAGGGCGGTGGTCAGCACGCATGCCTTGACGGCCGCGCCGTCTACATGGATGGTGCAAGTGCCGCAGGCGCCCTCGGAGCAGCCGTCCTTGGCGGAATGGATGTGCAGGTCGTCGCGCAGGTAACGCAGCAGCGGCTTGTTTTGGGTCGTTGTGCGCTCGACGCCGTTGACGGTAAAAGTGAATTCCTGTGCCATGGTGATTCCCTTCTACACGCCGGCGGCGATGCCGGTGCGGTCGTGGATGGCGCCATGCGGGCAGACGACGGCGCACATGCCGCACGACAGGCAGTCCGCGCCGTCGATATGGGCGCAGTTGTCCTCGATACGGATAGCGCCGGCGGGGCACTTTTTAGCGCACATGCCGCAACCGATGCAGCTGGTGTCGCAGATCTTGCGGGCGATGGCGCCCTTATCGGTGTTGTTGCAGCGCACCAGGATGTTCTGGTAGCCGGGGACGAAAGCAATCACGCGCTGCGGGCACGCCATGCCGCACAGGCCACAACCCGTGCACCTGGAGCGGTCCACGCGGGCGACGCCGTCGACCAGCGCAATGGCGCCGTGGGGGCAGGCCGTGACGCAGGCGCCACAGCCAATGCAGCCTTCGCTACAGCGGGCGTCGCCGCCTGCGGAGGCGCAACCGCTTCCGCAGGCAACGTAGGCCACGTTATGTTGAATGGATTTGGCCATAAGAAACTCGCCTATTTCTTAAGAAGGTACGGATAGTTGTCGCGCACAGCCCTGATGGTCAGACGGACGGCCTCGGGAAGACCGGTATTGACGGCATCGACCGAGACGGTGCGGACCGTGCCGGCGACGCGGACCTTAAAGTGGTCCTCGTCCACAGCCAGGAAGCCCTCGTTCTCGGAGTTCTCCATGTCCTGCTCGCTCCAGAACAGGGTGAGCTTGTCCTTGTAGGGACGACCCTCCTGGTAGGGGCAGAACACGGCGCAGTTGCCGCACTCGTTGCACATACCGTCGACGTGGACGACCTGGTGCTTGTCCAAGCCCGGCACCTTAATGGCCACGTTGGCGCGGTTGGGGCACACGTCGCAGCAGACCTCGCACACCGAGCCGCAGCCCAGGCAACGGGTCTTGGTGCAGTTGCGTTTGTCGCGGCACAGCGACCCCTTGCGCTCATAGCAGGTGTCCTCGCGGCCGGCCTGAGCATTCTGGTCGGCGTACTTGTTAAAGTCCACGTCGGCAATGGCACGGGCGACCTCGGCGGCGTCGGCGATAGCCTCGACCACGGTGGCAGGACCGCGGCGACAGTCGCCCGCAGCCCAGACGCCCTCGATGCCGGTGGAGGTGGCGGCAAGGCGGCCGCGACGGTCGTGCTCGACGCCCGCGTCATCGTACAGGCTGGCATCGATGCCCTCGCCCACGGCGCAGATCACCGTGGTGGCGGAAAGCTCGACGGTCTCGCCCGTGGCGACGGGGCTGCGACGGCCGCTTGCATCAGGCTCGCCAAGTTCCATGACGTCGCAGGTCAGCACGGCGCCGTTGAGCGCCTTGGGCGCCAGCAGCTCGCAGAACTCAACGCCGTCGGCAAGAGCAAGATCGAGCTCTTCCTCGTCGGCGGGCATCTGCTTCTTGGTGCGGCGATACACCAGGCGCACGTTCTTCACGCCGGCCAGGCGCTTGGCCACGCGAGCCGCGTCCATGGCGGTGTTGCCGGCGCCAATGACCACGACGTCCTCGCCCAGCTCGAGCTTCTCGCCCTTCTTGGCGGCCTCGAGGAACTCCAGCACGTCGAGCTCGGCACCCTCGCCCAAGCCCGCAGAGCCGGGCATCCAGGCACCGGTGGCCACGACCACGTCGGTAAAGCCCTGGGCTTTGAGCTCGTCAATGGACTCCACGCGGGCGTTGAGCTGCACCTTGGCGCCAAAGGCCAGACAGAGCTCGGCATCGTGGGAGATATCGTCGCTCGCGATACGGAACTCGGGGATCACGTGACGGACCACGCCGCCGAGAGAGTCGCGGGCCTCGAAGATAGTGACGGGCACGCCGGCGCGCGTCAGGAAGAACGCCGTCGCCAGGCCGGCCGGGCCGCCGCCGATAACGGCAACGTTGCGCTCGCCGTCGTTGGTGATAGCCTGGGCGCGCAGCTTGGGCAGCACGGCAGTCATGGCCTCGCGGGCGGCCTTGAGCTTGCTGGCGCGAATCTGGGCGCCCTCGGGCTCGTAGAACGCACGCTCGCAGGCACGGCCGCAGGGATGCGGGCAGATGGTGCCGGTAATGAACGGCAGGGCGTTGCGCTCGATGATGATGTTGAGCGCGTCCTCGTAGCGGCCTTCGTCAACAGCCGCCAGGTAGGCGGGAATATCCTGCTGGATGGGGCAGCTCGTACGGCACGGCGTGGTAAAGCAGTCGGAAAGCGGGCTCTTGCCGGCGACCTTGCGATCGGGCAGCGGGCGCAGCGGCTTCTTGTAGAGCGGGTTGGTGAGCGAGTCGGTCTGGATCGCGGTCACGGCCTCGAGCGAGACGCCCTCAAACGGCTTGCCGTCCAGATCGGTAAACTCGCCGGCCATCTGGCTAAAGCGCTCGTAACCACCGGGCTTGAGCACGTCAGTCGCCAGAGTAACGGGCCAAATGCCGGCATCGTACAGGGCGCGGATGTTGTAGACCGTGGCACCGCCGGAATAGCTGATGCGCAGCTTGCCATCGAACTGCTCGGTAATGCGGCGGGCGGCCTCGATGGTCAGCGAGAACAGCGAACGGCCGGACATGTACATCTCGGTGGAAGGCAGCTCGTTCCTCGTCACGTCGACGGGGAACGTGTTGGTCAGCTTGACGCCAAACTCCAGGCCGCGCTCGGCGCACAGGGCAATCAGGCGCTCGAACATGGGCACGGCGTCGGCCCACTGCAGGTCCTCGCGGAAGTGCGTGTCATCGAAGACGATGTAGTCAAAGCCCAGCTCGTTGAGGCGCTGGCGGGCAAACTCATAGCCCAGCAGCGTGGGGTTGCACTTGATGTAGGTGTTGAGGCCCTTCTCGGTGAT
>CAUDZT010000017.1 GCA_958453935.1 uncultured Collinsella sp. | reverse complement strand
TGCGGCGTTACCTCAGCTGGATAGAGGGTCTGACTACGAATCAGAACGTCATAGGTTCGAATCCTATACGCCGCACCAATTGACTTTAAAGCTCCCGGCAACGGGGGCTTTTCCTTTACGGGGGCATTGCGGAGATTCGAACCTCGTTCGAGGCGCGAGCGTCAAGAAAACGCGGAGCGTTTTTAGCGAGCGGGCGAGTCCGCCGGCAGGCGGGCGAAGCCGGTGCGGATCCGCGCAGCGGATGCGCGGAATCCTATACGCCGCACCAACTGAACTTTAAAGCCTCCGGCAACGGGGGCTTTTCTTATATCGCGATGCGTCGAAGATCGCGCCAAGCCCTCCAAATGATTAAAAATCAAATTCGATAACTTTTTTTGAAAAAATGCTTGACCATTATTCAGTCCCTGTGCATAATAATCAACAAGTCGCGGCGTTACCTCAGCTGGATAGAGGGTCTGACTACGAATCAGAACGTCATAGGTTCGAATCCTATACGCCGCACCATTTGAGATTAAAGCTCCCGGCAACGGGGGCTTTTCTTTTACGTAAACACCGCATTGATTCGAACCTCGGTCGAGGCGCGGGCGTAAAGAAAACGCGGAGCGTTTTTAGCCCGCGGGCGAGCACGCCGGCAGGCGGGCGAAGCCGGTGCGGATCCGCGCAGCGGATGCGCGGAATCCTATACGCCGCACCATTTGAGATTAAAGCTCCCGGCAACGGGGGCTTTTCTTTTACGTAAACACCGCATTGATTCGAACCTCGGTCGAGGCGCGGGCGTAAAGCGGACGATTTCCTGTCGACTCGTGTAAGATTCCGAGTAGATGTCGCGACTTATTCGCGACCACTCCTTCTCAAGCGACCGATCAGGGTGATATTTCGTGGCAGAGCGTCCGACATACAAGCTCAGGTTTCTCGATCCCAAGAAGCGCTTTCCGGCGATGCCCGAGCAGCCTGCGGGACGCTCATATGGCGTGGTCTGGAAACTCTTTGGCGATGATCAGCATGAATCTTGCTATGTCGTCGAATTCGTTGGCAAAAGCCATGTGTCGCTTTTGGGCTACGTAAGCGTTTCGGGTGAGGTGTACAAGGTGGACCGCCCCGTTAGCGAGGCTCCGCTGCCCAACGATCCCGACATGGAACTGGTCCTTGACGAGTCGGACTTCGGTATTGGTGAGATTATGGTGAGGGGAGCAAACGGCACGATGCGCGTGCGCGCGCGAACCGTCGGCTCTCCCGAAGGTCCCATGCGCGAACAGTCCGATCACGAGACATGGAATTCGACCCGCTCCCTTCCTTACGGTGAGTTCATGGCATCGATGTTCCTGCGCTACGTGATATTCGCTGACTCCGAAAATACCATTGCGAGCACGGCGGACGCCGACGGACTCGACGAGGGTATGCAAAACGTTGTCGACAAGATCAAGCTCGTAAAGTTGCCCGAGCCGGTCGAGGTGTTTTTGGGCTTTAACACGACACCGCTACCTGACGCTATCGAGACGCTGCTCTACCGCGTTGACCATGCCGAGAACCCGAGCGGTATCGAGCGCTATGCCGCCGCCCTTATGAGTGAAATTGACTTGCCCCGCTTGCGCACCATCGCCGCTAAGTCCGAGATGAGCCTGGCTCGCATCGATCGCTCAAAGCTGTTCTATCTCAATTTTGATCGCAGCTTGCTGGACCAGGACGAGATTGACATGCTGCTTGCCATCGAGTGTCGCCTCAACCGCCTCTCCGGCATCCTTGAGCGCATCGGGGCCGGATTGGTCCCCGCGGCATCCTCGCCGAGCCTTGAGGGCTGCGCGCTCTTTGATGCGTGGCATATCGCCAAGACGACCAACGATGTTCCCCGACTGCTCGATACGGCCTCAAGCGATAACCCGTGGGGCAAACCGGGGACGGTGGCGTGTCAGCCGGGCGGTGAGTGGGACGTGCGCACCCGCTTCGCGCGTATCGTCGAGGCGCTCAACGTGATCACGCGGCTCGACTATACCTATCGGGCAAACGTTGCCGAGGGGATTATGCTCGTTCGGTTTGGGCAGTCTGTCGTGGATGCCATGCCGCAACGTGAATACGACGCTCAAGATGACGCCTGGCGCGAGCTGGAAGAGGACACGCGTGCGATCTGGGCCGCGGAGCACGATGCGCGCGTGGCGCTCACGCTTGCGGCGGCGTGCTTTGCCGCGGCCACCTGCATCACGCGCTGCTATGTGCAGATTGCTGCTCCCGACAGTGAGCAGGGCGAGCGCGTTGTCGCAACGTATTTCTTTGGGCGCGCGGCCTATCTGGCCGATTGCGTGCCTGTCGCCAAGGATCTTGAGAGCATGGACATGGACGATATGCCGTGCAAGCGTATGCTTGAGGCGTATGAGTCAACTGCTCCGGAGACGATTGAACCTGCGGAGGTTCATGCTCGTCCGCGTGATGACCATCGCACGCTGCCGCCGGCGCTGCGCGATCTGCTGCTTGCCGATAAGGCTGACGAGTTGGAGGTCATGGAAGAGGACGATGACCCATACGTGGCCCGTGTTGTTGAATTGCGCGAGCAGGCAAAAGTCGACCGTACAGGTGCTTTTGAAGGTTTTCCCGTCTTGTCGAGGAGTTGGAGGCTAAGTGCGCCGTCGCCGAGCTTTTGGCGACAGGTCCGGTTCAAACGCAGTTTTGTGATAACCAGCTGGTGCGCATGGTGCTACCGGTGTTGGAAGAAGACCGCTCTGTGCGAATCCTTCGTGCGCCCGATGCGCTGTACTTTGCCCAGCACGAGATCTGCAGCTTTTACGCCGAGCAAGAGGACTTTGAACGAGCACTGCCCGAGGTGCGCCATCTTTACGATCTGGCGCGCTCGTCCATGCAGTCGCACTTTGCGCTCATCAACGTGCTTGCGCGTCTGGAGCGCTTTGACGAGATTATCGAGGTGGCGCGCCACGGCCTACGTATTGCCAGCGATCGTTCTGCAATCGGCTACCTGTTCTATCGCTTGGCGTTTGCCTATTGGAATTGCGATCAGCTCGACCTGGCGCTGGCTTGTTACCGTCTGGTGCCGCGCGGCGAGGAGTCGGGCAGCAGCGCGCTGGAAGAAATGCAGGGCCTTATGAACGAGATGGGCGTCAGCGAGCCTCCGACGTTCGAGGAAGCGGTCGAGACCATCCACAAGGCTGGACTAGAGCTGCCGCCAGTGTCCGCCGTGACGAATCAGCTGGCAGATGCCGCTGTGCAACTGGTCGACAACGGTTTCTTTTTCCTGGCGCGCGGTTGTATCTTCCAAATGTGGCGCACCATGGGCAACGACGAGCTCGGCTCCCTCAACCGCTCGCTGGGGTAGGCGAAGCTTTCAAGAAGGAAAGGCTGCTAGGCAATTAGAAAATTTCCTCTTGCTCATCCTTGGCTGTTTGGTTACTATAGAACGGCTGTTACGGAGAGCTGACCGAGAGGCCGAAGGTGCTCGCCTGCTAAGCGAGTATGCCCCAAAAGGGCATCTGGGGTTCGAATCCCCAGCTCTCCGCCAGTACGAATTTGAAGAAGGGTCCCATTTGGGGCCCTTTTTTGTGCGGAGAAAGGAGGCTGGGGGTTCGAACCCGAGAGGGCACGGGCGTTAAGCAAACGCGAAAGCGTTTGTAGCCCGTGGGCGAAAAGCCGCCAGGTTTTGAAGCCGGAGGGCATGCGCAGCATGCCCGGACATCCCCAGCTCTCCGCCAGTACGAATTTGAAGAAGGGTCCCATTTGGGGCCCTTTTTATTATCAAGAATGGCGGCTGGGGATTCGAACCTCAAAAAAGGAGGCATCCTTTCGGACGCCTCCCTTCAGTGGGCTTATTATTCTTGCGCACTACACCTCGGGCGCCTTGGCGACGGTCTCGCTTTCTGCCGTGAGCGGGCGGTTGTCGATGCGGCGGCCCAAGCGATCGAGCTTCACGAGTAGCCACTCAATGGGATTCGGCCCTGCGCCTTCCTCGTCGGCAACCAGGTCCATGACGGCGATCTTGGTGCCATCCTGCTTGAGCGTAACGCTGCCCACCTTGTCGCCCACATGCACCGTGCCCGAAAGATCGTCGTAGCTAACCTTTTCGGTCACCTCGCCGGCAAGGGAAAACACGGTCGCTTGCGCCGTAGGATCGGCGAGCGTGGCGTCGATCGTCTTATCCGTCCAGTCGGCTTGGCCAATGCGCGCCATAAGCGGGTTGCCGTTGGCGGTCTTTTCCTGCGTGTTGGCGATTGCGACCGTCACCTTGTGACCGTAGTACCAATTGGCAAGGGTTGCGGTATCGGTAAAGCGCTGGTCGGTGGTGGTGGAGTTCAAAACGACGGTGTAGATCTCGTCGCCATCGCGGTTGTAGGCGCTCGTAAAGCAATAGCCTGCATCATCGGTGGTGCCGGTCTTGCCACCGATGTTGCCATCTTGGCCTAGCAAATAGTTATGCGTGTCCATGGAATGCGAATGGTCGGTGCCGTCGGCGCCCGTGACCTCGATCCAGGAATCTTCGCTCGCTACGACCTCGCGGATCGTGTCGTTTTTCATGGCCTCCTGCATCATCAGCGCTACGTCGTGTGCGGTTGAGTGCATATCGCCAGCCCACTCATCAAAGTCCAAACCATGCGGGTTTTCAAAAAGCGTGCCGGTGCAACCGAGCTTCTTAGCGCGCTCGTTCATGGCTTTCACAAATGTTGCCTCGGCGTCTTTGGTCTTAGGGTCGATCTTCTTGCCCACATATTCGGCGAGCACGATGGCGGCGTCGTTGCCCGAGGGAATCATCAGGCCGCGCAGGGCCTGCTCCACCGTGAGCTCGTCGCCTTCGAGCAGGCCGGCGGTCGAGTTGCCTACGGTGGCGGCAGCATTGCTCACCGTGACCTTCTCGTCCATCTTGCAGTTCTCGATGGCCAGGATTGCGGTCATGACCTTGGTAATTGAGGCGATCTTGACCTGCTCGTCGGCACTTCGGGCGTAATAGACGGAACCGTCCTTGCTCATGACGATGGCGTTGGTCGCATCGATATCGGGCAGATTATCGGCCGTGATGCCGCGGGCGTCGGCGGTCTTACCGCAAACGATATCGGTCGTAAGCACCTGGGCGTTGGCGATAGACGGCACACCGGCAGCAAGGGCGAGAGCGCAGGCAATGCCGGCGGTCAGTTGCGCGGAGCGCTTTGCAAGAGAGCTAAGGGTCTTCACAGATTTCGCTTTCGACGGGATGGTCTCTTCAGGGTTCAAAGTATATCGTTTACCGGCGCGGACAATCAGCGCGCGGGCGCGCGCGGCCCATGTCTGCGCCCGAACGGACACATAGGTTCTTAAGGACGACTTAATCGCCCGCGCTTGTTGTGTGTGGCGCGCGCTGCCTCGGGCATAATGGAGCGCGAGAGGAGCACGCATGAACGAGCGCATACTGGTAGTTGATGACGAGAAGGCCATCGCCGACCTGGTTGGTATCTACCTTACAAAAGAGGGCTTTGACGTCCAGATCGCCTACAGCGGGGCCGATGCGGCCAAGGCAATTCTGGAACAAGAGTTTGACCTGGCACTGCTCGATGTCATGCTGCCCGATATCGATGGCTTTGAGCTGCTGCGTACCATCCGTGCCAGCCATACCTATCCCGTAATTATGTTGACGGCGCGCGATGCCCAGCAGGATAAGATCGAAGGCCTCTCGCTGGGCGCAGACGATTATGTGGTCAAGCCGTTCCGTCCGCTGGAGCTCATTGCGCGCGTCCATGCTCAGCTTCGTCGCTATACCAGCTACGGCAGCCGTGCACAGGCGGCCGAGTCGCCGATCATCCAGCTCGACGGCCTCGAGATCAACCGTGACGCTCGCTCCGTGACGGTGGACGGTGCGCCGGTGCGCCTCACGCCCATCGAGTATTCCATCTTGCTGTATCTGGCCGAGCATCGCGGCAGCGTAGTGCCCGTGGAGGACCTGTTCCGCGCGGTGTGGAACGAGGACTATATGCCCGGCTCCAACAATACGGTGATGGTGCACATTCGTCACCTGCGCGAAAAGATTGGTGACGACGCTCAGAAGCCGCGTTTTATCAAAAACGTCTGGGGCGTCGGCTACATCATCGAATAACGCTGTTCGCTTGTGAGGATCTTGATATGACAAAAGACGATAGACAGGCGTTCGAGGTGCCCGATCGGCTCTTTGAATACGTGAGGGCGGTCGTCGACAACCGCGCGCTCGCGACGGTACTGCTCTTTTTGCTGAGTCTGCTGCTGATCGGCATTGATAACATCGCCGGTATCTTGGCGGTGCTACTCATCGGCTTCTTGCTGATCGATCGCTTTGAAATCGTGCGTCGTTGCGTGGTAATCGGCGGTGCCGCGTGGGTCATGACGCTGGCGATTGGCACCGTGGCACTCGGTGGCATTAAGGGACCGGTGCTGTTCGATGCCGGCTTTGTATTCAACATGCTCGGCTTTGTGCTGTCGCTCGCCGTGTGTGTCCTGTTCTTTTGCGGGCGCGCCTTGTATTACCAGGGTTATGAGCAAGGCGAGCAGCATGCCGACCGCGTAATCGCCGTCCGTATTCAGGACCGTCTGATCGACAACCCCGACACGTGGGATACCATCGACGGCGACTTTCTCGAGGTCGAGGGCGCGCTCAACCGGGCGCGCGATTGCGAGCGTAAGGTTCAGCAAGCCCTGCGCGACGAATCGCATCGTAAAGATGACCTGGTTACGTACTTGGCGCACGACCTGCGAACGCCGCTCGCCAGCGTGGTGGGCTATCTTTCGCTCTTGCAGGAGGCGCCCGATTTACCGCTTGAGCAGCGCGCACGCTTTACGGGCGTGGCGCTCGACAAGGCCCACCGGCTCGATGCGCTCATCGAGGAGTTCTTCGACATCACGCGTTTCGATTTCCACGATATCGTGCTCACCCGCAGCTACATCGATTTGGGGCTATTGCTGGCGCAGGTGGCCGACGAGTTCTATCCCATTCTCAACGAGCAGCACAAGGAGGCCCAAGTTGATATCTGCGAGGACCTGACGGTGCTCGTGGATGGCGACAAGATGGCCCGCGTGTTCAACAACATCATGAAAAACGCCGTCGCCTATAGCTTCGAAGGCTCGATGATCACGATTGAGGCCAGGCGCCTGCACGACGGCGGCGTGCGCGTGCGATTTATAAACCGGGGCGATCCGATCCCCGAGCCAAAACTCAAGGTGATCTTTGAAAAGTTCTATCGCCTGGATGCGGCTCGTGCGACCAATCGCGGCGGCGCCGGGCTGGGTCTTGCCATCGCCAAGGAGATCGTCGGGGCGCATGGCGGTACCATCGCGTGCGAATCAACGCCCGAGCATACCGTCTTTACCATCGAGCTGCCCGCCGCGTAGCGTAGGCGCCTTTACAAACACCTGACAATCCGCTCACGTGCGTATGAGTCGCGATTTCTACTATCGATACTGCTGAATTGATATCGATGTGGAGGTATGCGGTATGACGGCTGCTGCGGCTATGGAGCCCACGGAGCTCGAGGAGCTAATGGAGGCGCAAGCCGAGGCTGCGCACGAGCGCGAAGTCGGGGACGCGACTCGCCCCACGGCACAGGACCTTGCCGCCTTGCCGACGCGCATCGATGTCGAGGGCCTCGACCTGTTCTATGGCGACCACCACGCGCTCAAGGACGTGTCCATCAAGATCCGCGACAAGCAGATCACCTCGCTTATCGGTCCTTCGGGCTGCGGTAAGTCGACGCTGCTGCGTTGCTTTAACCGCATGAACGACGGCATCAAGGACTGTCGCATCGAGGGCAAGATCGCGCTCGACGGCCAGAATATCCTGGGCGACTACGACATCTGCCGCCTGCGCCAGCGCGTGGGCATGGTGTTCCAGCGCCCCAACCCGTTTCCCATGAGCATCTACGACAACGTCGCGTATGGTCCGCGCGGCATGGGCGTGCGCGATCGCGCTGTGCTCGACGAGTTGGTCGAGGACTCTCTTCGTCGCGCTGCGCTATGGGACGAGGTCAAGGACAAGCTCAAGGAATCGGGTCTGGGTCTTTCGGGCGGTCAGCAGCAGCGTCTGTGCATCGCCCGTGCGTTGGCCGTACAGCCCGACATTCTGCTGATGGACGAGCCGACCTCGGCGCTCGACCCCGTGTCGACGCTGGTGGTTGAGCAGCTGGCATGCGACCTCAAGGAGACCTGTACGCTCGTGGTCGTTACGCACAATATGCAGCAGGCGGCGCGCATCTCCGACTCGGTCGCGTTTTTCTTGCTGGGTGAGTTGGTGGAGCATGCACCCACCGCTCAGCTCTTCAAAAATCCCACCGACCCGCGCACGGCGGATTATTTGACGGGACGTTTTGGCTGATACCATCTAGTAAAGGTGCCTTTAGGGTTAAGATGCGGTCATGCCGGCCGCAAAGGGGTTCAACATGATCTATTACGTCGAGGACGATGACAATATCAGGGATTTGACGGTCTACGCACTGCGCAAGCAGGGAATCGAGGCCGAGGGCTTTTCGTGCGATGGCGAGTTTAAGGCCGCCGTGACGCGACGGGTGCCCGATGCTGTGCTGCTCGACATCATGCTGCCCGATACCGACGGCTTGGCGATTATGCGTCGCCTGCGCGCCGACCGCCTGACGGCGACGGTGCCCATCATGATGCTCACTGCCAAGGATACCGAGCTCGATAAGGTGATGGCGCTCGATGGCGGTGCCGACGATTATCTGACCAAGCCGTTTTCGCTCATGGAGCTTGCCAGCCGTTGCCGTGCGCTGCTGCGCCGCGGCGGTATGGTCAAACAGGCGAGCGATGTGCTCAGCGTGGGCGATATCGTGCTTTCGCCCAGCCATCGCGAAGTGACTGTTGCCGGTGAACCGCTCAAGCTCACGCTGCGCGAATTCGACCTGCTCGAGTACCTCATGCGCAAACCTGGCGTGGTCTTTACCCGCGAGTCGCTGCTGCAGAGCGTATGGGGCTGGGACTTCGACGGCGGTTCGCGCACCGTCGACGTACATGTGCAGACGCTCCGCCAAAAGCTCGGCGAGCATGCGAGCGCCATAGAGACCGTGCGCGGCGTGGGCTATCGTCTGGCCGAGCCTTCTGCCGCTGACGATGCCGAAGGTGCCGGCATTGCGGACGCCGTATCGGAGGAGTAATCCGTGGTCTTTGCCCCTCAGGGAAAACACACGCTCTCGCATCGCGTGTTCGCGACGATATTTATCTGCGCCATGTCGGTCATTTTGGCGTTTACGGTGCTGGGCGCGTTCTTTATGCAAAACACCTTGGCGGATGCCACGAGCGCCAACCTTTCGCAAGAAACCGAGCTCATCGCTGCCGCCCTCAACGAGCAGCAGGAGCCCATCGCGTTTTTGCGCAGCCTCGATCGCGAGGACCTTCGCATCACGCTGATCAATAAGGACGGATCGGTCGCCTACGACAACGAGGCGTCTCCTTCCATGTTGCCCAACCATGGCGATCGTCCCGAGGTGGTTGAGGCCCTTGAGAACGGCTCGGGTTCTGCGGAGCGTTCGAGTTCCACACTCGACGAGGTGATGCTCTATAGCGCCGTGGCCCTTGATAACGGTCAGGTTGTTCGTTTGGCGCAAGCCCAGCCTGGCATTGCGGCGATTTTGCTCTCGTTGGTAGCGCCGATGCTGCTTATCGCGGCAGCGGGCGCGGTGCTCTCGTTTTTCCTTGCGCGCCGCGAATCCCGTGCCATCATCGCGCCGCTGCAAGAGGTCAATTTGGACCATCCGCGCCGTAGCTATGAGCATGCCTATGCCGAGATGGTTCCCATGCTCGAGCGTATTGAGTCACAGCGCCAGGAGCTTAAACGCCAGATGGCGGTACTTGCCGATAACGACCGCATGCGGCGCGAGTTCACGGCCAATATCACCCATGAGCTCAAGACCCCGCTTACGGCAATCTCGGGCTATGCCGAGCTCATCGCAAACGGCATGGTCGAGGGCGAGGACGACCTGCGCAACTTTGGCGGTCGCATCTATCGTGAGGCGGGCCGCTTGGCAGCGCTTGTCAACGACATCCTTACGCTGTCTAACTTGGACGAGGCCGAACGTGCAACTGAAGGCGAGGCAGTGCCCATTGGGTCCACGGAGCCTATTGAGCTCTCGCGTGCGATCTACGCGGTTGAGCAGCGTCTTGAACAGGTTGCCCGTCAGGCGAATGTGACGATAAGTCATGAGACCAAGCCTGTGGTCATCGAAGGCGTGTCGCGCTTGGTCGACGAGCTCATCTATAATCTGGCAAGCAACGCCATCCGCTACAATCGGCCCGGCGGTACGGTTACGCTGCAGTGCGGCACCAACGACGAAGGCCATCCGTTCCTCGCTGTCGCCGACACGGGAATCGGTATCGCGCCTGAAGAACAGGGCAAGGTATTTGAGCGGTTCTATCGCGTGGACAAGAGTAGGTCCAAGGCACGCGGCGGAACCGGCCTGGGGCTTGCCATTGTCAAGCATGCGGCCCTGTATCATCACGCCACGCTTGATCTGTCGAGCGAGTTGGGCGTGGGAACCACCATTACGGTGACGTTTCCCATACAGCAGGACGAGCCATTCGCATAGCGATACAACACAGATATTGATGTAGACGCCGCATTTGACTTTCGGGTGCGGCGTTGTTGTGCAATTTTACGATTGCTTCCGACATTTTTACAGGAGAGCCTGTTTCTTATGTATAGAGTTTGGTCTCGGTAAAAAGATGCGATAACATACGGACAGTTTTGTCAATCCGAACTGGGGAAATGAAAGGCAAGCTGCATGACCCTTCTCGAACTGTTCCAGCTACTGAAGAAGCACCTCAAGCTGGTCATCACCCTTCCGGTGGTCTGCGCGATCGCCATGGGCATCGTGTCCTTCGTTGCGATGGACAACACCTATACCGCGACGACGAGCATGTACATTCTCGCCAAGACCGACGATAGCGGTCAGATGAGCTACAACGATCTCTCGGCGAGCCAGATGCTTTCCAACGATATCGCCACGCTGCTGGATAGCGATAGCGTTAAGAGCGGCGCCGCCAAAGAACTGGGCCTCACCGATTTGGATGACTACAAGGTGTCTGTTTCCTCCGAGACCACCACGCGTGTCATTACGCTTTCGGTTACCGGCACCGATGCCAAGGAGACGGCTGAGGTCGCAAAGGCCATTGCCAGCTCGGTGAGTACGGTCGCTCAGAACGTCGGCGCTGCCCAGAGCATCAACGTTATCGACGAGGCTAAGACCCCCGAAGCCCCCAGCGGCCCCAAGCGCACGCTGTATATTGCCGTCGCGTTCCTCGCCGGTATCTTTATCGCAGTTGCCTATGTCGTTTTGGCAGACATGCTCAATACCCGCATCCGCGGTGCCGAAGAAGCAGAAGAGCTCCTGGGTATTCCCGTTGTTGGCCGAATTCCGGCTATGAAAGGTGGTAAATAGGCATGGCTAAGGCAAAGAACACCGATAAGCTCGTTGTACAGAATGCCGCCAAGACCCTTCTGGCCAACATCCGCTTTGCGAGCGTGGACGACCCCATTCGCACCATCACCGTTACCTCCTCGATTCCCAACGAGGGCAAGTCTACGGTTTCCATTATCCTTGCTCAGGCAATCGCCACGAGCGGCAAGTCCGTGCTCCTGGTCGAGGCCGATATGCGCCGCAGGTCCCTTTCCGATATGCTCGGCGTCCGCTCCCGCGGCGGACTCTATGCAGTCCTGTCCGAGCAGGTTTCTATCGACCAGGCAATTGTCGAGACGGGTCAGAAGAACTTCTACTTCCTCGATGCCGAGCCGCACATTCCCAATCCTGCCGACATCATCGTCTCCCATCGCTTTGCCAAGCTGGTAAAGGCACTGTCCGCCAAGTTCCAGTACGTCATCTTCGATGCTCCTCCGGTCGGCACCTTCATCGATGCTGCCGAGATTGCCAGCTTGACTGACGGCGCGCTGTTCGTGGTGCGCGAGGACTTTACCAAGCGCGAAGAGGCGCTCAACGCTATCGCCCAGCTTAAGAAGTCCGAGAAGGTCAAGCTCATCGGTACCGTCATGAATTACTGTGAGACCGAGACCAGCGAGTACTACTATTCTTACTACACCAAGGACGGTAAGAAGGTTAAGAAGGGCTCCGACGATCAGGGCACTTCCAAAAAGGGCATCTTCACCAACCGAGCAAACGTTTAGTTGATTAAGGCTGACCTATGCGTGACATTCATTGCCATATCTTGCCGGGTGTAGACGACGGCGCCGCCGATCTCGAAGAGAGCTTGGCGATGCTCGAGGCTGCCAAGCGGGCCGGTGTAACCAGAATCGTTTGCACTCCTCACTGCCGTGATCCCTATTTTGATTACGACAAGATGTGGGATGCCTTTGAGCTGCTGCGCGATAACGCTGACGGTTTTCCGCTCCAGATGGGCTTCGAGGTCAACCATCGAAAGCTCGTTGAGCTTGGTATCGATGCCGCGGAGCACTTGCATTTCGATGGGACCAACGAGTTTCTGCTCGAGCTTTCGACGCATGCCGATGCGTATGCGTTTAGAGAGTACGAGAACACGATTTACGATTTGCAGTGCCGTGGCTACCAGGTGATCATCGCTCATCCTGAGCGCTATCGTGCGGTTCAAAAGGATGTAAGCGTGGCGGAGCGCCTGGTCGATATGGGCTGCAAGCTGCAGGCTTCGGCGGACTTTATTGCCGGCGGTCGCTTTGGTCGCGAGAAAAAGCCGGCACAGCGCCTGTTCGATCAGAACCTGTACAGCTTCATCGCGAGCGATGCCCATAACGTGGGTCATTACGATTGCCTGGCGAAGGCTCGCGCGAAGTTTAGCGTGCGCGGAGCTCATTTTCGCTAAAATCTGTCCCTAACGTTCGCATTGAATGAAAGGGCAGCCATGGATATCCAACTTAAGACGGGATGCTTTGATGACGCGGCGTTGGTGCGCCGCGTCGTTTTTATGGACGAGCAGGGCTACGAGAATGAGTTTGACGCTATCGACGAGGATCCGAACTGCATTCATGTGACGCTCTATGTAGACGGTGAGCTTGCCGGTTGCTCGCGCGTGTTTCCCGAAGAACTCGAGCGCGCAGCTGACGCAGAGGCTCCGGTGTCGCCGGCGTGCGACTTGGACGAAGGCGTCGCGGCGGGGGAGACCTACATTATGGGGCGCGTGGCCGTGCTGCCGAGCATGCGCCGTCGCGGTTTGGCGAGCAAGATTGTCGAGGCCAGTGATACGTGC
This sequence comes from uncultured Collinsella sp., assembly GCA_958453935.1. Lineage (GTDB taxonomy): Bacteria > Actinomycetota > Coriobacteriia > Coriobacteriales > Coriobacteriaceae > Collinsella. The sequence continues at coordinate 24,344 of CAUDZT010000017.1, read as the reverse complement.
GCGCGTGATGCCGGCGCCAAGCTCATTAAGCTGCATGCGCAGGAATACGTGCTGCCGCTCTATGCCAAGGCGGGTTACACGCAGATTGCCCCGGTGGACTACGAAGACGAGGGCCAGCCCCATGCTTGGATGGCCAAGCGCGTAGATGGCAGATAGGGACGTTCCTTTCCTGCCGGCAGTCGGGGACACTCCTTGGCAATTGGCGCATCAGAGCGTTTGGACATACAGTTTTTCGATTCCGTATGTATATATGCGCGCTAATGGGTTATAAAATCTAAGTCTGAACATAGCAGGTCTGCGATGCGGCTCGGGCAACCGGGCCGTTTTTGCGGACGGGGGTAGCGCGAAAGGACTGCACATGCGTCAATTTAAGACCGAGAGCAAAAAACTGCTCGACCTCATGATCAACTCCATCTACACCAATAAGGAAATCTTCCTGCGCGAGCTTATCTCCAACGCGAGCGACGCCGTCGACAAGCTCAACTTTAAGAGCCTGCAGGACCCGAGCGTCAAGCTCGACCAGGGCGACCTGGCTATTCGTGTTTCCTTTGATAAAGATGCCCGTACCATCACCATTTCGGATAACGGTATCGGCATGACCGCCGAGGAGCTTGAGCGCAATCTGGGCACCATCGCCCATTCCGGCTCCGAGGAGTTTAAGACTGAGAACGCCGAGCAGCAGGGTTCCGATGTCGACATCATCGGTCAGTTTGGCGTGGGTTTCTACTCCGCCTTTATGGTCGCCAGCCACGTGAAGGTCGTCAGCCGCGCTTATGGCGAGGATATCGCCCACGTTTGGGAGTCCGACGGTCTTGAGGGCTACACCATCGAGGATGGCGAGCGTGCTGAGCACGGTACCGATGTCATCCTGACGCTGCGCGAGAACGAGAAGCTCGACGCCGACGGCGAGGCCGAGACCTACGATCGCTTCCTGACCGAGTGGGGCCTCAAGAGCCTGATTCAGCAGTACAGCAACTATGTGCGCTACCCGATTCAGATGATGGTGTCCAAGAGCCGCCAGAAGCCCAAGCCCGAGGATGCTGGCGATGACTACACGCCCGAGTACGAGGACTACCAGGAGCTCGAGACCGTCAACTCAATGACGCCGATCTGGAAAAAGCGCAGCTCCGATGTCGAGCAGAAGGACTACGACGAGTTCTACAAGTCAACGTTCCACGACTTTGACGATCCTGCACGCACCATCAGCTTCCATGCTGAGGGCACGCTCGAGTACGACGCCCTGCTGTTTGTGCCGGGCCGCGCCCCGTTCGATCTGTACAGCAAGGACTACGAGAAGGGCCTGGCGCTCTACAGCTCCAACGTGCTGATTATGGAGAAGTGCGACGACCTGCTGCCCGACTACTACAACTTTGTCCGTGGCGTCGTGGATTCCGCCGACGTGTCGCTCAACATCTCGCGCGAGACGCTGCAGCAGAACCGTCAGCTCAAGGCTATCGCCAAGCGTGTGGAAAAGAAGATTACCGCCGACCTTGAGGACATGCGCGACAACGACCGCGAGGCCTACGAGAAGTTCTTTGAGAACTTTGGCCGCGGCCTTAAGTACGGCATCTACTCGAGCTATGGCATGAAGGCCGATGAGCTCGCCGACCTGCTACTGTTCTGGTCTGCCAAGGAGCAGAAGATGATTACCCTGGCCGAGTATGCCAAGGGCATGCCCGAGGATCAGAAGGCCATCTACTACGCCGCCGGCGACTCGCGTGAGCGCTTGGCCAAGATGCCCGTGGTAAAGGGCGTGCTCGAGCGCGGCTATGACGTGCTGTTGCTGACGCAGGATGTGGATGAGTTCACGTTCCAGGCTATGCGTGAGTACGTGGCCGCCGATATGCCCAAGATCTACGAGGACGACGCCGCCCGCGAGGCTGCCGAAAAGGCCGTTGCCGACGGTGCCGAGCCCGAGGTCGAGGATCGTCACCTGGAGCTCAAGAACGTTGCGACTGGCGATCTTGATCTGGCGACCGAGGACGAGAAGAAGGAGGCCGAGGACGCCACCAAGGAAAACGAGGACCTCTTTAGCGCTATGAAGGAGGCGCTCGGTGACAAGGTCGAGAAAGTTGCCGTCTCCGCGCGCCTGACCGATGCCCCCGCTTGCATCACCACCGAGGGTCCGCTTTCGCTCGAGATGGAGAAGGTGCTCCAGAAGGGGCCCGAGGGCGCGCCCGACGGCATGCCCAAGAGCCAGCGCGTGCTCGAGCTCAACGCCAAGCACCCGGTCTTTGACAAGCTTGTCGCTGCCCAGAAGGCAGGTGACGCCGACAAGATCAAGCAGTACTCCGGCCTGCTCTACGATCAGGCCCTGCTGGTCGAGGGTATCCTCCCCGAGGACCCCGTTGCCTTCGCGGCGGCTGTTTGCAACTTGATGTAGTTAAGTAGTTACGCCTTTGGGTCCGCCGTTCTAACGAACCTATTGGTTCCGTCGTTCTAACGAACGACGGACCGGTCGACGCTGCAAACGCCCCTAAGAGGCAATCTGACGTTCAATCGTCGGTCGCGTACCAAAGTACGCTTCCCTCCTCTTTCACGTCACCTTGCTCGCTCAGGGGCGTTTTCGCTGACTTATGCTCAACCTGCGACGCTTTCGTGGCCCTAAGTAGTCATCGGGGACGTTCTTGTTTGACTAGTCGTTTAAGAACGTTCCCAATGACTATTCGGATTGCTAATTTGTGCGGGCTGTGGTTTTGTGACCTGCTGAAATTAAAGATACTGTACAACTGTACACTAACTCATCTTCGTAGTATATTGCTACCCGCAAAACTCAGCACCATTGTGCCGCGAGGCACTAAAGCGCCTACGTACAATGGTTGTCGATAGTACGATTCGATTCAACGACAGGATGGATGGTCCAAGCGTGAGTCTCGGCAGCAAACTATCCAACGCAAAGGTCTCCTTTGCGATATTCAAGCGCGACATTAAGCGACTGCTTGTGAACCCCGTCGCCTTGGTGGTTACCCTGGGCGTGTGCGTTATCCCCTCGCTGTATGCCTGGTACAACATCGTGGCAAACTGGGATCCGTACGGAAACACCCAAGGTATCAAGATTGCCATCGCCAACAACGATCAGGGCACTCAGAATGACTTGGTGGGCGAGCTCAACGCGGGCGACCAGGTCGTCGATCAGCTCAAGGAGAACGATCAGCTGGGCTGGACCTTCGTCGATTCGGCCGCCGATGCCAAAGAGGGCGTCGAGAGTGGTGAGTACTATGCGGCCATCGTAATCCCCAAGAACTTCTCCGACAATCTTGTTTCGATGCTCGATGGCAATTACCATCAGCCGAAGCTCACCTATTACGTCAACGAGAAGAAGAGCGCTATTGCGCCCAAGGTCACCGACACTGGTGCCAATACCATCGAGGAGCAGATCAACTCGGAGTTTGTCTCCACGGTGGGCGAGACCGTCGCGGGCATTGCCAAAGATGCTGGCATCGACCTTAAAGACAAGGCGACCCAGACCCGGGATTCGCTGGCGGGCTCGGTGTCCGAGGCGTCTGATACCCTGGGCGAAGTACGCGATTCCATCGGCGACATGAACACCGCCATCGACAAGACGAGCAGCTCGATTGCTTCGGCCGATGCTGCGCTGGCGGGCCTGCAGGGGCAGGCGCCCTCTCTAACGCAGGCGATCTCCCAGGGCAACGACCTGCTGGGCGAGGCTCGCGCCACGGCGGGCAACTCTATCACCTCGCTCTCCAAGGCACTCTCGGAAGGTAGCCTTGCACTCACCAAGACGTCAGCCTCCGCGAACGCTGCGATTGGCAAGCTAACGGGTACGGTCACATCTACGACCACCCGCATCGACAACTCGCTCGAGTCTCTCCAGGCGACGATCGATCACAATAAGGCCGTTATCGGGCACTTGGAGATTCTCGTTAATGACACGTCGACAGGTTCCGAGGAAATTGACGCGCGCATTGTATCGACCATCGATTCGCTTCGCGAGCAAAACCAGAAGCTGCAGAGCATCAAGGATGGCCTTTCTGCACAGTCGAGCGCCATGGCAAACGACGCTACGGCAATCTCGAACGCGAGCAACGCACTCAACGCGGCAATTCAGACCGGTACGGCTAACCTCGGTCAGGCCCAGGCAGATCTGGGTCAAAACGCGCTGCCGAAGGCTTCGAGCGCGCTTGACTCCTTTGCCGCCGTTTCGGGCGATTTGACCGGCATTGTGTCGGGCATGACCCCCACGATAGCGAGCGCGCGCGGCACGCTAGCGCAGCTCGACGCCACGCTCAAGCAGGCAAAGACCACGCTATCCCAAACCGACGCCTCCCTTGCCAAGGTTCAGGACAAGCTCGCGACCGCCGCCAATGACATTGCGGCGCTGCAGACCTCTGAGTCTATGGGCGAGTTAGCCGACCTCATGGACGTCGACGTCAATGACGTGGCAGATTTCATGGCATCTCCGGTTGAGCTGACGTCCAAGTCAATCTATCCGGTCAAGAGCTTTGGCTCGGGCATCGCGCCCTTCTACACCAATCTGGCGCTGTGGGTGGGCGGCTATGTGCTCATCGCTATCTATAAACTCGAGGTCGACCGCGAGGGCATCGGTAGCTTTACGGCGCGTCAGGGCTACTTTGGCCGCTGGCTGCTGCTGGTGATCCTGGGCGCGTTCCAGGCCATTATCGTTACGGTGGGCGACCTGGTCATTGGCGTTCAGTGCGTCAATCCGCTGCTCTTTGTACTGGGCGGCATCGCTATTTCGTTCACCTACGTCAACATCATCTATGCGCTGTCCACCACGTTTAAGCATATCGGTAAAGCCATTGGCGTCATCCTCGTCATTGTGCAGATCCCCGGCTCGTCGGGCATGTATCCCATCGAGATGATGCCCGGCTTCTTCCAATGGCTGCATCCGCTGCTGCCCTTCACTTATGGCATCAACCTGCTGCGCGAGACCGTCGGTGGCATGTATTCGTTCAACTACCTGTTCAACCTGTGCATCCTGGGCGTGTTCCTTGCCATCGCGCTCTTTATCGGTCTGCAGCTGCGCCCGTTGCTGCTCAACCTCAATCTGCTCTTTGATAAGCAGCTTTCCACGACGGGCCTCATGATCTGCGAGTCCAACGACCTACCGCGCCAGCGCTATTCGCTGCGCACGGCCATGCGCGTCATGCTCGATTCGGATTCGTACCGTCGCGAGCTGCTCGATCATGCCGTGGCGTTTGAGCATCGCTACCCGTACTACATCAAGGGCGGTTTTGCCGCCGTGGTAGGCGTGCAGGTTCTGCTCTTTGTGCTTTCGACGGTGCTCGATATCGACAATAACGGCAAGATCATCCTGCTCGTTATCTGGATTATCTCGGTCATTGCCATCTGCGGCTGGCTCATCAACATCGAGTACATCCGTGCAAGCCTCAACACACAGATGCGCATCTCGGCGCTTTCGGACGAGGACTTGCGCCGCGAGATGCGCGAGCACACGGCTGCCATCCCTGCCGCCCGTCGCATGTTTGGTCTCAACGCCAGCGAGCGGGGCACCAAGGACAGCGAACAGCCCACGAGCCGTCTGCCGCATATTGGTGCGCATCGTAAATCTCAGGGCAGCGACAGCACAGCTACAAATGATGGAGATACCACCCTGCTTGGCAAGCACTCTAAAGGAGGTGAGGCATAAATGAAGAACATCCTGCACCTGTTTAAGCGTGATGTCCAAAACGTGTCTCGCTCCGTGATCGGCATGGTCGTCGTGATGGGCCTCATTATCGTGCCGTGCCTGTACGCGTGGTTTAACATCGCCGGCAGCTGGGATCCGTACGGCAATACCGGCAACCTTAAGATTGCAGTGGTCAACACCGATGAGGGCTACGAGAGCGACCTGATTCCCGTCGAGATCAACGTGGGCGAAAACGTGACGGCGACCCTGCGCGGTAACGAGAACTTTGACTGGGTTGTCCTCAACGACCGCGATAAGGCGATTGAGGGCGTTAAGTCGGGCACATACTATGCCGCCGTCGTTATCCCCAAGACGTTTAGCGCCGACATGATGACGCTTTTCTCGACCAACGTGAAGCACGCCGACATCGAGTTCTACGAAAACCAGAAGGCTAACGCCATTGCCCAGATCGTGACCGAAAAGGGTTCGAGCGCCGTCCAGAGCCAGGTGAATGAGACCTTTACCAAGACCATCACGACCATCGGCCTTAAGACCGTGTCCAGCCTGCTCGATTACATGAGCACCGATCAGGTCAGCAGCTTTATCGCCAACCTGTCCTCGACACTGGGCGATTCGGTCGAGGACCTGCAGGACGTTCAAGCCAACGCGACTTCGCTGGCGGGCATTTTGAGCTCGACCTCCGATTCGTTGACGTCGGCGAGCGGTATGCTCCAGCAGACGGGTAAGGTCGATGAATCTACCAAGCAGTTGATGGAGCACGCCGAGAGCGGCATTAGTGATTCCAAGGAAGCACTCAAGGCCGCCAACGACGCCATCAACGCCGCGATTGACGGAAGTGCGGGCTCGTTTGACAACGTGTCCGCCGAGCTCGCGAAGGCTTTCGACGCCGCAAACCAGCATGTCAACGTTACGGTGACTCAGCTCAACGAAGCCGCGTCGGCACTCGAATCGCGCGCCAAGGAAATCGACGACACGGCCGACCAGCTCCGCAGCTTTGCCGATCAGGTGAGTGACGAAAAGCTCCAGGACAGCCTCAAGTCTGTGGCTACATCGCTGGGCAGGATCGCGACGGAGTATCGTAACAATGCCAACGACCTGAGGGCAACCGCAAAGTCCCTTTCCGACAGCATGGCAGAGGTCAACAGCACGCGTGCCGAGGTCGACCAGGCCATCGCCGATGCCAAGGCGGGCATCTCGGGCGCTAAGTCCGACTACGATTCCACGTTCTCGGTCAAGGCCAAGGAGCTCAAGAAAACTATTTCGGGCGTTCTGGATTCGCTCGACGGCGTCTCGGGCGACCTGGATAGCGCTGTTGCCGGCCTGACCGACGCATCCGGTTCGCTGGCAAAGGGTCTCTCCAAGGCCGCAAAGCTGGTCAACAAGGCTTCCGATCAGCTGGGCGAGGCGTCGGACAAGATCAGCGCGTTCAAGGACGAGCTCGACGGCGCCCTGATGTCGGGTGACCTGGCGACGATCAAGACGATGATCGGCAACGACCCCGAGGGCCTGGCCGTGTCGCTTTCCGGCCCCGTTGCGCTCGACCGCAAGCCGGTCTATCCGATCCGCAACTACGGTTCGGCCATGGCGCCGTTCTATACGATTCTGTCGCTCTGGGTCGGCTCGATCGTACTGGCGGCCATGATGAAGGTCTCGGTCGACGACGAGCTCATCAACGAGCTCATCCCCGTACGCCTGCACGAGATCTATCTGGGCCGTTACCTGTTCTTTGGCGGTTTGGCCCTGCTGCAGGCAACGCTCGTGTGCGCGGGCGACATTCTGTTCTTTGGCATTCAGTGCGACAACCCGCTGCAGTTTGTGCTGGCGGGCTGGGTCGCGAGTCTCGTGTTCTCCAATATCGTCTACACGCTTACGGTTTCGTTTGGCGATATCGGCAAGGCGCTCGCTGTCGTGCTGTTGGTCATGCAGGTCGGCGGTTCGGGCGGTACGTTCCCCATCGAGATGACCGGCCCTGTGTTCCAGGCGATCTATCCGTTCCTGCCGTTTACTCACGGCATCAACGCCATGCATGCCGCCATGGCTGGCGCCTACCATATGGAGTACTGGATTGAGCTAGGCATTCTGGCGAGCTATCTGATTCCATCGCTGGCACTGGGCGTCGTCTTCCGCCGCCCGGTCATCAAAGCCAACGACTGGATCATCGAAAAGCTGGAGTCGACCAAATTGATTTAATACAGCAACGTAAACGCCGTCGGAACATCGAGGATTTCTGTTCCGACGCTTTAGTTGAGTGAATTGCATGGCTGCTTGGTTGTTGCTACAGTAGCGGGGCGTGCCGGGGGTCCGGTGCGCCCTGTTTTTATTTGACCATGAGGCGGCATGCGGTCACGCGCGTGCGGACACCACGCCCAGATTGAGCGCGAGGATGCCCTATGCCCCAGCATGTCACTGACAATATCGAAATGATGCCCGATGGCCCTGTGGCTCGCGAGGACCTGGGTGCGGGCGGCACCTCCCGTGGTGCCGGTGCTCGTTCGCCGTTGTTCTGGAAAGTTCTACTGCTTTCGGTGGCGATTATCTGGGGTTACTCCTTTACCACTATGAAGGACGCGCTCGACACCATTCCGGTGTTTGAACTGCTCTACGTGCGCTTTCTGCCTGCGGCGTTGGTCATGTTTGTCATCTTCCACAAGCGCATCATCGCGCACCTCAACGCCCGCAATCTTATCGTCGGACTTGGAATGGGCACACTTATGTGGGCCGCCTACGTCCTGCAGACGGTCGGTCTGGCGCACACCACGGCGGGCAAGAACGCGTTTTTGACGGGTACGTACTGCATCCTCGTGCCCTTTGCGAGCTATTTTCTGAGCGGCGAAAAACTCACCCGCTATAATCTGGGCGCGGCACTGCTGTGCTTGGCGGGCATTGGCCTGGTGGCGCTTGATAGCGTCGAGTTCAACATCGGCGATGCCATTACGCTGGGCGGCGCGGTTTTCTTCGCCATCCAGATGGCGGTGACCGCCAAGTACGGTCGCAAAATGGACATCAACGTCATCACGTTTTGGATGTTTGTGGGCAATGGCGTGCTGAGCCTGATCTCGTCGCTGCTATTCGAGACCCAGGCGCCTCTGTCCGTGTGGACGCCGAATTTTATCTGTGTGATGGCGTTTCTCTCGGTGGGCTGCACATGCGTGGCTCTGCTCATCCAAAACGTCGGCCTGGCACATGTCCCGGCCTCGACGGGCTCGCTGCTCCTTTCGATGGAGTCGCCTTCGGGCGTGTTGTTTTCGGTGCTGCTGATGGGGGAGGCGCTCACCTCGCGCCTGCTCGCCGGCTTTGTGCTTATCTTCCTGTCGATTATCTTGAGCGAGACCCACTTCGATTTTTTGCGTCGAAAGCCGCGCCCGCAATTGTAAACAACTTGTTGCGCCGCCCTCCTGGGGCGGCGTTTTTTTATGCCTCGCCTTTAAAGTTGTACCTTGCACTTTACGCTATCAAAGTACTTACTGCAAAAACGTTACTGGAGGGCATTTATGGCACCAGCTCAGTCCGATCTTCAACCGCAATCAGCGCCCAAGGCCACTGCAGCGGCGCAGGCCGCTATCGGTGACGGTCTCGTTGCAGAAGCTCAGGCTTTTGCAGACGAGCTCGCTGCGTGGCGACACGATTTACACCAGATGCCCGAGCTGGGTAATAGCCTCCCACAGACCTCTGCGTATATTCAAGCGCGCCTGACCGAGATGGAAATCCCATTTGCCACGCTCGTCGATGGTTCCTGTGTCGTGGGCCTTGTCGGCGCCGGTGCCGCCGCGGCCCAGGGCAATGGCGTCTGCACGGACGAACAGGCCGGTACGGTCATCATGCTCCGTGGCGACATGGATGCCCTGCCCGTTGCCGAAGAGTCAGGCGAGCCTTTCGCCTCTACGAACGGCTGCATGCACGCATGTGGACACGATATGCACGCGACGGCGTTGCTTGGAGCGGCGCGCCTGCTCAAGACCCGCGAGTCTGCGCTTGTCGACGCCAACGCCACGGTTAAGTTGCTGTTCCAGCCGGGCGAGGAAACCTTTGAGGGTGCCCGCGCCGCCATCGCCGACGGTCTGCTGCAGAACCCGCGTCCCCAGGCCGCCTTTGCCATGCATGTCAATAGCCAGTCGCCGCTTGGCCTGGTGCTCTACGGCAGCCCGGCGCTCTCGGGCGTGTACGGTTTTCGCATCACGCTTCAGGGCAAGGGCGGCCATGGCTCGAGCCCCGAGATCTGCATCGACCCCATCACGGCCGGCGTCCATGTGCATCTGGCGCTTCAGGAGCTTATCTCTCGCGAGGTGCCGGCGGCCAAGGAGGTCGCGCTTACCGTTGGCAAGTTCGCCGGCGGTCAGGCCGCAAATGTCATCCCCGACACTTGTGTGCTCGAGGGAACGCTGCGTGGCTTCGACGTCGAGCTCGTGGAGCACCTCAAGACCCGCATCGCGGAGGTCGTCAAAGGCGTTGCCACGACCTATCGTACGCCGGCGACTATCGAGACACTCTCGGATGTTCCCCCGCTCGTACTCGACGACGGCATGACGCAGGCGTCGCTTGGCTACGTGGGCGCGGTGCTGCCCAAGTCCGCCTTCCTGCCGCTGTTCCACGCCATGGCGAGCGAGGACTTCGCGTTGATCTCGAGCGAGATCCCGAGCGCGTACTTTACCGTGGGCGCTGCTGTGACTGATACGGACGAGCATTTTGCTCAGCATCATCCCAAGGCACGTTTTAGCGATGCCGAGCTTCCCCTTGGCGCCGCGGCTTATGCCGCCGTCGCTTTGGGCTACATCGCCGACCACCGGTAGCACCCAATCTTGCTACTCGTTTGCTTAAAAAGGAACAGTATGTCTCAGCAACGTAAGTTCTTCCCCGGCTGGCTCGTGGTGGCCTCCGGCTTTGTGATCATGGCCACGTGCTACACCATTTTCGTCAACTGCATGAGCCTGTTCCAGCCGCTCATCGTCAGCGACTTGGGGATATCTCTTGCGCAGTACAACATCTCCAATGCGATCTCCACGGTGGTGAGCGTTATCGGATCGCTTGTCATTGGCCATGTTGCCGACAAGGTTAGTGGTCGTATTTTGGGTTCGCTTACCGTCATCGCCACCTCGGCGGTGCTCGTGGGCATGAGCTTTGTCGGTGAGCTGTGGCAGGTCTACGTGCTCTTTGCCGTCTCGGGCTGCTTCGCCGTCGCATCGACCCGTCTGCTTATTAGCCTGGTGACCGCTAATTGGTTTACCGCCAAGCGCGGTCTTGCCATCTCCATCGCGCTTTCGGGCTCGGGCTTTGGCGGTGCCATCCTTTCGCCGATTGTGAGTTCACTTATCGTGAGCGTGGGTTGGCGCTCCGCCTTTCTGGTGCTTGCCGCCGTCTGCATGGTGGCGGCGCTGCCCATCACGGCGTATTCCTTCCGCACCAAACCTTCCGAGATTGGCCTGAAGCCGCTCGGCGAGAACCCGGGCGATCCGTCCGTCTCGACGGCTGGCGACAAGGACGAGCGCACGGCGCCCGAGGTTAACGTTGGCTGGTCTCGCATCAAGAAGAGCCCGGCGTTTTGGCTGCTCGTCGTCGCCTTTCTCTTTATGGGCCTCGTTAACGGCGCCATTTTGCCCAACCAGGTCACCAACATGACGAGCGTTACCGTCAACGGAGCCAAGATCGTCACGGGTGGCCACGACCCCATGTGGGCCGGTACGGTTCTTTCGGCCTACATGGTCACCGTCGTTATCGCCAAGATTTCGCTCGGCGCCATTTACGACCGTTTTGGCCTGCGCTTTGGCAATGTGCTGGGTTCTGTCGCGTGCATCATCGCCTGCGCCGCCCTGTGCTTTCCCGCAACCGACCTTGGCCCCATTGTGGCTGCCATTAGCTTTGGAATCGGAACGTGCATGGGCACCATCACGCCTACCATTGCCGCGTCCAAGCAGTTTGGCATGGCCGACCTGGGCAAGGTAACGGGCACCATCACCTCGCTCGAGATGGTTGGCGGCACGGTGGGCGCCATCGTCTCGGGAATACTGTTCGATGCCACGGGCTCCTTTACGAGCACATGGATCGTGTGCCTGGCGTGCTCGGTGGCAATGCTGGTGTTCCTGCTGGCGTCTGAGCCCATCGCGGCTAAGCTGCGCGCGAGCGTGGCGGGGGAGTAGGGACGACGTCGCTCGTAGCTCTTTGCCCCGTTTTGTCCGTGGCTGCCTTGGAAGCCGAATGGATGCTCGTACCGTCATTCGGTTTCCCATGCAGCCACGGGCTCAAGAGATGACCCGAAGTCTTTCCGTCCAACGGATTTTGTGATCCGAAGAGGCGGAAGGATTGCAGATTGCACACCGCGGCGGTGCATCTGGCCGAACGAGTCCCCATACCCTCGTTCGGTCAGATGCACCGCCGCTTTTTGCGTTTGTGCCGTATAATGACCACTACCTATGACGCGATACAAAAGAAAGGTGTTTGCCCATGCAGGCACAGAAGGCGGAGGGAACCCGCGACCTTATCGGCGCTGAGATGCGCGCCTGGCAAAAGATGCAGCAGATCGCTGCTGGCGTGTTCGAGCCGTTTGGCTTTAAGCCCATCGAGACGCCCGCCATCGAGCAGGTGGACGTGTTTGTCCACGGCATCGGCCAGTCGACCGACGTCGTGCGCAAGGAGATGTTCCGCGTGTTTAGCGGCGCCAACCTGGAGCGCGTCTTTACCGAGGGCACCGATACCAAGCTCAAGCCCAAGCAGCGCCTGGCGCTTCGTCCCGAGGGCACGGCTGGCGTGGTGCGCGCCGTCGTGGAGAACAACTTGGTGCCCCAGGGCTCCACGCCGTTTAAGGCTTACTACGCCGAGGCCATGTTCCGTGGCGAGCGTCCCCAGAAGGGCCGCCTGCGCCAGTTCCATCAGGTGGGCATCGAGTGGCTCGGCGCTCCCGATCCGGCGGCAGACGCCGAGTGCATCATTATGCTCATGGAGTTTTACAAGCGCCTGGGCTTCGATCTGTCCAAGCTCCGTCTGCTCATTAACTCGATGGGCGATGCCCAATGCCGTCCGGCCTATCGCGAGCAGGTTAAGCAGTTCATTCTCGACCACGCCGATGAGATGTGCGACGAGTGCCGCGAGCGCGCCGAGCTTAACCCGCTGCGCGCCTTCGACTGCAAGAACGACCACTGCCGCGAGATCATGGCCGACGCCCCGCTGATGGGCGACAACCTGTGCGATGAGTGCCGCGAGCGCTACGAGCAGGTCAAGCGCTATCTGGACGTCGCCGGTATCGAGTACGTCGAGGATCCCACCCTGGTGCGCGGCCTGGACTACTACACCCGTACCGTCTTTGAGGTCGAGGCCCCTGGCGCCGGCGTCGGCTCCATCGGTGGCGGCGGCCGCTACGATGGCCTGGTCGAGCTCGAGGGCGGCAAGCCCACGGCCGGCGTCGGCTTCGCCGTCGGTTTTGAGCGCGCCCTGCTGGCCCTGCAGGCCTTTGGCAGCGACCTGGGCGCCGAGGAGACCCCGTGTGTCTACGTCGCCAATGCCGGCAAGGAGTTGCGCCAGAACGTCTTTGCCATTACGCAGGAGCTTCGCGCCGCAGGTATCGTGACCGAGGCAGACTATCAGGGTCGTTCGCTTAAGGCTCAGTTTAAGCAGGCCGACAAGGTGGGCGCTAAGCTCATTTTGGTCTTGGGCGGCGACGAGCTTGCCGCCGGCAAGGTCAAGGTGCGCGACATGGAGAGCCATGACGAGGCCCTCGTCGATCTGGCCAACGTGGTCGAGGCGGTTCGTGAGCGCCTGTAGCGCATGATTTTTGAGCTGTGGACTCACTAAAGCGCTCAGCTCATTGAGAGCGATTGTTACGGGGGTGTTTCGCATTTATGCGGAATGCCCCCGTTTGCATATGCCGCCCACCGAGAAATACGACCATTTGGGGCAAAAAGCCTTGCAATGCAGAAAATACTTTTGTGTGGTAAAGCGCAATCAGCGTCGAAAGTTTTTGCCGAGTGCCTATAATAAATACCGCATGTTACGTGCATAGAAGGAGGAATGGGAGGAAACGTGGCTGAGAACCTAAGCAACCAGTCTGTACCCGAAGCCGCGGCGCGCGTCGCTGCCGTGGTCAACCGCCTCGTTAACCGAATCGGCTCGAATGCCGAATCCAAGGAGCGTCTCGCCGAGATCGAGATCCCCGAGGAGCTGCGCGACAATCTGGCGCTGTTCTTGCGCCTGGAGCGTCGTGTGCTTAGCGAGTATGATCCTGAGATCGCGGACCTGTTCGACAAGATTTTGACAGCCGAGATTGTGGCCAATGCCGGAAACCCCGGCACCCGTGCTGCCGACGAGTCCGTCGACGAGCAGGGCGTGCCCACTGCCGACGAGCCCACCGCCGTGGCGTTTCGCGAGGTCGTTGATCTGATCGACAGTCTGCCGCTCGATAAGCAGCAGGTTATCGTCCGCGCCTTTACGAGCTTCTTCCATCTGGCAAACCTGTCGGAGGAGAACTACCGCGTGGCGCAGCTGCGCGAGCGCGAGGCAGGTGCGTCGACCGATACCGAGGTCGATCCCGCCAACGAACTCACCGTCGCCTATCACCAGTTGGTAAACGAGATGGGTGTCGAGGGCGCCAACGAGCTGCTCGACAAGCTCGAGTTCCACCCTGTCTTTACCGCACATCCCACCGAGGCCCGTCGTAAGGCCGTCGAGGGCAAGATTCGCCGTATCTCCAACCTGCTGGAGGAGCGTCCGCGCCTGGGCGGCTCCGACCTGGTGGAGAACGAGCGCCATATGCTGCAGGAGATTGACGCCCTGGTGCGTACGAGCCCCATCGCGCTCAAGAAGCCCACGCCGGTCGAGGAAGCCGATACCATCATCGACATCTTCGATAACACGCTGTTCGACGTTATCCCCGTCATCTATCGTCGTTTTGACGACTGGGTGCTGGGCGACAAGGCCGGTACCGTGCCGCCGCTGTGCCCGGCGTTCTTCCATCCCGGCAGCTGGATCGGTTCCGACCGCGACGGTAACCCCAACGTCACCGCCAAGGTGAGCCGTGAGGTCGCCGCCAAGTACTTCACTCACATGGTGCTCAAGCTCGAGGACAAGTGCCGCCGCATCGGTCGCAACCTCACGCTCGAGGCCACCTACAGCAAGCCGTCTGCCGAGCTCATCAACTTGTGGAACCATCAGGTCGAGATGAGCACCCAGTACACGGCACGCGCCGAGCTGATCTCCGAGCACGAGCCGCATCGCGCCGTCATGCTCGTCATGGCCGACCGTCTGAACGCCACCGTGCGCCGTATCACCGACACCATGTACCACAGCGCCGATGAGTTCCTGGAGGACTTGCGCGTCGTCCAGCGCTCGCTGGCTGCCTGCGGTGCCGTCCGTGCTGCCTACGGCCCGGTCCAGACCATCATCTGGCAGGTTGAGTCCTTCGGCTTCCACATGGTCGAGATGGAGTTCCGTCAGCACTCCGTGGTGCACGCCCGCGCCCTCAAGGATATCCACGAGAACGGTATCCATGGCGATCTGCAGCCCATGACGCGCGAGGTCATCGACACCTTCCGCGCTATCGGCTCCATCCAGAAGCGCTACGGCAAGAAGATGGCGCACCGCTACATCATCTCGTTCACCAAGAGCGCCCAGCATGTGGCCGACGTCTTTGAGCTTGCCCACCTGTCCTTTGCACACGAGGAAGACGTTCCCGAGCTCGATGTGATCCCGCTGTTTGAGCAGCTCGAGGACCTCGAGGGCTGCGTCGACGTGCTCGACCAGATGCTTACGCTGCCCGTGGTGCAAAAGCGCCTTGCCCAGACCAACCGCCGCATGGAGGTCATGCTGGGCTATTCCGACTCCTCCAAGGATGCCGGTCCTACCACGGCCATGCTCGCGCTGCACTCCGCGCAGGAGCGCATTGCCAAGTGGGCCGAGAAGAACGATATCGACCTGGTGCTCATGCACGGTCGCGGCGGTGCCGTGGGCCGTGGCGGCGGTCCGGCCAACAAGGCCGTGCTGGCGCAGCCCAAGGGTTCGGTCAACTGCTTCTTTAAGCTCACCGAGCAGGGCGAGGTCATCTTTGCCCGTTACGGCAACCGCACGCTGGCTCAGCGCCATGTTGAGTCCGTTGCCGCCGCAACGCTTTTGCAGTCGGCCCCGAGCGTCGAGAAGACCAACACCGAGACCACGCAGAAGTTCTGGGATATGGCAGAAAAGCTCAACGCCGTAAGCCACGAGCGCTATCTGGACCTGCTGCACACCGAGGACTTTACGCCGTGGTTCTCGACCGTGACGCCGCTGACCGAGGTCGGCCTGCTGCCGATTGGCTCGCGTCCGGCCAAGCGCGGTCTGGGCGCCAAGTCGCTCGATGACCTGCGTACCATTCCGTGGATCTTCAGTTGGAGCCAGGCGCGCATTAACCTGGCCGCTTGGTACGGCCTGGGCACCGCCTGCGAGCAGTTGGGCGATCTTGACCAGCTAAAGGCTGCCTACCAGGAGTGGCCGTTCTTCCGCACCTTTATCGACAACATCGAGATGTCGATCGCCAAGACCGACCAGCGCATCGCCAAGATGTATCTGCACCTGGGCGATCGTCAGGATCTGTCCAAGAAGGTCTTTACCGAGATGCAGCTCACGCGTAAGTGGGTCCTTGCCATCGTTGGTGACGAGTGGCCGCTGCAGCGCCGCCGCGTGCTCGGCTGCGCCGTTCGCGTGCGCAACCCCTACGTCGACGCCCTGTCCATCGCCCAGGTCCGCGCCCTTCGCGAGGTGCGTATGAACCAGGACGAGATGGCCGAGGAGAAGAAGGCCGAGTACATGAGCCTGATTCTTTCGACTGTGACCGGCGTCTCGGCAGGATTGCAGAACACGGGGTAATCGATAGCCCTGTAGTCGTCCGGGCCCGCCATCAGCTTACTTTTAGGCACGTCCTCGGACATGCAAGAAGCCCTCGCTGCGCACTTCGTGCGGCGAGGGCTTCTTGCGTCCTGCGGAGTGTGCCTAAAAGTAAGCTGATGGCGGGCCCTACGATGTCCGGTCTTCGGTGGATTACTGGCTGGGGGAATAATGGCGCGCTTTGCGCGTTTTGGATGGGGTTTGTCCCGGCGGCGCGTTTGGCGCTTCGCGCCTCGCGTCTTATCGATCGGGATTGAGATGCATGTGGCGCTTCTTGACTTACGACTGTAGCGGCCGCGGTCCCGTTTGGGATCGCGGTTGTTTTGTTGTGGGTCAAATATGAACGTTGTGTTAATGAGTCGGTGGACGGTGGTGTTTTTCGGTGAGCGGCGTATCCTTCCAACGGTTTATCTAGTGTGTCAGTTGAAAGGAAGAGGGCGCTCGTCATTGTTTGAATGTGAACTGCCGTTTGACCACAAGACGTTGCATCTGGAACTCGAGGATAAGAACTTCGCGGGTGTGATGGAAGGTCATCAAAACGAGTTTAAGACCACGAAATCGCAGGAAGAGCTGGTGGAGGAGTCGCTTGCCAACCCTTACGGCTCGCCTTCGCTCGAGGAGCTTTGTGCTGGCAAGAAGGATATTGTCATCATTAGCTCAGATCATACGCGTCCCGTTCCCTCGCGTGTGACGATGCCTATTCTGCTGCATCACATCCACTCCGCTGCGCCTGAGGCGCGCGTTCGCATTCTGGTTGCTACGGGTATGCATCGTCCGTCGACGCACGAGGAGCTCGTCAACAAGTACGGCGAGGAGATCGTTGCCAACGAAGAAATCGTTATGCACGTCGCGACTGACGACAGCATGATGAAAAAGATCGGCACCCTGCCTTCTGGTGGCGAGTGCATCATCAACAAGATTGCGGCCGATTGCGATCTGCTGCTTGCAGAGGGCTTTATTGAGCCGCACTTCTTTGCCGGTTTCTCTGGTAGCCGCAAGTCCGTCCTGCCTGGCATCGCCAGCTACAAGACCATCATGTACAACCACAACGGTCAGTTTGTGAACGATTCCCACTCGCGTGCCGGCAACCTGTGCCACAACCACGTGAGCGAGGACATGTTTGCCGCCGCCGAGATGGCTCACCTTGCCTTTGTGCTCAACGTGGTGCTCAACGGCAAGCACGAGGTCATCGGCTCCTTTGCCGGCGACATCCACAAGGCGCACGAGGCTGGCTGCGAGTTCGTGAAGAGCCTTGCCGGCGTTGAGCCCGTCGAGTGCGATATCGCCATCACCACCAACGGCGGCTACCCGCTCGACCAGAACATCTACCAGGCCGTGAAGGGCATGTGCGCTGCCGAGGCAACGCTCCCCGAGGGCGGCGTGATCATCGACGTCGCCGGTTGTGCCGACGGTCACGGTGGCGAGGGCTTCTACCACAACATCGCCGACAACGATCCGGCAGAGTTTGAGCGCGCCTGCATCGACCGTCCTAAGGACGAGACCCTGCCCGATCAGTGGACGAGCCAGATTTTCGCTCGCATCCTGGCACATCACCCCGTGATCATGGTTACCGACCTGTGCGATCACCAGATGCTCAAGGATATGCACATGACGCCGGTCAACACCCTCGAGGAGGCGCTCAAGCTCGCCTTTGAGATGAAGGGTGCCGATGCCAAGGTCGCCGTCATCCCCGATGGCCTGGGTGTTGTTGTCGCACAGCACTAGCGCGCGGCTTAAACGAATCGTTTATAACCGACAAGAAAGATAAGGTTTTATGCTTACCAAACTCCTCTGCGAATTCGGCGCAACGGCCCTCATGATCGTCTTTGGCGTGGGTGTTCACTGCGATACCGTGCTCAAGGGCACCAAGTATCAGGGCTCCGGCCATATGTTTGCCATCACCACCTGGTCCTTTGGCATCTCGGTCTGCCTGTTTGTCTTTGGCGGCGCTGTGTGCATGAACCCCGCCATGGTGCTTGCCCAGTGCATCGTCGGCCTGGTGCCGTGGGGCAACTGCATCCCCTTCATGCTTGCCGATATGCTCGGCGGCTTTGTGGGTGCCGTGATCGCTTGGTTTATGTATGCCGATGAGTTCAAGGCTTCCGAGGGCGTCGTCGACCCCATTGCCCAGCGCAACATCTTCTCGACCAACCCCACCACCGAGGGCACGAACTATGCTCGTAACTTCTTCTGCGAGGCCATCTGCACCTTCGTGTTCATCAGCGCCATCCTTGCTGCCGCTAGCCGCGCCGGCGAGAACGTTCTGATGCTCGCCATCTGCGTCGGCCTGATCGTTTGGGCTGTTGGCATGGGCATGGGCGGCATCACCGGCTTCGCCATGAACCAGGCACGTGACCTTGGTCCTCGCATGGCCTATCAGGTGCTGCCGATTAAGAACAAGGCCGACAACAACTGGAAGTATGGTCTGCTTGTTCCTGGCATCGCGCCGTTTGTCGGTGCTATTGTGGCCGCGCTGTTTGTGCATGGCTTCTTGGGCATGTTCTAGTCTGAGGCTACATAGGTTGTCCGCCGTCCGCATGGGGTAACTTCCCAGCGCGTCCTCGGACATGCAAAAAGGCTCGCTGCGCACTTCGTGCGGCGAGCCTTTTTGCGTCCTGCGGAATGCGCTGGGAAGTTACCCCATGCGGCCAGCTGTGGGATCTTTGCTGCGCTCGAGCAAGCAACCCAACATATATCTGAATTTGGATGGGAGGGGCTTGTTGCTGATAGGGGCGTTGATCTGTTGTTGACACTTTGGGAGGCGTGGCGCCCTGGGTTGGGGCGATGCTTTGGGATGAGCTTCTTGCTTAGTTGAAGAGAGGCTTAATGGCTGATAGGTAGTCTTTGGCTACTTCGGTCTTATCTGCTTGGAAGTTGTGCCAGGCCCACCATTGGACCATTCCTACGAAGCTTGAGGCTATGTGGTGTAGTAGGAAGCTTCGGTCCATGGTGGCGGCGGGGCCGTTTGGGTCGGTGGGGACGGTTTCGGCTGCTCGTGACATGATGGTCTTGCGTAAGCAGTCGGCGAAGACGCGTGAACCGGCGCCGGCTACGAGGGCTCGTACGCCCTGGCGGCGTTCCCAGAGGTTGTTGAGGATATGCTCGACTTGTACGAGCGGATCATCGAGCGGTGTGCCATCGTCGTCGAGGGCGTGGGTGCAGATGTCGCTCACGAGTTCGGACAGTAGGTCATCTTTGCTCTTGAAGAGGCCGTAGAACGTGGCCCGACCCACATGGGCGCGAGCGATGATGTCGCCGACGGTGATCTTGCCGTAGTCCTCTTCGCGCAGCAGTTCGGAGAACGCCGCGACGATGGCGGCGCGGCTTTTTGCCTTGCGGGCATCCATGGCTATGCGTCCGTGTGAACGAGCAGGCAGCGGAGCGTACCGGAGCAACCCTCGTAGGGGCGCTTACCGGCGCCGTAGCCGACGGCCTCGATGCGGTAGCGGGCCGGCAGGTGCTCGGACGTGCGCAGTGCGGCGACGATGGCGGCGCCCGTGGGCGTCACGAGCTCACCGGCGACCGGCGCGGGCGTGAGGGCGATATTGCCCGCCTGGCACAGGTTGACGACAGCGGGGACGGGAATGGGCATGAGACCGTGGGCACAGCGGATGGTACCGTGACCCTCAGAGAGCGACTCGACCACGATGTCCTCAATACCTAGGTCATCGAGGCAGATGGCGACAGAGCAGACGTCGACGATGGAGTCGATGGCGCCCACCTCGTGGAACATGACGGTCTCGGTCGTTTTGCCGTGGGCCTTGGCCTCGGCGGCGGCGAGCGCGGTAAAGATGGCGAGCGCGCGACGCTTGGCGCCATCGCTTAGCTGCGAGTCATCGATGATGGCGGTGACATCCGCCAAAGAACGGTGGTGATGGTGGTGGGCGTGATGGTGACCCTCGTGGCCATGACCGTGGGCCTCATGGTCATGCTCGTGGCAGTGCTCGTGTTCGTGCTCGCCATGATCATGATGGTAGTGCTCATGCTCATGTGTGTGCTCGGTGCCCGCTTCGTTGCCGTAGAGCCAGACCATGTCGTGGTCGTGGTTCTCGAGCTCCTCAGCCAGCTGAACATCAAAGTCGCAGGCGTCGATGCCATGCTTGTTTACGCGTGTAACGGCAATCTCAAAGCCGCCGACCGGCAGCGTGGCGAGCTGGTCGCGCAGATGCTCCTCGCTGGCACCCAGGTCGAGCAGGGCCGCGACGGTCATGTCGCCGCTGATGCCCGAGGTGCCGTCGATGATAAGCGTGTGCTGATGGTTGGACATGAAATGCTCCTTAGCGGGCGCAGGACGTGCCGGCGCTCAGATGATTGATAAGACTTGCCTGATAGGCGGCGCCAAAGCCGTTGTCGATATTGACGACCGAAACGCCGCTGGCGCAGGAGTTGAGCATGGCGAGCAGTGCGGCCATGCCGCCAAAGTTCGCGCCATAGCCCACGCTGGTGGGGACGGCGATGACCGGACAGCTCACAAGGCCTCCGATGACGCTCGCCAGGGCGCCCTCCATGCCGGCGATGGCGATGACCACCTGCGCCTGGGCAAGTTCCTCAGCATGCGCGAGCAGACGGTGCAGGCCGGCGACACCCACGTCGTAGAGGCGATCGACCTCGTTGCCGTAGAACTCGGCCGTCAACGCGGCTTCCTCGGCAACGGGCAGGTCGCTCGTGCCGGCGCAGGCGACGACGATGCGTCCGTTGCCGTTGGGGGAGGGCTTGCCACCCACGAGGGCGAGCTGGGCGTCCGGGACATATCCCAGGTCGATGCCGTTGCCGAGGAGCTCCGAGGTGCGGGCTGCCTTTTCGTCGTCCAGGCGCGTGACTAGGATGCGCTCCTGGCCGGCATCGAGTAATGCTTTGATAATGGCGGCAATTTGCTCGGCGGTTTTACCGGCGCCGTAGACAACTTCGCCGGCTCCCTGGCGCACCCCGCGCGAAAGGTCGAGCTGCGCAAAGCCCAAATCGGCGGTCGGAGCCGTCTGGATGCGCGTGAGGGCGTCGGCAGGGGTGACTGCTCCGCCGGCAACATCGCTCAGCAGCTGCTCTAGATCTCGCTTATCCATATATGTTCCCTTCGACGGCGCAAAGTTTAGCACTCAAAGGGTATGTTTCCGAACACTAAGACAGAATTGTTCGGAAACTATAGGACAGACTGATTCAATTGCTAGACGGATTGGCTAGTCGCGCAGGATGATGTCCATGGCGAGCATCAGATTGCGCTCGTCGATGGCAAACGGGGCGGCCTCGCGCGTCTTGGGCTTGGCACAAAACGCGATGCCCGTGCCCGCGGCCTGAATCATGGGGATGTCGTTGGCGCCGTCGCCGATCGCGACGGTGTGGGCCATATCGACGCCGCACTCAACTGCCCAGTCCAGCAGCTGGATGAGCTTGGACTCCTTGGTCACAATGTCGGCAGCCAACTTACCCGTGAGCTTGCCGTCCACGACCTCCAGGCGGTTAGCCAGGCAAAAGTCGATGCCCGCGGCGGCCACGATCTTATCGGCGACCTCGTGAAAGCCGCCGCTTACCACGCCGACCTTCCAGCCCTTGCTGTGCGCCGAGCGCACAAGCTCCAGCGCGCCGGGGGTAAACGTCACGCGCTCAAAGGTGCGCTCGAACACGCTCTCGTCCAAGCCGGCAAGCAGCCCCACGCGCTCCTCGAGCGCCTGCTTAAAGTCAAGCTCGCCGCGCATGGCGCGCTCAGTGATCTGTGCCACTTGCTCGCCTACGCCGGCCTCCTCGCCCAACAGGTCGATGACCTCCTGGTTGATGAGCGTGGAGTCGATATCCATAACGATGAGGCGTGCAGTCATGGCGGGCCTTTCCGAGTGCTGTTTTATTGGGGCATATTGTCGCACGTGACGAGCGCGGGCGGGTGTCGCGGTGCGTCAATTGTTTCGTCTCCGTCAAGTCTTTGGGCAGGAGCTACTTTTCCGCGGCACATCGACGCGGGTGCGATAAGATAGAACGCCATGTCCGGCTGCGCGGTTTACGCAGGCCGGGCGAATCTGTACGACGCCGCCCGGAACGACACGGGGCGGCACAGATCCATAAAGGAGGATCACTGGTATGAGCCAGACCCGTCCCATCGATGAGCATTCCATGCACACCCGTACCTGCGGCGAGCTTCGCTTCGAGAACGTGGGCGAAGAGGTCACCCTCACCGGTTGGGTGAGCCGTCGCCGCGACCACGGCGGCCTAATCTTTTGCGACCTTCGCGACCGTGAGGGCATCACGCAGCTCACCTTCGACCCCGAGCACTCCGACGGCGATGCCTTTAAGATCGCCGAGACCATGCGTCCCGAGTGGCCCATCAAGATTCACGGCGTCGTGCGCGCCCGTGGCGAGGAGACCACCAACACCAAGCTCGCCACCGGCGAGATCGAGGTCCTGACCGACCACGCCGAGGTGCTCAACACGTCCGTCACCCCGCCGTTCCAGATCGAGGACGGCATCGAGACCAGCGAGGACACCCGCCTGCGCTATCGCTATCTGGACCTTCGTCGTCCCGAGATGATGGCCAACCTCAAGCTGCGCTCCGACTTTACCTTTGCCATTCGCGAGGCGCTGCACAACCGTGAGTTCATGGAGGTCGAGACGCCCTCCCTGTTCAAGTCCACGCCCGAGGGCGCCCGCGACTTCATCGTCCCCAGCCGCATCCAGCCGGGCAACTTCTACGCCCTGCCGCAGTCCCCGCAGCTCCTGAAGCAGCTGCTTATGGTCGGTGGCGTCGAGCGCTACTATCAGGTTGCCAAGTGCTTCCGCGACGAGGACTTGCGTGCCGACCGTCAGCCCGAGTTCACCCAGGTCGATATCGAGATGTCCTTCGTGGACCAGAACGACGTTATGAGCGCGCTCGAAGAGGTTCTTGCCGATGCCTTCGGCCGCATGGGTGTCGAGATGCCCACGCCGCTGCGTCGCATGAACTACTGGGAGGCCATGGACACCTATGGCTCCGACAAGCCCGATACCCGCTATGGCATGCACTTGGTCGACCTGACCGACATCTTCGCCAACTCCAAGTTCAAGGTCTTTGCGACCGCCGCAAACGAGGAGGGCTCTGTCGTCAAGGCCATCAACGCCAAGGGCGCCGGTGCCTGGGCTCGCGCCAAGATCGATAAGCTTGCCGGCGTGGCTTCCACGTTTGGCGCCAAGGGCCTGGCCTGGATCGCATTCCGCGAGGACGGCTCCATCAACAGCCCCATCGTCAAGTTCTTCTCGGACGAGGAGATGGCCGCCCTGCGCGAGCGCATGGACGTCGAGCCCGGCGACCTTGTGATGTTCGCCGCCGGCCCGCGCCTGCTCTCCGACGAGATCCTGGGCGGCATGCGTTCCCACATGGCTAACGCGCTCGAGATCAAGCGCGAGGGCCACGACTTCCTGTGGGTCGTCAACTTCCCGCTGTTCCACTGGGACGAGGACCGCAAGGCCTATGCAGCCGAGCATCAGCCCTTCACCCTGCCGACCGAGACCGACATCGCCAAGATCGAGGCAGATCCGCTGGCAGCCGGCTCTTGCACCTACGACTTTGTCATGGACGGCTTTGAGGCCGGTGGCGGCGGTATGCGTATCCACAACGCCGAGATGCAGATGTCCATGCTCAAGCTTCTGGGCTTTACCGAGGAGCGCGCCGAGTCTCAGTTCGGCTTCCTCATGGAGGCGCTCAAGTTTGGTGCGCCCCCGATGGGCGGTTTCGCTCTGGGCCTGGACCGCGTGTGCATGCTGCTCACCGGCTCCGACTCCATTCGCGACGTCATGGCGTTCCCCAAGACGGCCAGCGGCTCCGACCTCATGTCGGGCGCCCCGAGTGCCGTTAGCGGCGCCCAGCTCAAGGACGTCAGCCTGCGCTTGATGTAGGCGAGCGGCTACATATTGC
>CAUDZT010000016.1 GCA_958453935.1 uncultured Collinsella sp. | reverse complement strand
AAGATCATCTATGCCGAGCTCAAGCCCGGCACGCGCCTTTCGGCGATTGGTCTGGAAAAGGAGACGGGAATCGGGCGCACGCCCATTCGCGAGTCCTTTGTGCGCCTGCGTGAGCAGGAGCTAGTGGAAACGCGTCCCAAAAGCGGCACCTATGTCTCAAAAATCAGCATGGAGCGCGCCGAGAACGCCTGTTTCTTGCGTGAGAAACTCGAGAGAGGCGTACTCATTAAATGTTGCTCTGCCGCCACGCCTGAGCAAAAACATCGGCTCGAGCAGATTCTTGCCGAGTCCGAGTCGCTCGACCATAGCGAAACGCGTCGCTTTTTCGATCTGGACAACCTATTCCACGAGACGTGCTTTGAGATTGCCGGCCGCCACATGTTGTGGGATTGGATGAAGAGCGTCAATACGCATTTTGAGCGGTACAACTGGTTGCGTATGGTGTCGCAGGATCTGGATTGGGAGCCGATTCGTCGTCAGCATCGCCGGATTCTCGAGTCCATTAAGAGGGGCGATACCGACACGGCGAGCTATCTGGCAGAGACACACCTGCATCTGATGCCCGAGGAACAGGGACCGGTTATCGCCTTGCATCCCGACTATTTTGAGCTGCCTAAAGACTCGAATATCTAGCCCATCATCGCATCTGCTCGAGACACAAAAACGATGTTGCTCACCTACAGCGTTTTGCAACCGAGATTTTTAAAAATGTCTAAAATGGCTCAGAATGCCGACAGTTGGGAAACGGGGTGCGCTATGGCGCAGATGAGAATCAAGGATATTGCCGCCGAGGCGGGCGTGAGTCCGGCCACGGTCTCGCGCTACCTCAACAACCGCCCCGGGCAGATGACCGAGGAAACCCGTGCTCGCATCGCGGCAGTTATCGAGCGCACCGGCTATCGTCCACGTGCCGCCGCGCGCAATCTGCGCAGCTCGCGCACCAACCTCATCGGTGTGATCCTAGCCGACATCGCCAACCCGTTCTCTAGCGCCATGCTCGGAGGACTTTCCGCCAGCGCCGCCGCGCGCGGCTGCTCGCTCATGACGGCCATTAGCGGCAACGACCCCGCAAAGGAAGCGGAGTCGCTCATCAGGCTTATCGATGCCGGCGTGGACGGCCTGGTCGTCAACACCTGCGGAGGCAATGACGAGGCGATCGCCGCGGCAGCGGGACGCCTGCCCGTCGTGCTGCTCGACCGCGATGTTGCCGACGGCGGTATCGACTTGGTGACATCTAACAACCGTGAGCTGGTCGCCGGCTTGGTAGACGCCTTGGTCGCCGCTGGCAGCGAGCGCCTGTGCCTGCTCACCGAGGCAAGCGACGATAGCTCCGTCCGTCGCGAGCGCGCCGAGGCCTTTACCGACGAGCTATCGCGACGCGGCCTTGCGGGCGAGGTCGTCACCCTGGCCGACGGTGGCGCCACGGGCATCGGCCGCTTGGACGAGACCATGCGTGACTATGCGGGTAAGAAGCTCGGCCTCATTGCCGTCAACGGTCTGGTCTTCCTGCGCCTGACCGAGGCGCTGGCACAGTTGGGACCTTCGTTGCCGGCGGGTCTCAAGATCGCAACGTTTGACGACTATCCCTGGAACCGCGTGCTCTTTGGCGGTGTGACCACGGCCGCGCAGGACACCCTCACCATTGCCGAGCGCGTGGTCGAGCGCCTGTCCGAGCGCATCGACGTCGTTACCACTACGGTGGGCGATGCCGCAAAGCTCGCCCCCAAGCGCATCGAGATACTCGGCCACATCGAACACCGCGCTTCGACCTCGCGCTAGCCGCCCGTCCGAGTCGGTCTGTTCGTGCTTGGCACCCGCCTGCTCGCGCACGTTTTTTGAGCGCTTGATACGCTTTAACCCTGCGGAAACATTTTTCTGCGATAGTATCTGCGGTATAGACCAGTCGAAACCCGCCCGAAAGAAAGGGGAGCGACATGAACCAGCAGAACATCGATTACGTACTCCGCTCCGTAGAGCAGCGTGATATCCGCTTTGTGCGTCTGTGGTTTGTCGACATTCTCGGCCGCCTCAAGAACTTTGCCATTAGCCCCGAGGACCTCGAGGTCGCCTTTGAGGAGGGTATTGGCTTTGACGGCTCCGCCATCGAGGGCTTTGCCACGCCCGAGGAAGCCGACATGCTGGCGTTCCCCGATGCTTCGACCTTCCAGATCCTGCCGTGGCGCCCGAGCCACAACGGCGTCGCCCGCGTGTTCTGCGATGTGTGCACTCCCGATCGCAAGCCGTTTGCCGGCGACCCGCGCGATGCCCTGCGCCGCATGTTCCATAAGGCCGAGAAGGCCGGCTACCTGCTCAACGTTGGTGCCGAGCTGGAGTACTACTATTTCCCCGACGAGCACACGCCCGAGCCGCTCGACAACGTGGGTTACTTCGATCTTTCGGTAAGCGACGCCGCACGCGACCTGCGCCGCAACACGGTCCTCACGCTCGAGAAGATGTCCGTGCCCGTGGAGTACACCTTCCATGCTGCCGGTCGCTCGCAGCACGGCATGAGCCTGCGCCATGCCGAGGCCCTGAGCATGTCTGACGCCATCACCACGGCAAAGCTCATCATTAAGCAGCAGGCCTATGAGAGTGGCTGCCACGCCTCCTTTATGCCCAAGCCGTTGGCGGGCGAGGACGGCAGCGCCATGTTTTTGCATCAGTCGCTATTCGACCACGACGGCAACAACGTCTTTTGGGGCGAGGGCGACGAGAAGTACCATCTCTCCGACGTCGCCAAGCACTATATGGCCGGTATCTTGGCGCACGCGCGCGAGATCAGCGCCATCACCAACCCCACGGTCAATTCGTACAAGCGCATCACCACGGGCGGCGACTCCGTGCCGCAGTACGCCACGTGGGGTCTGCGCAACCGTGCAAGCATGATCCGCATTCCGGTCTACAAGCCTGGCAAGCAGCTGTCCACGCGCATCGAGCTTCGCAGCCCCGACCCCATGGCCAACCCGTATCTGGTCAACGCCGTCACGCTGGCGGCTGGTCTGGACGGTATCGAGCGCAAGCTGGAGCTCCCGCCCGAGGCCACGGCCGAGACGCTCAAGCTCACCGGCCGTCAGATGGTCGAGGCCGGCTACACGCCGCTGCCGCGCTCGCTCAAAGAGGCGCTCGACGTCTTTGAGGACTCGCGGTTTATGAAGGATGCCCTCGGCGAGCACATCCACAGCTTCTTCCTCAAAAAGAAGCGCGACGAGTGGCATAAGTTTGAGTCTACGATCACCGAGTGGGAGATCAAGCACTACCTGGCGAACTCCTAATCGCGCCGGCTTGTTCCAGTACGATTGAGCTCATTTCTTTGGAGGCCGATATGTCCGAAAAGAGTGCCCTGTTCATGGCGCGCACGACGCGCTTCCACGAGTTTGCCCGCAGCTTGACGACCACCCTGGGTGTCGAGGTGAGCCTGGCCACCCCCGATTCGCCGACTGCGGCGCACGACTTTGACCTGCTGATCCTCGATTCCGATGGCATCCGCAGCGACCGCATCGATCAGATTGCCAAGTGGCTTGATGATCGTGGCGGCGTCCCCATGTTGGTGATCGTCGACGACGAGGCGCTCGGTACCTTGCGCCTGCCCAATCACGCGCATGCCGACTTTGTATGCCTCACGGCGACGCCCAACGAGCTCAAGGCTCGTGCGCAGCGCCTGATGGGCGAGGAGGAGACCGTCACCGCCGACGATGTGCTCAACATCGACAACCTCGAGATCAACCTGGCCACCTACCAGGTGACGCTCGATGATGAGCCTATCGACCTGACGCTGATGGAGTACTCGCTGCTGAGCTTTTTGGCTACGCATCCCAATCGCGCCTACAGTCGCGAGGTGCTGCTGCACCGCGTGTGGGGCTTTGAGTACTGCGGCGGTACGCGCACCGTCGACGTGCACATCCGACGCATCCGCTCCAAGGTGGGCCCGCAGATCGCGGCGCACATCACCACCGTCCGCGGCGTGGGCTATCTGTTTAAGGACTAGATTTCCACCGCAAGGGGGACAGGCACCTTTGTGGTGGCTTTGCCGCAGGTGCGGGTTCCTTTCGAGTTTGCAGCAGAACTTAAGCCTTCCTAAAAGATTGCGTTCTCATACACGTTCGCCCGCATATTGGGGTACAACTCAACGTGAACAATGATGGCCCGCCACATGTTTGGCGGGCCTTTGGTTATTTGACGAAAGGATCGCAGCCATGAGCGAGAACGATTCCCAGCGTCCCCAGGATGCGGGCAATGCCGGCGAGACCCAGCAGCAGCCGCGCGTGCAGGTGGAGTCGACGCCTGCCGACGGCAACATTCCCTACGTGCAGGCCTACGACACACAGACTGGCAAGCCGCTGGGCGGTGCGCAGGTCGTGAACAAGCACACGGTGGTCAAGACCAAGACCAAAAAGCTGCCGATCTTTATTACGGCACTCGCCGGCTGTGCCTGCGGCGCCCTGCTGGTCATTGCGCTCATTATGAGCGGCACGCTCGATATCGGCGGCGGCAGGAACGCCGTGGCGGCGGGTGCTTCGGGTTCGTCGACGCAAAAGATTACGATCGACTCCGAGGACACCACGCTGGCCGAGGCCGTTTCTGCCAAGGCCCTGCCCTCCGTGGTTTCCATTACCGCCACTTCGAGCGGCGGCCAGAATGGCTCGCTTTCGCAGTCTGCCGACGAGTCGGACAACTCGGGCAGCGTCGGTTCGGGCGTGGTGCTCGATACCGAGGGCCACATCCTTACCAACAACCACGTGGTCGATGGCTATGACCAGTACGTGGTTACCATGGACGACGGCACCACCTACGAGGCCGAGTTCGTGGGCAACGATGCCTCGAGCGACCTGGCCGTCATCAAGCTCAAGGACGCCGACGCCTCTAAGCTCACGCCGATCGAGATCGGCGACTCCTCCAAGCTCAACGTGGGCGAGTGGGTCATGGCGATCGGCTCGCCGTTTGGCAACGAGCAGTCTGTCTCCACCGGTATCGTCTCGGCGCTGTATCGCTCCACGGCCATGAGCTCGACCAACGGTAACACCATCTATGCCAACATGATTCAGACCGATGCCGCCATCAACCCGGGCAACTCCGGCGGCGCGCTCGTCAACGACAACGGCGAGCTGGTGGGTATCAACTCGCTCATCGAGAGTTATTCGGGCTCCAGCTCGGGCGTGGGCTTTGCTATTCCCGTTAACTACGCCAAGAACATTGCCGACCAGATTATCGACGGTAAGACGCCAGTGCACCCGTACCTGGGCGCCACGCTTTCGAGCGTCAACGCGCTCAACGCCCGCACCAACAAGCTGAGCACCGATAGCGGCGCGTACGTGGCGAGCGTCGTCGAGGACGGTCCCGCCGCCAAGGCCGGCATCCAGGAGGGCGATGTCATTACCAAGCTGGACGACGACGAGATTACAAGCGCCGACGGCCTGATCATCGCGCTGCGCAGCCATGAGGTGGGCGAGAAGGTCGAGATCACGCTCATGCGCGGCAAGGACGAGAAGAAGGTCACGGTCGAGCTGGGCTCCGACGAGGAGCTGCAGAACCAGCAGCAGAACGACAGCGCGATCGATACCGGCAACGGCGGTATTACCGACGAGCAGCTGCGCCAGTATCTGGAGGAGCTGCTGGGCCAGCAGGGCCAGGGTCAAGGCCAAGGCTATGGCCAGGGTTTCTAACGAGCCGTATTGCACATATCGAAGCCAGAGGGGACTGTCCCGCCAACGCGGGACAGTCCCTCTTTTCTTATTGATCCGTTGGGGACGTGGAAACGGATCATTTAGAAATGGCACGGATATGAGTTGATCGCGCGATCCACTCCGGTCTGGCGGCTGCCGATTCGATGCGGTTCGAAAGGGTTATTCGGCGCCATGGCGACCGGTGGTACTCTTGTATCCGTTTGAAATCGAGCGAAGGAGTGCCGCTATGGAGCAATCGAGCCTGTTTGGTGACGGCGTGGACATCGATACCGAAACGCCCGCGAGTGCGGATGCCGCCGCACCGACCGACGCCCATGCCCAGGCGGCAGCGCGCGCGGCCGAGCTGCGCCACGAGCTCGATTACCACGCCTATCGCTACTACATGCTCGATGCGCCCGAGATCACGGACGCCGCCTTCGACAAAATGCTCGTTGAGCTGCAGGAGATCGAGGCGGCCTATCCCGACCTGGTGACGCCCGACAGCTATACCCAGCGCGTGGGCGGCTACGTGAGCGAGCAGTTTACGCCGGTCACGCATATGGCGCGCATGTATTCCATGGACGATGCCATGGATCTGGACGAGCTCGACGCATGGCTCCAGCGCACCGAGGATGCGCTCGGTGCCGGCAGCGTCACCTATACCTGCGAGCTTAAGATCGACGGTCTGGGCGTGGCGCTTACCTACCAAAACGGCACCTTTGTGCGCGCCGCTACACGTGGCGATGGCACCACGGGCGAGGACGTGTCGCTCAACGTCCGTACCATCAAGGATGTGCCCATGCACCTGTCCGAGCCGGCGCTCGCCCACATGGGCGCCGACCGCGAGCGTACCATCGAAGTGCGCGGCGAGGTCTATATGCCCAAGGGCAGCTTTGTGCGCCTGAACGACGAGGCCGATGCCGAGGGCCGCGACCCCTTCGCCAACCCGCGCAACGCCGCCGCCGGCAGCCTGCGTCAAAAGGATCCCAAGGTCACGGCGCGCCGCGATCTGGCCACCTTTATCTACGCCATCGCCGATACCGATCCGCTGCACGTCCACAGCCAGCGTGAGTTTCTGGACTGGCTGCGTAGCGCCGGCTTTAGCGTCAACCCCAACGTGGCGCGCTGCGCCACGCCGGCCGAGGTCCACGAGTTCTGCGCCCAGGCCCTCGAGCATCGCGGTGACCTGGACTACGACATCGATGGCGTGGTCGTAAAGGTCGACAGCTTCCAGCAGCAGCTTGACTTGGGCTTTACCGCCCGCGCGCCGCGCTGGGCCATTGCCGTTAAGTTCCCGCCCGAGGAAAAGCAGACCGTCCTGCGCGAAATTCGCATCCAGGTGGGCCGCACCGGTGTGCTCACGCCGGTCGCCGAGTTCGACCCGGTGACGGTCGCCGGCTCTACCATCGCGCGCGCCACGCTGCACAACATCGACGAGATTCGCCGCAAAAACGTGCGCGAGGGCGACACTATCATCGTGCACAAGGCGGGTGACGTGATTCCCGAGGTCGTGGGTCCCGTGCTCGACAAGCGCCCGGCTGATTCGGTCGACTGGCACATGCCCGAGGTTTGCCCCGTGTGCGGCAGCCCCGTGGTTCACGAGGATGGCGAGGTGGCCTACCGCTGCGTGTCCATCGACTGTCCCGCGCAGCTCAAGGAGCGCCTGCTCCACTGGGTGAGCCGCGGCTGCATGGACGTCGATGGCCTGGGCGACGAAATCGTCGACAAGATGATCGCCGCCGGACTGATCCACGATGTTGCGGACTTCTACCAGCTCACAGTCGACGACATCGCCGGCCTGGACACGGGGCGCGTGGTAAAAGGAGGGCATCGCAAGGGCGACCCCATGCTCGACAAGCATGGAAAGCCGATGCTCAACGCGGATGGTACTCCAAGGCTTTACAAAGCCGATCGAATCGTTAAAAATGCGGGCGAGCCCATACCGGTGGGTGTTAAGACGGCTGAAAAGATAGTCGATGAGCTCAATAAATCTCGCCAGCTGCCGCTCTCAAGGGTTCTATTTGCTTTGGGGATTCGCTTGGTGGGAAAGAGCGTTGCTGAGCTTATAGCTCGGCGTTACCTTTCAATTGATGCGCTCGTTGTGGCTGACGCGGAAGATATGGCCCAGATTGAAGGAGTCGGACCGGAAATCGCAAAAAGCATAAAGGAGTTCCTCTCTATTCCGGAAAACCTCGATGTTCTCCAACGACTTCGTGAATATGGTCTCTCTCTCGAGGAAGACCTTATGGGCGAGATACAAACAAAGTCTGAGCAAGCTGGCATTTCCGTCGATCTCGCTTCGGGGCAACCGCTAACTGGATTGACTTTTGTGCTGACCGGTACGCTCGAGAAGCGCACACGTTCCGAGGCGGGAGAAGCGCTCAAGCTTCTCGGCGCAAAGGTTGCAGGTTCGGTATCAAAGAAGACATCGTTTGTTGTGGCTGGCCCGAATGCCGGTTCCAAGCTTTCAAAAGCTGAATCGCTCGGAGTGCCGGTGTTAAACGAGGAAGAGCTTGAAGAGATCCTGCGGACCGGTGCTGTCCCGGAGCGATAGGAGATTCATATGGATCTAACATTTTTTGATGTCGAGACCCCTAATAAGAAAAACGATCGGATAAGTTCGATCGGGCTTATCCGGGCGACTTCGGAAGGCGAAATAATCGACCGTGTTCAGTTCACGGTTAATCCTGAAGAACCTTTTGATGACTTCAACATGCGCCTAACGGGCTTATCTCCTGTTGCGGTAAAAGACAGTCCTTGCTTTCGTTCTCTTTGGGAATACGAACTGTCGGATAGAATCGAGGGATCGATTCTCGTTGCCCACAATGCGCCCTTTGACCTATCTGTATTAAGCAAGTCTTTGCTTGGCTATGGTTATGAAAAGCCGGATTTTGTTTACGCGTGCACTCTGGAAATGGCCAAAAGGTTGCATCCTGAATACGAGAATTACAAGCTTCCGACTGTTTGTAGCAACTTAGACATTTCCATGGGACGCCATCATAATGCTATGGACGATGTTGATGCCTGTTTTGAAATATATTGGAAGCTATGTGAGGAAGAGCGTTCGGAAGAGCGCTTTAAGCCATTTAGCCTAGGCAGTCTGGGGCGTCGTGAAAGGCGCGCTTGCCATGAAAGGCATTACTCATCGCGAACGGAGGCTTTGCGCGGTCTTATCACGCTGAGCCATGAAGCTATCTCGGACGGCTCTGTATCCTTTGATGAAGCAATGAACATCATGGCTTTTGTCGAGGACCACGTTGATCTCAGGGAAGATGCTACGGTTTCACATATCTATGAATTGATGGCTGAGATGCTTATCGATGGCGATATCGATTCTGAGGAATCGGACGGCCTTATTGAGCTGTTCGGAAGGCTTGAGGATCCTGTGGCCCATGGGTCTGGTAAAGAAGTCTTCTTTGAAGGGCGTAATTTCTGTTTGAGTGGCAACTTTGAGCATGGCTCTAAGGATGTAATCGCTTCTTACATCGAGAAAATGGGCGGCAGCTGCATCAAAAGCGTAACCAAGAAATGCAACTATGTGGTTGTGGGTGGCTGCGGAAACGAAATGTGGTCAACCGGAAAATACGGATCGAAAGTCAAAAAGGCTATGGACTGGCAAAGCAAAGGGGTTTCCATCGAGATAATTGGTGAAGAAGAGCTAGGGATGTAGAAAAGTTCCATCGGACACCATGCCGAAGATGACGTAATGGGGCCGCCTCCATTACGTCATTGTTTTGAGTAGCTATATGCACATTCGTTTCCCTACTCGTGCGCAAAACGAACACTTAACTAGTAAAAAAGTTGAGCAACAATATGAAATAAAACCCACTGACCGATTGAAAACAACCAGATGAAGCTCCGGCGATAATTCACCCTTCTTTCCCGCCTCTTATGATTGAGAATGGTAATCAATGATGGTGAGAAAAGGAGGACGGATGGCTAACAGCATTGACGATGAACAGGATAAAGCTGATGTCGGAGAAAAATTAGATAAGCTCAACAATGAGAAAGAGGATTTGGATCAGATTGGCAGTTTATCTAGTGAAGAATCTAATAAAACCCCTGAAGCTGTGAAAAATGAAGCTAATAATTACGGAGCAAGCGTGAAGCGGAAGAGGCCAATCATTATTGTTTCCGCTGTCGCTGTATTGTTGGTTGTCTTTTTTGGTATAGCGAATGCTGCGGGTTTGTTTCATCAGCATGATTGGGCAAAAGCAACGTGTACGAAACCAAAGACGTGCAAAGAGTGCGGTGCCACCGAAGGCTCAAAGCTTGGACATGATTATGTCGAAACAGACGAAGCCCCCACATGCACGGAAGCGGGAAAGAAGGTATATACCTGCGGCCGATGCGGGAAGAGCTATAGCAAAGATAGCGGCGAGCCCGCTACCGGTCACACTCCGGGTTCATGGAAGCTGAGCGACGATGGAAAACAGCTGACTCAACGATGCGCCAAATGCAATGCGGTTCTCGAGGTGAAAGCGCTTACTCGTGAACAGCTTGATCTGGAATTAGCTTCTCAAAAAATGACCGTTGATTCTGTTTATAAGGAAGATAGCGGGAGTGGCTATAAGGCGCTATATCCAGATAATATCGAGGTTGTCGTAACCAATCATTCAAACAAAATCGTTCGAAATGCAGATGTCATAGTATGCGCGTGGGATGAGAGCGGGCTACCGGTTACGGTTGGTGTTCAGTTTAGCGCGCGAGCTTCGGCCCCAACGCTTTCTATGGAAGATATTAATATTGGTCCGAATGAAACATATAACTGCTCTGAGCATCAAGTTGGATGGCCGATAGATTCAAACTATACCGACCGAATGGTTCAATTTAAGGCGTGCGTTTCGTCGGTTACCTATTCTGATGGCACTACTTGGACTAATCCTTATGCAAAGGCCTGGCTAAATCTGTATAAGGATAAGAATCTTTAAGCAAGACGCCTGCCTAGCCTATATATCGCGGCAGAGCGTTTGAGGTCGAACGGTTGATTAAAAGTCGTCGTAAAGGTACTAAGTACTCTCACGACGACTTTTATATACATAAACATTAACAATAACGTGTATACTCAGCAGTGAAGATATATGTTGAGAGGAGCCGCTATGGTTACCGTCGCGTTTTCTGAGCTGCGCCAAAACCTTACGCAGGTGGCCGAAAAGGTTGCCAATGAGGGCGAGGAGGTTGTGGTCTTCAAGCGGAGCAAGCCGTTGTTCAAGATCGTGCCACTCGACTATCAAGGCTCAGTTGCGGTGGAATATAACGCTGCCCAGGAGTGCGGGGGCGCAAAGCCGACGCGCGGCTCGGACAAGCCCAAGCGCGACGTGGGTACGATGTGGCATCCCAAGATCACCTGGAAGGAGATTCGCGAGATGCTCGCGGAGGATGCGGACTACCAGGAGTATCTCGATCTCGTAGCCAAAATGCCCAAGGGAACGCCGCTCGATACGATGACGGTTGAAGATGAAAAGCGCATCGCGAGGGAGCGCTACCTATGAGGGCATTTCTCGATACTAATTATCTGCTCGATTGCGTGCTACCGGGCCGGCCGGAGCATGGGGCGGCGCAAACGATCAAGGGGCTTGTTGACGTGGGGCTTATCGAGGGCGTTGTTTCGGCCTGCTCTCTCAAGGACGCGTATTACATTCTCACTAAACAGGCCGGCGAGGTGCGCGCCCGCGAGGTAGTGCGCGACTGCCTTAAGAGCTACTCGGTAGAGCCCCTCGACCAAGAAGCTTGTTTTACCTCCGCCTATTCCGATGAGCCGGACTTTGAGGACGGCTGTATCCGTGCGATGGCCGAGCGTGCCGGCGTGGACTTTATCATCACGCGCGATCGCGCCGCTTTTGTGCGCTCGACCATCAAGACCTTCTCGCCCGCAGAGTTCATCCGTGCGTTTCCGATCCCGGAAGAGTAAAACCGCCACACCGGGGACCGTCCGCGGCGTGGTAGTCCTCCTGTAGCCGACGCTCGTTAGTTGAGCCGCACTTCATAGCTTTCCGGGAGGTTCTTAATCGAGCACAGTAACCGGCACCGTGATTTGCGTCACGTAGGTTGCCGGGTCGTCGCTGATGATGTCGTCGATGAGGGCGATCTCGCGCGACGGGCCGGCGGGTGCCAGGCCGTGTTGATGCATGTAGCCGAGCAGCCGGTCGTAGCGCGGGGCTGCTTGTCCGTGCGTGCCACGGAAACTTATGGTCAGGCAGTGCGTGGCAGGTCGCGTCTCAACGTCACCCACGTAATCATCGGTGTCATCGAGCAGCAGAAAGACCTCGTCGTAGCCATCAAAGTCGCCGGCGGCGAGGCGTTCGGCGCCGATACCGACGCCCAAGTTGCCCAGAAAGACAAAGGTCTCGTGCTGACCCTTCTGCAGTTGACGAATCTGCCATTCCAACGCATAGGCGTCGGTAGGGTTGACGCGTTCGCGCAGCACGGCACAGCGAAGCTCGGGCGCATCGATTGTGCAAATGGTATCGAGCTCGGTGTTCAAGGCATCGTGGAGCAGCGCAAGCCGGTTATCGATCTTGCGCGACACGCGCTCCAGCTCTCGGCGCTTGCGCTCGATGAGCTCCTGCTGCTGGGCGAGCTGACGCTGCATGAGTTCCACATCGCGCGTGGTCACAAACTCTCGGATTTGCGCCAGCGGCAAGTCGAGAACCCGCAGGTGGCTAATGGTGTTGAGGGTGGAGAGCTGCCGCGATCCGTAGTAGCGGTACCCACTCGCCGGATCGATGCGCGCCGGGTCCAGCAAGCCCATCTGCTCGTAATGGCGCAGCGTGCCCACACTCAGGTTAAACAGGCGCGCCACCTCGCCAATGCGGAGCAGACCCTCAGTATGTTCAGTTGGCGAGTCGGTCATGGGACCGCTCCTTTCGGTAAAAAACAGGGGAGGGGCGC
This sequence comes from uncultured Collinsella sp., assembly GCA_958453935.1. Classification (GTDB taxonomy): domain Bacteria; phylum Actinomycetota; class Coriobacteriia; order Coriobacteriales; family Coriobacteriaceae; genus Collinsella. The sequence goes on along the minus strand of CAUDZT010000016.1, from coordinate 24,990 downwards.
CAGGCTCGCGTTGCTCCGCTACGCTACCAACTTGTCAAAAGCCCCGCGCCGGTTGAGCACGGTAAACGCGACAACACAAATGACCTCCGACAGAATCGACCCGCACGGCGAGGCGATGCCCATGGGAAACAGCGTGTCGGAATAGGCGTTCGACAGCAACCATGCACCGGGCACGCGAATGAGTACCACGGCCAGCACGTTGTGCGCAAAGCCGATGTAGCTCTTGCCATACGCAGCGAAAAAGCCGCTAAAGCAAATGTGGATGCCGGCAAAGATTGCATCGAAAATGTAGCTGCGCATATAGCCGGTGCCGGCCGCGACCACCGCGGCGTCCTTGGCAAAAAAGCCAATAAACGCCGGCGTCACCAGCCACATCAGCACCGTGATCAGGCAGCCGTATACTACCGAGATGGTCATGGCATCCTTGAGCACCTGACGTGCGCGGTCACCCTTGCCCGCGCCAGCGTTTTGCGCCGTGAGTGCGCTGACGGTCGCGCCCATGGAACTCGGCACGATAAACAAAAAGCTGATCATCTTCTCGACCAAGCCCACGGCGGCGGCGTCAACGAGCCCTCGGTGGTTGGCGATGACGGTGATAAACATAAACGCCACCTGGATGCAGCCGTCCTGCACGGCCACAGGCACGCCGATCTTAAGAATGCTGCCGAGCACCTCGGGCTGGGGGCGCAGGTCGCTGCGCTTGAGGTGGATATGCGTGCGGCGGCTCTTGAGCCACACGAGTGCGAGGGCCACGCTCGCCGTCTGCGCGATGACTGTGCCGAGTGCGGCTCCCACGGGGCCAAGCCCCATGTGACCGATAAACAGAAAGTCGAGCGCGATGTTGATGATGCACGCCACGCCGATCACGTACATGGGCGAGCGTGAATCGCCCAGCCCGCGAAAGATGGCCGAAAGAATGTTGTACGCGGCGATAAACGGAATGCCGACAAAGCAGATACGCAGGTAGGCGGCAGTGCCTTCGACCGCCTCGGCCGGCGTGCCAATGAGCGCCACAATCTGCGGGCACAGCGCGAGCAAGGTGGCGGCCAGTACCACCGAGACGCCCATAAAGAGCGTAATGGTGTTGCCGATGGCGGCCTCGGCGCGGTCAAACCGGCGCGAGCCCACGGCGTGGCCGACGATAACCGTCGTTCCCATGGCCAGGCCAACGAGCGTCACGGTAATGATATAGAGCGTCTGCGCGCCATTGCCCACAGCGGTGATGCCGGCGGCGCCGCTAAACTGTCCCATCATGTACAGGTCGGCCATGCCGTAGAGCATCTGCAAAAAGTACGAGAGCATATAAGGCAGGGCAAAGACCGCGATGGTCTTGAGGACATTGCCGCGTGTGAGGTCATGTTCCATGGGCGGGGCTTTCTGGCTTGGGTCGTTTACGTACCAGTGTAGTGAAAACCCTACAACGATTGTAGAGTCAAGGTTTGTATTGGCGGCGGGGCGAAAAAGTCACGCACGCGTTCATTTCCAATTGAATACGGACATGCGCCCTGTGAGCATGGCGCCTGCACTAGCCTTGCAGAAATCGATTTCGGAGTACTTGACACCGCCGCACGGCGCGCCATAATACGTGGGTTTGCGAACAACGTTTGATGGGGGATGAACCTGCGTGCGCAATCTCAAGATTCTGTTTTCCTATCTGGGGGCATACCGCCGCGATGCCATTCTCGGCGTGTTCTTTGTGACGGCCGAGACGGCGCTCGAGCTGTTTATCCCGGTCATCATGGCAAATATCATCGACGTGGGCGTGCCCGCGGGCGACATCAACTACATGCTGTTGCAGGGCGCGTATATGCTGGTATGCGCCGCATGTTCGCTGGTACTTGGCTTGGGCTATGCACGCACGTCTGCTCGCGTCGCCTCGGGGCTGGGCGCTAACCTGCGCGAGGCCGAGTATCGCAAGATCCAGACGCTCGCTTTTGGCAATCTGGACAACTACGACGCCAGCTCGCTTGTCACTCGCATGACCACCGACATCACCGTGATTCAAAACGCCATCGGCAATGGCTTTCGCCCCATGGTGCGCGGTCCCGTGACGCTCATCGTCGGCTTGGTCTATGCGCTGGTGCTGTCGCGTCCGCTCGCCACCGTTTTCGCGATCATCCTGCCGGTGCTGGCGATCGTGCTGGGCGTTATCACCTATCGCGTCAGTCCGCTCTACCGCCAGCTGCAGACCTCGATGGACCATCTCAACGGTGTGGTGCAGGAGGACCTCACCGCCGTGCGCGCCGTCAAGGCGTACGTGCGCGCCGAGCACGAGGAGGCCAAGTTCGATGCCGTCAATACCGAGCTCGCGCGCACGGCGACGAAGACCTTTGGCAACGCCGTGCTCAACCTGCCAGTGTTTCAGCTGTCGATGTACGTGGCGGCGCTTTCCATTCTGTGGATCGGCGGGCGCATGATTCTTGCCGGCGAGCTCGGTGTGGGCTCGCTCACGGGCTTTATGAGCTATGTGCTGCTGATCATGAACTCGCTCATGATGATTTCCAACGTGTTTTTGCTGCTCACCCGCGCTCTCACGAGTGTGGGCCGTATCGCAGAGGTGCTCGATGAGGAGCCCTTTATCGCCAACCCTGCGGGGGACCTTGCGACTGCGGGGCCAGTGGACGGCAGTATCGAGTTTCGCGACGTTTCCTTTAAATACCGCGCGGATGCAGCCGAGGACGTGCTCGAGCATATCGACCTTCGCATCGAGAGCGGCTCGACGGTGGGCATCCTCGGCGGCACGGGCTCGGGCAAGAGCTCGCTTGTGCAGCTGATTGCGCGCCTGTACGACGCCACCGAGGGCGCCGTACTTGTGGGCGGACACGACGTGCGCGACTACGACCTCGCGACCTTGCGCGACGCGGTGGGCATTGTGCTGCAAAAGAATGTGCTGTTCACGGGCACCGTGCGCGAGAACTTGCAGTGGGGCAATCCGCAGGCGTCGGACGATGAGCTCCTCGCGGCTTGCCGCGCGGCGTGCGTGGACGAGTTCCTTGATCGCATCGGCGGGCTGGAAGGCGAGTTGGGTCAAGGCGGCGCCGGTGTTTCGGGTGGCCAGAAGCAGCGCCTGTGCATTGCGCGCACGCTGCTCAAGCATCCGCGCGTGCTCATTTTTGATGACTCCACCAGCGCGGTCGACATGGCGACCGACGCTAAGATTCGCGAGCACATCGCTCAGATTCCCAATACGACCGTGCTCATCATCGCACAGCGCATTGCGAGCGTCATGGATGCCGATCGCATTGTGGTGTTGGACGACGGTTGTGTCCACGGCGCGGGCACGCACGAGGAACTGCTGGTGGGCGACAACATATACCAGGAGATTTACGCCTCGCAGATGGAGTTCGCGGGGAACGCGGACACCGGCGACGGCTGCGACGATGGCTGCGCGAATGATCCGTTTTCCTGCGTTCCCAGCGGATCGCCCTTGGAAGGGGGTGAGCGCCATGCCTAAGACCGCAGCCCAAGCACGCCCTGCCGACCTCAAGCGCTCGGTGCGCCGCCTGCTCTCCTACATGGGTCACGCCAAGTTCTCGCTGCTCGCAGTGGGTGTGCTTGCCTCTGTTGCGGCCATCGCAAGCCTTGCCGGTACCTACATGGTGCGCCCCATCGTCAACGGTTTGGCAACGGGCGGCGAGGAACTGCTCGCTAAGCAGGTTATCTTTACCGCTGCCATCTACGCCGCGGGCGTGCTCTCGGCTCTGGGCTACTCGCAGATTATGGTGCGCGCGGCCCAGCGCGTGGTGTCCGATATCCGCCGCGACCTGTTTGCCCACATTCAGACGCTGCCGCTGAGCTACTTCGACAGCACGCGCTCGGGTGACATCATGAGCTTCTTTACCAACGACGTCGACACCGTCTCCGAGGCGCTCAACAACAGCTTTGCCAACGTGATTCAGGCGATCATCCAGGTGGTCGGCACCACGGCCATGCTCATCATCCTCAACTGGCAGCTCACGATTATCACGCTCGTGTGCGATGCGGCCATTGTACTGTATGCGCGCTACTCGGGCACGCGCTCTAAGCGTTTCTTTGCCGCCCAGCAGGCATCGCTTGGCGACCTGGACGGATATATCGAAGAGATGGTCTCGGGTCAAAAGGTCATCAAGGTCTTTAATCACGAGCAAGCCAACGTGGCTGGTTTTGACGCGCGCAACCAAGAGCTGCGCCGCACCGGTGGTGCCGCGCAGGCCTACGCCAACTCGATGGTGCCCATGACCGTGGTGATCGGCTATGCCAACTACGCCATCGTCGCCGTGGCGGGCGGCATGCTCTGCATCAAGGGGCTCGCCGACGTGGGCGCGCTTGCAAGTTACCTGGTCTTTGTACGCCAGGCCGCCATGCCCATCAACCAGTTTACGCAGCTGGGCAACTTTTTGCTCAACGCGCTGGCCGGTGCCGAGCGCCTGTTTGCCGCCATGGATCTTGAGCCCGAGGTGGACGAGGGCTGCGTGGAGCTGGTGCAGACGGGCGGCGCCGCGTGGGCATGGAAGATTCCCGAGGGCCAGGGCGTGGGCGCGTACGGGCACCTGCATGATGTGGCTGCCGTTGATGAGTCGGGCCGTGCGGTGGCTGCCGACGGCACCGAGCTCACGTGCGGCTTGGTCCCACTTGCCGGCGACGTGCGCTTCCATGCCGTGGACTTTTCCTACGTGCCAGGCACCCGTGTGCTCACGGATCTCAACCTGTTTGCCAAGCCGGGGCAAAAGATCGCGTTTGTGGGCTCCACAGGCGCCGGTAAGACGACCATCACCAACCTCATCAACCGCTTCTACGAGGTCGATGACGGCGAGATCACGTACGACGGCATCGACGTCAAGCACATTGCCAAGGCCAGCCTGCGCGGGTCGCTCGGCATTGTGCTGCAGGACACGCACCTGTTTAGCGGCACCATCGCACAGAACATCCGCTTTGGCAAGCTCGACGCGACCGACGAGGAAGTGCGCGCCGCTGCCGAGGCTGCCTGCGCGGATTCGTTTATCCGCCGCCTGCCTAGAGGCTACGACACACCGGTCACGGCCGACGGCGCCAACCTGTCGCAGGGCCAGCGCCAGCTGCTCGCCATCGCGCGCGTGGCCGTTGCCGACCCGCCGGTGCTCATCTTGGACGAGGCCACGAGCTCCATCGACACGCGTACCGAAAAGCTCATCGAGCGCGGTATGGACCGCATCATGCGCGGACGCACCACGTTTATGATCGCGCACCGCCTGTCCACCGTCCGCGACGCCGACGCCATCATGGTCCTCGAACACGGCCGCATTATCGAGCGCGGCACGCACGAAGAGCTGCTCGCCCAGCACGGCGAGTACTGGCAGCTGGCGCATGGCTTAAAAGAGTTGGATTAACCCGTTCGAACACGATGCTTTGGCCCTCCGTGCCTCTCACCTCGCCTCAAACCATCACAACATTCGACGTTTTTTGACAAAATCGGGAAAAGCATCGAATGTTGTGATGGTTTTTCTGCCACTCGATCGGGTGGAATCGCTTTCTTGCGCACGCGGGTGTGCGGACCCGTGGGCAGGGGAATAAGGTTGGTTATCCGACTCCATTGGAGGGCTCATGGACCTGCCGATCGTCCTGTCCCATAAGACTGCCTGGATGTACCACAACGTGGCGCGCCCGTCCGAGCTGCTCTCGCGAGCAAGCAGCCTATACGATGAGGACTCGCTTGCTAGCGAGGCGGAGCCGACCGCGGGCCTGCCCAAATTGGGGCTCGATGCCAAGGGGCTGAGGGCTTCGACGGCAGTTGGGATCGTTACCGACTATCTGGTTTCGCTTGGTATTCCACGAGAAGAGCTCGATCATATCGATACGCTCGTTAACTTCGATTTTGAGCGCTCGACGCCGGCTGGATTTAGGTGCCACGTGTTTGGGGCGCCGGTACCCCCAGGCCATCTTATCGAGGTGGCGGAGGGCCTTCTAGTGGTTGATGAGGTCATGTGCTTTGTCCAAGCGGGTTCGTGGACGAGCGAGCCCGAGCAGCTGGAATATGGCTACGAAATCTGTGCCCGATACCATTTGAATCATCTGTCGACAGGCGATTATATCGAGATGGGGCAGAGGTATACCGTTGCCGATTTGATTGCTTATTGCAATGAGAACCGATCTCGTCAGGGGGCCATACGCGCGGCCGCCGTGCTCAAACGCGTGCACGATGGCGCGCGATCGCCCATGGAGACGGCCACCTCAATCATGGTCGTAGCAAAACGTTCCCAGGGAGGGCTGGGATACGCCAAGATCGAGCTCAACCATCGGGTCGATGTTCCCAGCGAGTTCAAGTATCTCGCTAAGGCCGGGTATTTCGAGATTGACGTATATGCGCCTGCGAGCGGTACGGGAATTGAATACAACGGTTCGGACCATCTTGATAAACAGCGCAGCGCGTCGGATGCGGAGCGTATGACCGTGCTGAGCGCGCTGGGCTTTAGGATGATCGTCCTCACCGGGACTCAGTTTGCCCACCAGCTGCAATTGCACCGGGCGATGAACGCCATCGCGCTCGCTATGGGCCTCAATTGCGACCGAAGCGAAGCATTCCAAAAGCGGCAGAACGACCTGCGAGATTTCGTGATTCGGCACTGGGACGGCGACCTTTAGGGGCGCTTTGGTCCTTCTACGGGGTGCCGTGGGCAGACAAACCATCACAACATTCGACGTTTTTTGCCAAAAACGGGAAAAGCACCGAATGTTGTGATGGTCTGTGCTGAGGATGGGCTTGGGAAGCCGGTCTTGCTCGCAAAGGTCTTTCGTGTCGTACGCATGTCGACCCATTCTTCCCGTGCGGTACTATATTCCCCGAAGAATAAAGGTCAGCGTGAGGGGAGGGCTGCGTGGTCGGGCGCGTGCAACATGACGGCTTTGGCCGCGATATCAACTACCTGCGCATTGCCGTTACCGACAAGTGCAATTTCCGCTGCATTTACTGCATGCCGGCCGATGGCGTGGCGCCCCGTGCACACGACGAGCTACTCAGTGCCGAGGAAATCGCCCGCTTTGTGCGCTTGGTGGCGGGGGAGGGCATTCGCCGCGTGCGCCTGACGGGTGGCGAGCCGCTGGTCAGCCGCCGTATCATCCCGCTCATTCGCGACATCCGCGCGATTCCGCAGATCGAGGACATCTCGCTTACCACCAACGGCGCTCTGCTGCCCAAGCTGGCACCGCAGCTCAAAGATGCCGGGCTTAACCGCGTCAACATTTCGCTCGACACACTCGATCCTACGCTCTTTAGAAAGATCACGCGCCTGGGTCGGCTCGAGCAGACCATGGCTGGCATCGACGCGGCGCTGGCTTGGGGCTTTGAGCCCGTTAAGGTCAACTGTGTTGTGGTGCGCCGGCTCAACCAGGATGTGGCGGCCCTCGCGCGGCTCACGCTCGACCGCCCCATCCACCTGCGCTTTATCGAATACATGCCCATTGGCGACGAGCGCACGAGCTCGCATTGCGCCGTGGACCCGCATGCGCCCGCGCTCAATCCCGAGTTGTGGGACGCGAGCGACACCGTGCCGAGCGACGAGCTGCGGACGCGCATCAATGCCGGGGCCGCCGCGGTGGGCCTAGGCGAGCTCGAGCCGCTCGGCATCAACGACGCTCCTGCCGGCGCGGGCCCTGCGCGCTACTGGCACTTTCCGGGTGCGGCGGGAACGGTCGGCTTTATCAGCGCCATGTCCAATCATTTTTGCGCGAATTGCAACCGTCTGCGCCTGACGGCCGATGGAAACGTGCGTCCGTGTCTGTTCAGCGATGCCGAGTATTCGGTGCGTGACGCGCTGCGCCGTGGTGATGATATGCAGGTACTTTCGATTTGGCGCGATGCCGTGGCCCACAAACCGCAGGAACACGCGATAATTGAGGGCACGCAACGATTTATGTCCCAAATCGGAGGATGATCATATGGCCAAGAGCAGGTACGCCGATGCCACCAAGGCCGCTCGCAGGGCCGCGATGTCTGCCCACAAAGCCACGGCTGCGGCGAATGCTGGCAGCGCCGACGCGTCCGTGCAGCCGTCCGCCAGCACTGTCGCCGAGTCCGCCCGTGACGCCCGTCGCGACGAGCTGACGCACGTGGACGCCAAGGGCGAGGTGCGCATGGTCGACGTGTCCGATAAGGCCGAGACCCATCGCATTGCCATCGCCGAGGGCACCATCCTCATGCACCCCGAGACGCAGGCCATGGTGCTGCAGGACCGCGCCAAAAAGGGCGACGTGCTTGCCTGCGCGCGCGTGGCGGGCATTATGGCCATCAAACGCACGAGCGACATCATCCCCATGTGCCATCCGTTGCTCATTACCAAGAGCAAGTGCGACATTGCACCCATAGCTCCGGCGGGGACGCCGGCCGAGGACATGCCCGAGGGCTGGGCACCGGCGCGCGCAGACGGGCAGGTTGGCTTTCACGTACTGGTTACGGCCGGCGTGACGGGCAAGACGGGTATCGAGATGGAGGCCCTGACCGGCGCGAGTGCCGCGTGTCTGACCATCTATGACATGTGCAAAGCCGTCGATCGCGGCATGGAGATCGTCGACGTGCGCCTGCTGCACAAGGAGGGCGGTCGCTCGGGCGTGTGGGATCGTGCAGAGCGTCAGGCCGCTGCTGTTGAGGCTGCCGCCGCAGACGGTAACGCGCCCACGAGCGCACCCGTCGCCGTCGCGCCCGCAGCTCCCACTCCGGCCGTTCCCGCGATCGCGTTTATCGGCTACCAGAACTCGGGCAAGACCACGCTCGTCGAGAAGGTTATCGCCGAGCTCACCCGCCGCGGCCTGCGCGTGGGTTCGCTCAAGCATCACGGGCATCACGGCTTTGATATCGATGTGCCTGCTAAGGACACCTGGCGCCATCACCAAGCCGGATCCAAACACGTGGGCCTCATCTGCGCCACGCGCTGGGCGGAGTACGCCGACACGCGCGAGGAGGACGAGATGCCTGCGCGCGAACTGCTGTCGCGCTACAACGATGTCGACGTGGTGATCATCGAGGGCTACAAGACCGAGGGCTTCGACAACATCGTGGTCGCGCGCTCCGGTGTCGACCGTCTGCGCGGCAAGAGCTCGCTCGACCTGGTCGACGGTCACACGTTGGCCCTTGCCTGCAACGAAGCCCTGGCGCGTCAGGCCTTCGACGCCGGCTTTGCGACCCGAGCCATCAACATCAACGACGCCCGAGCCATCTGCGACCTCATCCAAGACCACCTTTAAGGCTTGACGCTGCGCCGGCCCCAAGCACCCCATCTCGCCCCTCAAGCCGTCGCTCGCGTACCAAAGTACGCGTCGCTCCTCTTTCGGGGCGACCTGGGGCACTTGGAACCGGCTCGCTGCGCTGCCATAACATGCCAAAAAGGGACAGGCATCTTTGTGGTGGTTTTTGCAAAAAAGCTTTGACTTAAAGTTAGCTCAAGGTGTCATAATCGCTGACAAACGATTGCGATCACGGAGGCCTCATGTCAAAACTGTACTTTATGCGTCACGGTCAAACGCTCTTTAACTTGCTTCGTCGCAAGCAGGGCTGGTGTGACTCGCCGCTCACCGAGCTGGGAATCGAGCAGGCTAAAACTGTCGGTGCGACCCTGCGAGGGCGTGGCCTTACGTTTGACCATGCGTACAGTTCGACGTCCGAGCGTGCGTGCGACACGCTTGAGCTTGCGTTCCCCGGTCAGCCTTACGAGCGCGTCAAGGGCCTTAAGGAGTGGAACTTTGGCAAATTTGAGGGCGCGAGCGAGGATTTGAATCCGCGCCTGCCGTACGGCGATTTTTACAAGCAGTATGACGGCGAGGGCGAAGTCGAGTTTCGCGAGCGTATGATGGCGACCATCACCGAGTTCATGCAGCGCCCTGGACATGAGAGAGTGTTGTGCGTGAGCCATGGCGCCGCAGCGGCTCAGGTCATGCGCGGCGTGGGCGTGGAGCCGCTCAAGATGAAGCACCGCATTGGCAACTGCTGTGTGCTCGAACTCGACTTTGATGCTACTACCGGCACATTTGCTCTTGCAGATTTGTACAACCCCTACGGCACCCCGCGCGAGTAACATCGGGGCATCAGCCAAAACCACCACAAAGGGGCCAGGCACCTTTGTGGTGGTTTTGCCGTTTACAGGCGATTTCCTACCGTTCAGCGGACTTTCGCACCAATGGGGCTTACGCTGCATGCAAGTTTCATCCTACAATCGCCCACGTGCTCACAAGTTTGTTACTCCTCGGGAGGCATCACTTGCGCATAATAGAAGACGAGGAATATCGCCCCGTCGTCTAGCGCCGATGTCCGAGGAGTTTTTTCATGCTCATTTTAAAGAAGATCAACAATAACGTTGCTCTCGCCGCCAGCGATGACGGCCGAGAGGTTGTTGTCTTTGGCAAGGGCATCGGTTTTCACGAGATGCCCTACGAGCTTGTCGATGAGTCGCTCATCCAGCGCAAATTCTATAACGTTCCCGAGAGCCTGCAGGATATGGTCGGCACACTTCCCGACGACGTTCTGCTCGCGGCAAGCAACATTGCCTGCTTCGCATCCCAGCAGCTTGGTTGCAAGCTGTCCGGTGGCCTGCCCTTTATCCTGGCAGATCACCTGCAGTTTGCCGTTCAGCGCGACGACGACCAGATCAGCGCTCCCAACCCGCTCGAGCATGAGGTGGCTTTCATCTACCCGCGTGAGCTCGAAATCGGTCAGGCCGCGCTCGCCATCGTGCAAAAGCACACCGGCGCCAAGCTGGGTCAGAACGAGGCCACGAGCATCGCGCTCCACATCGTTAACGCCGAGGTCGACGGCATGGGCCGCGCCAAGGACATGGACTTCATCATGAAGAGCACCCGCGTGCTTGACGAGGTAACCCATTCCGTGGAAAAGCAGCTCGGCTGCTCGCTCGACACGGCGTCGTACTGCTACATTCGCTTTCTTGCGCACCTGCGCTTTTTGGTTCGCCGCCTTGTTAAGGGCAGCTGCACGCAGACCGAGAACTCCTCACTGTTTATGCAGGCCGCCCGCGATTTTCCCGAGGCCTACCAGTGTGCGTACGCCATCAACCGCGTGTTCGAGAAAGAGTTCAAGCAGAGCTGCTCGGACGAGGAGCTCTTGTATCTGATGATGCATATCAACCGTCTGCGATCGGCTTCGCAGACCGAGTGAGTAAAGCCGCCAGCCCGGCGGCAATCGCAACAATTCTTTTTGGTTTCTAACTGCGGGCAAGGTACCGGCTCGCGGTAGGGGATATTTTTGTCGAAATTTGGAAAAGAGAGGACAGATCATGGCAGGTAAATACGACGATCTTGCTGCCCAGATCGTAGAGCTGGTTGGCGGCAAGTCCAACGTCAAATGCGTCGCACACTGCATTACCCGTGTTCGTTTTAAGCTCAAGGACGAGTCGAAGGCCAATGACGAGGCAATCTCCGAGCTGCCCAACGTCATCAAGGTCATGCACGCCAACGGCCAGTACCAGGTTGTTGTGGGCAACATCGTCGAGGACGTCTACGACGCCGTTCTCAAGGCCGGCGGTTTTAGCGACGGCGGCGCCGTCGACGCCGATGACGACGATGCCGCTCCCAAGGGCGTTACCGATGTGATCATCGACCTCATCTCGGGCATCTTCGCCCCCATGCTCGGCACCTTCGCCGCTGCCGGTATCATGAAGGGCCTGCTGGCGCTCGCTACCTTCCTGGTCCCGAGCTTTGCCAACGACGGCGCCTACACGCTGCTCTACACCGTCGCTGACGGCATGTTCTACTTCCTGCCCGTGGTGCTTGGCTTTACCGCGGCCAAGAAGTTCAAGATGAGCGAGTTCAACGGCATGGCCATCGCCTTTGCCCTGGTGTATCCCACCATGGTTGCCCTGACCTCGGGCGAGGTTGTCGGCTCCGTCGAGCTCGGCTTTGCTGGCACCTTCTCTTGGTACACCACGTTCCTGGGCCTGCCGCTCATCATGCCTGCCTCGGGTTACACCAGCTCCGTTATCCCCATCCTGCTCATGGTCTGGTTTGGCTCCACCCTCGAGCACTGGGTTAAGAAGTGGATGCCCGCTTCTATGAAGATGTTCTTCACCCCGCTGATCGTCGTCACCGTTACCGTCACCCTTGGCTATCTGGTCATTGGCCCCATCGCCACGCTCATCACCAACCTGCTTGGTGAGTTCTTCGCGCTGCTGTTTGGCCTGCCCATGATCGGCTCCCTCCTGGGCTGCACCCTCGTCGGTGCCTTCTGGATGTGCCTGGTCATCTTTGGCTTCCACTGGTCGCTCGTGCCCATCGCGCTGGTCAACCTGTCCACTCTGGGCCACGACTACATCCTGGGCTCCGTTATCGCCCACTCCTTCTCGCTGGGCGCCGTGCTCTTCGCCATGTATCTCAAGAACAAGGACGAGAAGTTCCGCGGTATCGCGCTGCCGGCCATGATCTCCGCCTTCTTCTTTGGTGTCACCGAGCCCGCTATCTACGGTGTCGCCCTGCCCGATAAGAAGGCCTTCATCAACGCCAGCATCGGTTCTGCTGTGGGCGGCCTCATCATTGGTCTCTCCGGCGCCGTGGTGTACATGTCCGGTGGTCTGGGCGTCTTCAACTGGCTGTCCTTCATCGACCCCTCCGGTGTTAACGGCATCAACCACATGATCTGGGCTATCGTTGCCTCTTTCGTGGGTGCCGCCGTGGGCTTTGCGATCGAGTTTGCCACCTACAAGCCCGAGGCTGCCAAGTAGCCCAAACGACAAAGACTCGGTACCAAGCCGGGGGGGGGAGCGCCCCGCCGGTTTTTTTCAAAGGGGCTAGATGCCATGCGCTCGTCCGAGCGACTGCCCAAAATCAAAACCATGCCGGATTACGGGGCTGAAACGGTGAGTGCTGACCATACCCCGTTTTTCCGTAAACTGACAAGCCTCCTACCTGCGGTTTTGTCCTTGCCGTTTCTGGCATGCTCAAGGGGCACTGGTTCTGCCCCGTAAACCGGCATGGTTTTGAACCTGCCAATAAGGGACAGGTTTATTTTGGTCGGTTTTATCTGGGCAAACGTCGTCTCCGTCAGCTCCGTCCGCATATCTTAAGCCGGCATAGTTTCGATGGGTCGGTCCGTGCGCGTCCCGCAACATGCCTCGCCACGAAACCGGCCTATCTACTACGTTTAAGTGGTAGGGGCCAACCACACGGTGGTTTTTCGAAAACCGCCAAGCCGTCTACCTGCGGTTTTATTTTTGACAATTGCGGCGTGGTCGGGGGTTCACGACTAAACGTAGTAGATGGGCCGGTTTCGTGGCGGCCGACTCAACGCGAACTCCGATCGGGACGCAAATTACCTCGTGGACGCCGCTTCGGCGTCCACGCAACATCCCAACACGTACGAAAGGAGCCAACATGGCTTTTCCCGATGGATTTCTGTGGGGCGGTGCCACTGCCGCCAATCAGTGCGAAGGCGGATACAACGAGGACGGCAAGGGCCTCGGCGTTCCCGACATCATGACCGGCGGCACGGTCTCCGAGCCGCGCCACATTACCGACGGCATTCTGCCCCAGTACCACTATCCCAGCCACGAGGCCGTGGACATGTACCATCACTATCTCGACGACATCAAGCTTTTTGGCGAGATGGGCTTTAAGTGCTACCGCATGTCCATCAACTGGAGCCGTATCTTCCCCAACGGCGACGAGGCCGAGCCCAACCAGGCCGGCATCGAGTTCTACCGCCGTGTGTTCCAGGCCTGTCAGGAGCAGGGCATCGAGCCCATGGTCACCCTTAGCCACTATGAGCTGCCTTATGGTCTGTCCAAAAACTACGGAGGCTGGAAGAACCCCAAGCTCATCGATTTCTACCTCAACTACGCCCGCACCGTCATGACCGAGTACAAGGGCCTGGTGCGCTACTGGCTCACCTTTAACGAAATCAATTGCCTGCTCATGGGCGGCTTTGGCGGCGTGATGGGCGGCGGCATGGTGCCCGAGGCAACCGACACGCCCATGGCCTTTGGCGACTGCGACTGGGACGACCCGCAGGCGCGCTTCGATGCCCTGCACCATCAGTTCCTGGCGAGCGCCAAGTGCGTCACCATGGGCCATCAGATCGATCCCCAGAACAAGATCGGCTGCATGATCGCCGGCAACGCCTGCTACCCGCACACGTGCAATCCGGCAGACGTTCTGGCCGCACAAAAGCAGCAGCGCGAGATGAACTTCTACTGCGGCGACGTGCAGGTGCGCGGTGCGTATCCCTCGTGGGCGCCCAGCGTGTGGCGCCGCGAAGGCGTGCACGTGGAGGTTTCGCCCGAGGACGCCGCCACGCTGGCCGCCGGCAAGGTCGACTTCTACAGCTTTAGCTACTACATGAGCGCCACGGCCACGGCTGACCCGGTGCTGCTGGAGCAGGGCAACATCTTTGGTGGCGCCGGCAACGAGTACCTCAAGAAGAGCGATTGGGGTTGGGCGATCGACCCCGAGGGCCTGCGTTACTACCTGGAGGAGGTCTACGACCGCTACCAGGTGCCGCTGATGATCGTCGAGAACGGCCTGGGCGCGGTGGACGAGGTCGAGGCGGACGGTGCGATTCACGACGGCTACCGCATCGATTACCTGCGCGAGCATATCAAGCAGATGGAGATTGCCATCGAGGACGGCGTGGACCTGATGGGCTACACCATGTGGGGCTGCATCGATTTGGTGAGCGCCTCGACCGGCGAGATGAAGAAGCGCTACGGCTTCATCTACGTCGACAAGGACAACGACGGCAACGGCACGCTCGCCCGCAGCCGCAAGGACAGCTTCTTCTGGTACAAGAAGGTCATCGCCACCAACGGCGCCGACCTGGCCTAGCCAAGTCTCAACCAGCGTAAACGTCGCAACCACCACAAAGGGGCCAGGCACCTTTGTGGTGGTTTTTGCTTTGGTAGATGTGTGGGACATGCCTTACAATCTACCAAGTAGTTCATGACGGGCGAAAAACGGAGAGAAGGGTCCTGATGCGTCCTTAATGTTTCATGCGGATAGATTGATTTGACAGACGGTGGCGAATGCCCACCGCCCGTATTCGTATGAAACAAGGAGTCTCCATGCTCGCATCTCTTTTCTCAAAGCCTCAATCATCGCTGTCCGTGCAGGCTAAACGCCTGGTGGCAATGCGCTTCCTCATCTACACCGGGTTTCAGACCAGTTATTTTATCGGCGTCATCGGAACGCTTACCTATGCGGACGATGCCTCGGTCGTCGCGACGTCGCTGGCCGTCCTGTTCATGAACGTTTTCGTGATCCTGGGTTCCTTTGCGGGTGGCGCTGCGCTCGACGCATGGGGTCCGCGCCGCCATTTCTTGCTGAGCATCGTCGGCGCTCTCGCAACTGGCACGGCAATCATCGCCTTTGGTAGCGCGACCGGCGTCGTCCTACTCGGCGCGGTGTTCCTGGGCTTTGTGATGGGATTTGCCCAGCCCATCGCCACGTCCTATCCGGCCTACCTCACCGACGATCCTGTCGAGCTCAAAGACATCAACTCCGCCATCGCCATGTTTTCAAACGTGAGTATCATCGTTGGCCCCACGCTGGGCGGCTTTGTCGCGGCGGCTGCATCGTCGCGCGCGGTGTTCGTGCTCATGATGCTCTTTACCGTGCTGGCGTTCGTTGTCGGTTGGGGCTTTAGGCCGCAGACCAGCCATGTCGCCGGGCATGCGGATGCCGATTCGGCAGAGGAAGGGGAGCGTGCGGGACAAAGCTCCAACCCCAGCACGTCCGCCCGCGCCACCTTCGCAGCCAGCATCAAGACAGTCTTCACCAACAGCGTCCTCGCCCTGCTGTTCTGCATCATTTTTCTTTCGAACTTTGGCTACGGAGCCTTCGATCCGCTGGAGTCGTTCTTCTACCGCGATGTCCTGCACGTCGGCGTTGAGTGGATGGGCTGGCTCTCGTCTGCCTGCGGTGTCGGCGCGGTGCTGGGTGCCGTGCTCGCGCTCCGCTTGCCGCCGCACCTGGTCAACCTTAAAACGCTGCTCGTGGCACTTATGTCCGTGGGCCTGGGAAGCCTGCTCTATGTGGGGACGCCGTACGTGGGTGTGGCCCTCGTCGGTCAGGTCGCCCTGGGCATAGCTTGGGGCATCGTCAACCCGCTCCACAACACCATTGTGCAGACGACGGCACCGCTCGAGCAGCTTGGCCGTGTGAACTCGGTCATGGGCTTTGGCAATATGTTCGCCGGCGTGGCCCCTCTGGCGATTGCCCCGTGGCTGGCGGCAACATTTGGCGTACAACGGACACTCGTGGGGGCAGGCATGGTCGTGACGGCGGTTCCCGCGGCACTGCTGCTGTTTGGACGCAATCACTTGGAACGTGCCGTAAAGCAGTAAGAAACCATCACAACATTCGGTAAAAATCGCGATTTTGCCGAAAAACGTCGAATGTTGTGATGGTTTGGCCCGTAGACGCCGCGATCACCACAAAGGGGCCAGGCGCCTTTGTGGTGGTTTTTGCTTTGACAGGCCGCGCCTGCGCCTTGGTATAGCATGTACGCCGTTCACGACCACACCCCACACCGCCGCGCAACCCAGAAAGGCCCCCATGGACACCACCTTCAGCCACATCAAAGCCGTGTTCTGCGATATCGACGGTACGCTGCTCACGAGCCAGCATACGGTGTCCCCGCGCACCGTGGCGGCGATCCGCGCCCTGCGCGACCGCGGCGTGCTTTTTGGCCTGTGCACCGGGCGCGACGCCCACGCGACCGAGGCCATGTACGAGTTCTGGGGCATCGAAGGCCTGGTGGACGTGCTCGTGGGCTGCGGTGGCGCCGAGGTCATCGATCGCGCGCACGCCATCAACGAGCTGAGCTTTCCGCTGCCGGGCGAGACCATCGCGCGCATCTGCAAGCACATGGCGGACCTTCCGGCAACACCCGTCTGCCCCCGAGACGGCGTGTTCTACGTGCCCGAGAGCAACGCGTGCGTCGAGCACCTGTCGCGCGTCGACGGCGTGCCCTACCAGGTGGTCGATTTTGCCGAGTTTTTGCGCGAGCCGCAGCCCAAGGTGATGTTTACCATGGCGCCCGAGGTAATGCCGCGGGTGATTGAGCGGGCGTCGACGTTTGCCGATGACACTGTTAAGGCGGCGGCCCTGCAGACCACGCAGCGGCTCTACGAGTTCATGGATCCGCGCGTGTCCAAGACGCGCGGCCTTGTGCGCGTGGCGGAGCTCAACGGCATGGAGCTTCAGAACATCTGCGTGTTTGGCGATGCCGATAACGATACCTGCATGGTGGCCGACGCCGGCGTGGGTGTGGCCATGGCAAATGGCAGCGACGCCACCCGTGCCGCCGCGGACTTTGTAACCGCGAGCAACGACGAGGACGGCATCGCGGTCTTTGTCGAGGAACATCTGCTGTAGCGCCGGGGGAGAACCCCCGCAATGGGGACAGGCGCCTTTGTGGTGGCCTCAGGCGATTTGGGCGAATTGATGCCTAAAATCTGCGCGATAATTCAAATATAGTTGTCTGAACATCATGCCTCTAACCACCGGTGGGTTAAAGATATTCTCATCAGTTTGGTAGGATATTCCTTCCGGTTAATAATCTACCGTTCACGGTCGATTTTCGACCGTTCACAGGATGTTTGCTCTTGAGCAAAAGGTTGTGCAAATAAATAAAATGCTATTAAAAAACTGATAACTAACTTAATTACCAGTAGAAACAGATATTTTATAGCGAATAAACGAAGGCAAATCTAAACAATTGTCAAGAGAATTAAGAACTTGCACAAAAATGTCGGTTTTGCTGCTCAGATGTTTAAACAATCGTTATAATTGCATCACTTAGCGAGCGCAATTACAGATTGCGCAGATACGTTTGATAGGGAAAGAGCAAGATCGCGGTCTCTTGGGGAGGAGACATCGATGAAAGCGAATTCGGACAAATCTAAGCAGAGTAATAAAGCGACGCGCCGTGTACTGGCAGGCGTTTTGTGCGGAGCCTCCGTTTTGAGCCTGGTACTGTCGCTCGTCATGCCCCCGATCTCGCAGGCCATTGCCAACGATGCCCAGGCAGCTCCTACCGAGGAAACTGTGATGGGGGGGGGTTCCTCAAGTGAGTCTACTGGTATAGACAACAGTACTAACGGGGATGCCGGCACAGACGCCGATAACCAGAACAGCGACGATGCTGCGAGCGACGACGATGCTCGGCCGGAGGAGCAGTCCAAGTACGAGTCGCAGGCGGAAGATAATGATGCGATGGATGTTAACGCTGTCGCGTCAGCCGAGGAGGCTGCAGAGAGCGAAGAGACAACCACAGCTATTACTAACATTACTAACGCCGATGATTTGTCAGCTAAGCTTCAAGGCGTTGGGGAAAACCAAACTGCCTGCTTCGAGCTTACAGCTGATATTGACTATGCTGGTGAAATCAAACTTGAGAAGAGCGGCAGCAATATAACGCTGAACTTAAACGGTTATAAGATCAAGTGCTTGAACACCGAAATGCCGTTATTTGATGTTGCTAACGGCGCAACACTTACAATTAAGGACGAAATTAAGGACTCCGCGCCGGTGACTGAGACGGTCAACGATGTCCAACAGCTGACTAATCAGGGGCAGAACCCGAATCCCAATAATTATGGCAAGAAAGTCGAGCTAAATTACGTTGGTGGCATTCCGTCTAATCTTACCTACTACGTGACCAAATCGACTCCGAGTGGTACAGGGACAATCGAGACGCTTGTCAGACATAACGTCGATATTAAGGGCGCCATCGTGGCGTGCGACGGCAACGCAAATCTAAAGCTCATCAATCTGTATAACAACAACGGCAAGGGTGGCACGTTTAACCTTGTGAGCGGCGTGATCACGCAAAAACAAGGCAGCAGCGTTAGCAGCTTGGTCTATGCCGAGAACGGCTCTACCGTCAACATGCGCGGCGGCTATGTGTGTGGAGCTTCTGGCTCGGGTGCGGGCGGCGGAATTGAAATACACGGTAATTCGACCCTCGAGGTTTCCGGTGGCGTAATTGCCGGCAACAGTGCTCCTAGTGGCGGTGGTGTGTATGCTAAAGACTCCACGGTCAACATAACTAATGGCGTAATCTCCGGCAACAGCACGCTTGCTACTGGTGTTGGTTTCGGCGGCGGCATCATGGCCGAAGGCGGCAGCGTTACTGTTTCTGGTGGCTACATTACTAACAATAAATATGCCAATTACTGTGGTAACGATGGTAATGGCGATCATGGCGGTGCTGGACTTGCCGCTAAAAACGGTACTCATGTCACCATTTCTGGTGGCCAGATTACGGGCAACTATTCTGAGGAAGCTGGCGGTGGCGTCTATGTGACCGACATCGGACACCAAGGGGGGAGAACGGCATGGCTCAACATTACGGGGGGAACTATTGCCTCTAACGTGAGTTTTCGCTCTGAGGGTGCCGGCATTCGCGTGGGCCAGATGGTTGACGCGATGATAAAAGGAGCGTCAAATTCAAATCCAGTCTATATCACTAATAACCACTGCATGTCTCGCTTTGACTGGGGTGGAGGCGGCATCTTCGTCCAGGGCGATTCTAAGGTCGCGTCTAATGCTGGTAGGCTATTTGTCTATAACTCCTATATAAGCAGCAATGAGGCCGGTGGCTACGGTGGCGGCGTTGCGGTTTGCCCGACGGGTAAGACTTTGGTGACAGGCACCGACGGCACGGCGATTTTCGGTAATACTTCTGCCGGAAATGAGCAAAACGCGAACGATTACGAATCCGTGAGTAATACAGGCAATAACGGCACCCCCCATCTTTCCGGCGGTGGTCACGGTAAGGACCAGGACTCCGACGCCTACAATGCCGAAGTGTTTCGCGAAAACGGCCACGCGGACTTCTTCCTTGCGGCGGAGGGTCATACGACTCCGATCGCGGCGGTGATTGGCAAAATGCTTGGCGGCGGCGATGCTAAGTATCGGGGAAGCTTAGAGCTTCAGAAAGCCATTACTGTCCCCGCTAACGCTGGCGTGCAGGTATATAACAGCATCGGCCTGAGTTCGAATGTTAAGGCTCAAGACCCCGAGGCGATCAATGCGCGAAAGGCTGCGCTAGAGGCGGGCGCGACGTTTATCACGGGCAATTATTCCTGGAACCATGGCGGCGGCATCATGTCGAACGGCGACCTGTACATGGGCGCGCCTGAGGACACGTATGTCTATCCGAGCCTCAAGCTCAAGGCGACCAAGAAGCTGGAAGGCCGCAAGCTCAATGATGGGGAGTTCTCCTTTACGGTGTATCGCAAGGATTCAGACGACCCTTTGGCTGGCACGACAGCTGGCACGACATTCAATCGCGACGTTTGCACCGAGGTTGGAACAGCAGCAAATGATGCAGAAGGCAGCATTACGTTTGACCTTGGTGAACAATTCGCATCGAGTGGCGCGGGTAACGAAATCACATACTACTTGGTCGAAGATCCCGGTGGTGATTCTGGCATCACGTACGACTCCAGCGTGTATAAGATTGTGGTGACGGCCGAAGATACCAAGACCTTGCTCATGTCTGTTCCGAGTAAAGAAAACTCAAGCCAACTGAAGGATCTTTACATCCATAACTACACGATTAAAAACGTCGGTGTAACCAAGTACGAATTCCGCGAGTCGTCTGGGAAGTGGGAGAACGTAAAAGCGAGGAGCAAGGTGCAGAAGAGTGGAGACTATTATCCAATTATCTGTGAGGGTGACTCCACGACTTTCACTAACAAGTTCACTCCGTACGACTCGAAGGGCTCCTGGACGCCTATGGCGACTAAGGTCGTTGAGGGTGGCGAGATGAAGGAGTTCACGCTCCAGCTTGCGACCGACACAGATTTTACGGATATCGTTAGCAGCAAGTCCACCACTGCCGACGGCGACAAGTCCCAGACCCTGAGCTTCGACAAGATTGATTACAAACTCGATCAACTCGACCAGCTCGCGTCTGGCCCCACTGGCCGTGGTGCTTCCAAGACCTTCACGTACTACGTGCGCGAGAAAGACGACGGTTCGCTGTTCTCGCACTATACGTACGACAAGTCGGTCTATCAGATTACGGTTAACGCGACTGACGACTCTAACCACCATATCGACGTCACTGCGACCTACAAGCAGATTCAGGATCGTGATGGCAATGAAGTGACCACTGACACGCCCCACGACCTCACCGGCAAGTCCACTCCCACCTTCACCAACACCTACTCCACCTCTTTGCCCCTTTCTGGTATGTCGGGCGTCACTCTGACGTACCTTGCCGGCGCGGCGATGCTTTGCGTCGCTGCGGCCTGGATGCACGTTCGTCGCAAGGCGAGCGCGAGGGGAGGTGAGCGTCGTGAATAAGAAAGTTTGCTCCTTCCCGATCTTGTTTGCGCTGCTTACCCTCCTGATCGGCACCTGCGCGGTTGTGTTCCCCGCATCCGCGCAGGCCGCGCCGACCTCGACCGGTTCCATCACGGTGAGCGGCACCGTGGCGAGCAGCTACGACGCCTACCAGATCTTTAGCGCCAACGTCGTCGACGGCGACAGCGACGCCAAGATCGCCACCGACCTCGCCTGGGCAAGCGACGCCGTGCGCGACGCCGCGCTACCTGTGCTGCACAGCGCCGGCATGCCTAATTCCCAGACCACCGCGCAGGAAGCTGCCGAGTGGCTCGACACCGATTCCCACCTTACGAGCGCGCTGAGCGCACAGCTCGCTCGTTCCCTTCAGAGTTCTGGCGCCGAGCCCGTGGCCCTTAACGCGGGCAAGGCGGCCGAGCTGCCCTGCGGCTACTGGCTCATCGTCGCCGACGACGGCGCCATCGCCCAGGGCGAGGCCGGCACCGCGCCGATCATGGCCCTGGTCGGCGGCAGCGCCGTCACCGTCAAGCCCAAGGCGGCGACCCCCAAGGTCGCCAAGCACGTGCTGGAGGACAGCGCCGCCGCATGGCAGAAGGCCGCCGATGCCACGGTCGCCGACGACCTGTACTGGCGCCTCTCGGCCACGGTTCCCGCGGGCCTTTCCGCCTATGACACCTACGCGGTGCAGTTCGTCGACACCATGAGCGCGGGGCTCGACCCCTCCAAGGTCGCCGCGAGCATGCGCGTGTACGCGGCGGCGGGCGCGGACGGCGGCTTTGGTGCGGTCCAGACCGGCAAGGATGGCCGCGTCGGCACCGAGCCCGCGAAGGGCTGGACCGACATCACGGCCCAGTGCGCCACCAAGGTAGCGGCCGACGGCAAGACCTTCACCGTGCGCACCGGCGACCTCATCGCCGCGCTCGGCGGGACCGACGCCTTCACCGCGGGCGCCCGCGTGGTCGCCGTGTACAACGCACCGCTCAACAGCGCATGCAACCACGGCATCGCGAAGGGCAACCCCAACGAGGTCTACCTGCGCTACCCGCGCTCTCCCTTTGCCGACCAGTCCGGCGACGCCGGCTTCACCCGCACGCCGAGCGACGATGCGTGCGCCTACACCTGGGATCTCGCGCTCACCAAGCGCGGCAGCGACGGCGACAAGCCGCTTGCCGGGGCGGTCCTGAGCATCGCCGACGACCGCGGCCGCACACTGGCGGCCGACGGCACGTGGGATGCGGACGGCAAGGCCACCGTCACCACGGGCGAGGACGGCCGCGTGACCGTCTCGGGCGTGGACTCGGGCAAGCTGGAGGTCCGCGAGCTCAAGGCGCCCAAGGGCTACACCGCCTTTGAGGGCACGCGCTCCGTGACAGTCAAGGCCGAGGGCCTGGACGTCGACCAGGTGGCCGCCGCCAAGCCCAAACTCACCATCACGGCCGAGTCGCCCCTGCGCGCCGACAGCGCGGACGGGTCGACTGGCAGTCTGGAGGCGTCGCTCATTAACACGCCCACCGGCACACCCCCTGGCATTACCACCGGAGGCTTCATGCCCTCGACTGGCGATATGGCAATGTACGCCGCGGCCGCCGCAGCGGTCGCCGGAGCCGCGCTCATCGTGGTCGCGCTCCTGGTCAAGCGGGGAGGTGGCAGCCATAAAGAGTAGCTGGCAGCCCCACAGAGAGCGGGGCGAGACGTAGCGAAGTAGATGCTAAGACACAGACAGATGGATTTAGATCAAACGGACTTCAAGCAGAAAGCAGAGGAAAAGAAGATGAGCATGAGCAAGAACATCGCACGCCTGGCAGTAACCGCCGGCCTCACGGCGGCGCTGAGCTTCGGCGGCGTAATGGCGCCCGTCACGATGGCGTTTGCTGCGGGTACGCCGAAGGTGGCCACGGAGAAGGGTAAGGTGGCTATCACCGACGAAACATACACCGGCACGACATTCAAGGGCATTCAGATCTTCACCGCGAAGGTCACGCAGGATCAGAAGGGCGATGGGAGCTGGGATGGCTCGGCCGCTAAGACTCTTTCCGATATTCAGTGGGCTCCGGGTAATGTGAAAACCCTCGTTACGACTGCGCTCAAAGACGTTACTGGAGCACCTGACGTAGATGCTGACGCCCAGACGTGGGCGGAGTTCATCAGCACGACTCAGGACTCTAATTTTGGGGAGACTACGGCGGTTGATACTGGCACAACTCTTGACTTGATTGCCAAGGCCTTGGAAGGGGGCAAGAACCTCACGTGGACAAAGCCAAGCGATTCCACCAAAGGTAGCTTTAAGGATCTTGATAATGGCTACTGGCTTTTCGTGACCGATACGCCCAGTACGACCAGCGGTGCTAATGGCAATACTGATGCGTATACCTCGCCGATTTTCACCATCGTCGGTGGCTCTGACGTTAACGTGGCCCCCAAGAAGGACGTCCCCAACGTGACCAAGGCCGTAAAGGATGACAAGAACGGCAAGTTTGTTACGGACGATAGCAAGAATGTTTTTACCGCAGCCAACAAGGCTGCCGACTCCGCTGCTGAACAGCCTGTTGAATATCAGCTTGCCGGCACTGTGGCTAGCAACATTAACACGTATGTCAAGTACAGCTACACTTTCACTGACGAGCTCCCCTCCACGATGGTTCCAGAGCTTCAGGGCAGTAACCCAGTCGTTGAGGTCAAGATTGACAATTCAGTCGTGGATCCCGCTTGCTACAGTGCGACCTATGTCCCGGGAGAAAGCACGAATACGCTCACTGTTTCCTTCGAGAACCTCAAAGAAGCAAAGGATAAGGCTGGCAATCTTATCACCGTTGACGGTATTTCGACAGTCTATGTGAACTACAAGGCCAAACTGGATGCTAGCAAGATTACGCAGGATATGCTCGGCAAGGCCCAGGTGAACAATGTCAAGTTGACCTATTCCAACAACCCGCACACCAATGGCACCGGTACCACGGTTGACCATCCGGCCTACGACTACACCTATGGTATCGATGTCACCAAGGTTGGTAGCGACGAGGACGAGACTGGCAACCCCAAGACCCTCGAAGGCGTTCAGTTCACGCTGCAGGAGAAAGGCTCCAACGAATTTATCAAGGCCGACGGTACCACGACGACAGATACAGATGCCGCAATACTAACTACCAACGATAAGGGCATGATCAACGTTGTCGGTCTCGATGAGGGCACCTACACCCTTACAGAGGTAACCCCGGCGCCTGGCTACAACAACTCTGCTTCCAAAGGTGTCACGTTTACCATTGCTCGCGGCACGCTTCAGCAGGATGGCACCGCGGTGACTCCCGACGAGGATTCTGCCAACGTTACTGCTGCTGATGGTGTTGTAAAGGCCGGTTCTGCCACCGTATCTACCGGTAAGCTCAGCTTCACCATCGTCGACAAGAAGGGCTCCAACCTCCCGCTGACCGGCCTTAACGGCGTGACCTTCACTTGGATCGCTGGTGGTGCGGTGCTGTGCATCGGCGTGGCGCACCTCATTCGTAGCCGTAAGCAGGCTGAGGAGTCCGAGCAGGAGTAACGCTCACTCACCCATCCCTTTGGCAGGTGGGATGCGATGGCCATGAGACTTGCGGACACTTTTCTCGTCCATTGACGTTCTTGCTTTGCCATTCTCTTTTCGGGGCAGACTCCGCACTGGAGTCTGCCCCGTTTTTTTTTCAAGACTTTAGTCTGCTGGCCGCGCAGCGCCCAGCTTTAAACCACCCGCTA
>CAUDZT010000015.1 GCA_958453935.1 uncultured Collinsella sp. | reverse complement strand
AGCCCGACCCCGGGCCTATCTGCGACGAGGTCCCGCCTTACTAGAAACCCTGCCATCTGCCGGTTGGGGACGGGGTAGAAACGGTAGAAATAGCGCTTGACAAATAAGCGGGGGCGGACGTGCCGAAGCGTCCGCCCCCGCTTTGATATCGCGATGCGGCTATGACTGCGAGATGGTCGTGGATCGACTACTCGTCGTGCTTCTCCTCGCGGCGAGCAGCGGCACGTGCATCATGGATGCCCTTGATGGCGGCATGGCGCGCCGTGCGGGCATCATGGATAGCATCGCGAGCCTCGGCGGACGTGGCCTTGGCAGAGCGCAGCTTGGCGGCCAGGTCGGGATTGGTCTCGGCAACCGCGGCGATCGTGGGGCCGTCGAGCTCTTCTTGCGTGGGCTCGGCCAAAAAGTCGATGGCATACTGGGCGGCTACCATGGATCCCTTGGCGAGCACGCTCTCGTCGATCTTGTAGAAGCAGGAGTGCTGGGCATAGGTGGCGCCGATCTGGGGGTTGCGCGTGCCAACAAAGGCGAGCACGCCCGGCACACGGCGCAGGTACTCCGAGAAATCCTCGCCCGAAAGCGTGCCGCGGTAATGGCCCTCGCCTGCGGGGCCCAGGCACTTGAGCACAGCTTGGCGGCAGCGCTCGCTCGAGGCGGCATCGTTTTCGACCTTGTAGTTGGCGATGGTGTAGTCGGTGAGTTCGGCCTCGGCGCCTAGTGCTGCTGCGGTGTGCTCCACGATGCGGCGCATAAGCTCGGGCATTTCCTCATGCGTCTTGTCGCCATAGGTGCGCACTGTGCCGGCGAGGTACGCCGTGCCGGCGATAACGTTGCGCGCGGTGCCGCCGTGCAGTTCGCCGACGGTGATGACGGCGGGTTCGTAGGGGCTAATCTCGCGCGAGACGATGGTCTGCAGGGCGTTGACGATTTCGGCGGCAACCATAACGGCGTCGTGGCCGCGCTGGGGCATGGCACCGTGGCACGAGGTGCCGCGAACGTCGATGCGGAACCAGTCGGTATTGGCCATGCGCGGGCCGGGCTCGCAGCTCACGGTGCCGGCGTCGACCTCGCTCCAAATGTGAGCGGCATAGGCGCCATCGACGCCATCGAGCACGCCGGTGCCGATCATGAGCTTGGCACCCTGGCCGTTTTCCTCGCTGGGCTGGAACACGATGCGGACCTCGCCGTGAATGTCATCGGTCATGTGGCGCAGAATCTGCAACGTGCCGAGCATCATGGCGATATGGCAGTCGTGGCCGCAGGCATGCATGCAGCCCTCGTTGACGCTGGCGAACTCCTCGCCGGTCTGCTCGGTGACGGGCAGGGCGTCGATGTCGGCGCGCAGCAGGATGCGGCGGCGCGGCGTGCCGTCCTCGCGGTAGGCGTCCGGCGCGGTACCGCGAAGCGTCGCCACCAGGCCCGTCTTGAGTGGACGCTCGTAGGGGATATTCATGGCATCGAGCTGGTTGGCGATGTCGGAGGTCGTGCGCTCCTCGGCAAGGCTCAGCTCCGGGTGCTTATGGAAGTGCCGGCGCTGCTTGATGATATAGGGCTCAAACTCGGCGGCGATATCTTGGATGGCCGCGGTGACGTCGTCTGCCGCGCGAACCTCGGTTGCTGCCATAATCTGCTGTGCCTTGGTTTTCGTCATGGTCGATTTGCTCCTTGCTGGGTTGATCGCAAAATCGTACAGGCTCTCTCCAGTATGCCACCTGCCGCTAGGGCTGGTAAAGTTGCCGTTTGCCGCTTGGAGTTTTGTTGCAAGGGCGGGGGAGTACACTCGGGGGTGTTGAATTTCCTGCCAGAGATGGGGATGCCCATGCAACATATCGATCGGATTATCCGCTCCAAGAACGTCTTTACCGCGCAAGACGGCATCGATACCGCCCGCGAGCTGGCGATTGCCATCGCAGGCGACCGTATCGTCGCAGTCGGTGCGCCCGATAACGTGATTGCCGCCGCGCCTGCCGCCACGCCGGTTATCGACTACGGCGAGCAGTTTGTCTGCCCAGGTTTCCATGACGCTCATCTGCACTTCTTCCATACCTCGGTCGGCTCCTCGCCGTACATGCTCATGGATATGGGCACGTCCGAGGCGGCGCTGGTGCAACACGCGCTCGAGTTTTCCCAGGACCTGCCCGACGACGCTTGGGTTGTGACTCAGGGCTGGCGCGACTACCGTTGGGACCCGCCCGAGCATCCTACCAAGGCGTCGCTCGATGCGGCATTCCCCGATCGCCCCTGCGTTATGTATTCGGGCGACGGCCATACGCTGTGGCTCAACAGCCGCGCGCTCGAGGCACTCGGCGTGACGCGCGACAGCGAGCCGCCGGCGGGTGGCAGCTACGACAAGGATGCAAATGGCGAGCTCACGGGTATCGCTCACGAGGCTGCGGCCATGCAGCTGCTGCCGCGCTGTCTTGAGTGGCTGGGCGAGGATCGCATCGCGAGCGCGTATGCCGACCAAATGAAACGCATGGCCGAGCAGGGCATTACCTCGATTTGCGACATGTCGCTCATGCCCATGCCGGGCTGTGACTTTATCCGCGACGACGTCTACGACAAGCTTCAGGCGATTGGCAAGCTGGGCATTCGCGCCCACCTGTTCCCCACGCTGTTGGATGACCAATCGCGCTTGGAAGAACTTCAGACCCGCTACGCAAACAACGCGCTGCTCTCGGCGCCAGGCTTTAAACAGTTCTTCGACGGCGTGTCGAGCGAGCATACCGCATACCTCACTGAGCCCTATACCAACCCGCGCTTCCCGGGCGACCAGGGCCGCCTGACGGTCCCTGTCGAGCGTATGCGCAAGTTGGTTTTGGCGGCAGCCGAGCGTGACCATACCGTGCGCATCCACGTTATCGGCGACGGTGCCATCCATGCCGCACTCGATATCTTTGAGGAGGCGGCAGAGCTCTACGGCTTGCCCCAGCACGGCCACAATACGCTTGAGCACCTGGAGAATCTGCTGCCTCAGGACATCGATCGTCTGCGCAAGCTCAACGTCATTGCCTCGAGCCAGCCTTGCCACATCACGCTCGACCCGGGTGGCCCGGAGCGCGACCTGGGCCTGGAACGCAGCCGCATCATGTGGCCGTTCGCAACTTATCAGCAGCGCGGTATCCGTCAAGCTTTCGGTACCGACAGCCCCATCACGGCCGTTACCAGCATGAACGTGCTCTACACGGCTATCACACGCCAAGATCCCCGCAGCCACTGGCCCGAGGGCGGCTGGCTGCCGAGCGAGCGTATCGACGCGGCAACGGCCCTGCGCAGCTACACGCTTGGCAGCGCGTACGCAGCGGGCGACGAGCAAAACCTCGGCAGCCTAGAGCCCGGCAAATACGCCGACCTGGTAGTCCTGGACCAAAACCCGCTCACCATCGACCCCCAAGAGCTGCAAGCCACCAAGGTTCAGGCCACCTACCTGGCGGGCAACTTAATCTACGAGCGCTAATATTCATGCCGTACCGTTAAACGCGGCTCGGGCAGCATATTTTGGGATGGCGCTCGAGCCGCGTTTGTTTGCCGATGGGGGTTCGTTAGGAGCGTCCCCGCCCTGCTTGATCTGGGCGCGGGGCGGAGGCGCCGCTTCCCCGCGCGCTCAATTTGGACAGCAGCAATGCTATCTCTAGGTGTTTTGCATACTTTCCATTACGAATTGCATAAATAGGCTGGGATGTTCTTTCTGATCCTGATGTACCCCCGCCCGCGCCGTGCAAAAAACGGAGTATTCAGCACCGCATGCCCCGTCGGTGCCGCTGCGGTTGGGTAACGTTGCGGAGATTGACGTCATTTTGGGCTCCTGTACGGCGCGAGGCGCCCCTTTTTGTCCTGACGGAGTTTGCCTGCCGACTTAAATCGCCGGTCGAAGGTGTCCTTGGGATCAATATGGTGTGTCCGGCGCGTATGCAGCCGTCCTGGCTTGCTGAATACTCCCAAAAATGCACGGTGCTCCCCAGGGGACCCGTGCGCGCGGCGAAAACCATTCCCGCATCCCTATCCGCATCGCCATTTTGCTGCGCTGACTTTTCTGAATGCCGGGCTCGATAACGTTGACTCAGCTCCCGTGTGGCTGCGGAGGGGCGGGATATAAGGTTTATCGCGAGTTCCGCACGAGCCGAAGGCCACTTAATGTGGCCTTCGCGCGAGCAGGACTGCCCGAGCAGGAAACCTTATATCCCGCCCCTCCGCAGCCACACGGGAGCCACTGCTAAGTTATCCCCCGGCATTCAGAAAATCTAAGTGCCAAAAAATAAGATTTTTTGACTCCGTGTTGTATAACCCGCCATTCGTGGGTACCATTCAACGCGTACGCAAACAAAAAGGGTTAATTCGCGTGGCATAACCGCGCGGCCCAAAAAGGAGGAGACAAGCATGTCGTCTTTGAAGCCGCTTGCAGATCGTGTTCTGGTCAAGCCCGACGAGGCCGAGCAGAAGACCGCTTCTGGTCTGTATATCGCCAGCAACGCTCAGGAGAAGCCGCAGCGCGGCACCATCGTTGCCGTTGGCGCTGGCAAGGTCAACGACAAGGGTGAGCGCATCCCCATGGACGTCAAGGTCGGTGACGTTGTCATCTACGGTAAGTTCGGTGGCAACGAGGTCAAGGTCGACGGCGAGAAGTATCTGCTGATGCGCGCTGACGACATCTACGCCGTCGTCGAGGCCTAGTCTCGTCAGAATCTCTGATTCGTCTTTGAACGCGATCGTCGCATAGGACTCGGAAGCGGCGACGCGAGTCACATTTCTTTTGGAGGATTACCTACCATGGCAAAGAACATTACGTTCAACACCGATGCCCGCGCTAAGCTCGCCAAGGGTGTCAACACTCTGGCCGACGCCGTTACCGTCACCATGGGCCCCAAGGGTCGCTATGTCGCGCTGCAGCGCACGTTCGGTGCTCCGACCATCACCAACGACGGCGTTTCTGTCGCCAAGGAGATTGAGCTCGAGGACAACATCGAGAACATGGGTGCCCAGCTGGTGAAGGAGGTTGCCACCAAGACGAACGACACCGTGGGTGACGGCACCACCACCGCAACCCTGCTCGCTCAGGCCATCGTCAACGACGGTCTGCGCAATGTCGCCGCTGGCGCCAACCCGCTGGCCATCCGTCGCGGCATCGACAAGGCTGTCAACGCCGCCGTCGCCGAGATGAAGAAGCAGGCCAAGCCGGTCGAGACCAAGGAGCAGATTGCTTCCGTCGGTACCATCTCCGCCGGTGACCCCGAGGTCGGCGAGAAGATCGCCGAGGCCATGGAGGTCGTGGGCAAGGACGGCGTCATCACCGTCGAGGATTCCCAGACGTTCGACATCACCATCGACACCGTCGAGGGCATGCAGTTCGACAAGGGCTACGTCTCCGCTTACTTTGTCACGGACAACGACCGCATGGAGGCCGTGATGAAGGATCCGTACATCCTCATCACCGACCAGAAGATCTCCAGCGTCCAGGACATCATGCCTGTTCTCGAGGCTGTCCAGCGCGCTGGCCGTGGCCTGCTCATCATCGCTGAGGACATCGACGGCGAGGCTCTGCCTACCCTGGTCCTCAACAAGATCCGTGGCGCCCTCAACGTCTGCGCCGTCAAGGCCCCGGGCTACGGCGATCGCCGCAAGCGCATCCTCGAGGACATCGCCGTCCTCACCGGTGGCCAGGCTGCCCTGGACGAGCTGGGCGTGAAGGTCGCTGACATCACCGCAGATATGCTCGGTACCGCTAAGTCCGTCACCATCTCCAAGGACAACACCGTCGTCGTCGGCGGCGCTGGCTCCAAGGAGGCCATCGACGCCCGCATCGCTCAGATTAAGGGCGAGATGGAGAACACCACCTCTGACTTCGACCGCGAGAAGCTCCAGGAGCGCCTGGCCAAGCTCTCCGGTGGCGTTGCCGTCATCAAGGTCGGCGCTGCTACCGAGTCCGAGCTCAAGGAGATCAAGCACCGCGTCGAGGACGCCCTGCAGGCTACCCGCGCTGCTGTCGAGGAGGGCATCGTCGCCGGTGGCGGCGTCGCCTTCATGGACGCTGCTCCTGCGCTCGACGCCGTTGAGCTCGATGACCCCGAGGAGAAGATCGGTGTCGACATCGTCAAGAAGGCTCTGACCGCTCCGGTCGCCACCATCGCCAAGAACGCTGGCTTTGAGGGCGCTGTCGTGGTCGACAAGGTTGCCGAGCTGCCCGCCGGCCAGGGTCTCAACTCTGCCAACGGCGAGTGGGGCGATATGATCGAGATGGGCGTCCTCGACCCCGTCAAGGTCAGCCGCGTTACCCTGCAGAACGCTGCTTCTGTCGCCAGCCTGATCCTCATCACCGAGGCTACCGTCTCCGATGTGCCCAAGAATACTCAGCTTGAGGACGCTATCGCTGCTGCTACCGCTGGTCAGCAGGGCGGCGGTATGTACTAAGGCCGACAAGGTCTAGAACTCCCACCGGGAATCCGCAGGGCGTGACGGGGCTTCTCTCCGGAACGTCCTCGGACATGCAAAGAGGCTCCGCTTCGCGCTTCGCGCTGCGGAGCCTCTTTGCGTCCTGCGGAATGTTCCGGAGAGAAGCCCCGTCACGCCCCCGGATTCCCTGCGTTTACGGCCTTGAGGTCGGCGGGCGGAGAAGGACGTGGTTGATGGGAATACGTGTCCCTTTCGCTGTTTCGCGCTTTGCGCGAAAGGCGCGTTACTTTGGGATGGGTGGGGAACGTGGTTGTTGCTGCAGCTGGTCCCCATCAGAAATTACCCTCGGCATACTTGCGCGAACGATTGCTCGTGCTACACTTGCAATTGCTGTTTCAGGGCGGGGTGGAATTCCCCACTGGCGGTAAATCGGGCGGTGTCAAAGGGGCGCCGTGGCGCAGGTAAAGTGCCTGCGACCGAGCCGATGAGTCCGCGACCCGTGTGTGCGTTGGTTCGCATGCCGGCTGAACTGGTGAGATCCCAGTACCAACGGTTAGAGTCCGGATGAAAGAGGCAGGTGATCTTATGTCTGAACAGTCGCAGCATATCCATTTTGAGAACACGAATAGGTGGAGCACCAAACAGCTCGTTACCATGGCGCTGATGTGTGCCTTGGGCGCCCTGTTTATGTATGTGCAGCTGCCCATCCTTCCTTCGGCACCGTTTTTGACGTATGACCCGTCGCTGGTGCCGGCGATGGTGTGCGGGTTTGCGTATGGCCCCGGTGCCGGTACCGCTGTTGCCGCTATGGCGATCGTTATCCATGCGCTCACTACGGGTGATTGGGTCGGCGCGCTTATGAACTTGGTTGCCACGCTGGGCTTTATTCTGCCCGCGGCGATCGTCTACCAGAAGATGCATACCTATAAGGGTGCCGTGATTGGCCTGGCGCTGGGCGTTATTGCCGCTACGGTGCTTTCTATGGTCGCAAACCTTACCATTGGTGTTTGGTTCTGGTATGGCTCGGTCGATGTGATTGCCCCGCTCATGATTCCTGCCGTGCTGCCGTTCAACCTCATCAAGACCGTGCTCAACTCGGTGTTGACGCTGGCGGTGTACAAGGCGGTCTCTAATCTCATCACGCCCAAGAAGGACCAGGTCAAAGGCCGCGCATGATTGAGTGTCGGGGCGTTTCCTTTAGCTATGACGGTGCCACACCGGCACTCGATGGCATC
Source organism: uncultured Collinsella sp. (assembly GCA_958453935.1). Lineage (GTDB taxonomy): Bacteria > Actinomycetota > Coriobacteriia > Coriobacteriales > Coriobacteriaceae > Collinsella. The sequence goes on along the minus strand of CAUDZT010000015.1, from coordinate 30,063 downwards.
GATCTGAACATCGAGGATGGCGAGTTTTTCTGCATCCTCGGTGGCAATGGGTCGGGTAAGTCGACGTTTGCCAAGCATTTGAACGCGCTGCTGCAGCCCGATGCGGGAACGGTGTGCGTCAACGGCATGGACGCGTCCGATCCCGAGCTGGTCTACGACATCCGCTCGACTGCGGGCATGGTGTTCCAGAATCCCGATGATCAGCTGGTGGCAACGCTTGTCGAGGACGATGCTGCGTTTGGTCCCGAGAACTTAGGGGTCGAATCGGCCCAGATTGCGCAGCGCGTGCGCGAGGCGCTGAAGGCCGTGGGTTTGGTGGGCTTTGAGCGCCACGAGACCCACGCGCTCTCGGGCGGACAAAAGCAGCGTGTGGCGCTTGCCGGCGTTCTCGCCATGGAGCCGCGCGTGCTCATATTGGACGAGGCGTCCTCGATGCTCGATCCGCGCGGGCGCAAGGGCCTTATGAAGGCCTGCCACGCGCTGCACGAACGCGGTATGACCATCGTGATGATTACGCACTTTATGGAAGAGGCCGCTGAGGCCGATCGCGTTGCCGTCTTCCAAGCGGGCCGCGTTGCCATGCTCGGTGCGCCCGAGGAGATCTTGACGCAGGCGGACGAACTCGCGCGGCTGAACCTGGATATGCCGGCATCGTGCTGTCTTGGCAGGGCGCTTCGCGCGAAGGGCGTGTCCATTTGCGCACGGGTGCGCGAGGCGGATATGGTCGCCGATATAGCGCAGGCCTATGTCGAGCGGAGTAGGACAGGCATCGCCGGGCGGCCTTTCGCATCCGATCCTCGTATTCCCGACAACGTTGCCTCTGCGCTCGATGGCGCAGATGCGCCGGAGCCCGTCATCGAGATTTCGCACCTTTCGTATAGCTATTCGCTGAGCGCCCGCGAGCGTCGCCGTTGGCACAAGCGCTCAGCCGCCGAGGGCGCATCGAACAAACAGGCCCTCTGGGGCAACGACCCTAGCAGCCCCTGGGCATTGCGCAATGTGTCGCTAACGGTGCGTCGCGGTGAGTTCCTGGGCCTTGCGGGCCATACCGGTTCGGGTAAGTCGACGCTGGTTCAGCATCTCAACGGGCTGATTCGTCCTCAGGAGGGAAGCGTTTGCGCGCTGGGGCTCGACCTATCAAACAAGAAAGACGCCGCCGCGGTTAAGGCCAAGGTCGGCGTGGTGTTTCAGTATCCCGAGCGTCAACTATTTGCAGAGACCGTGGCGCAGGACGTGGCGTTTGGCCCGCGCAACCTTGGCCTGCCGCAAGACGAGGTTGCGCGCCGTGTCGCGTCATCGCTTGCACGCGTGGGGCTTGACCTTGCCGCGATAGGCGACAAGAGCCCCTTTGAGCTTTCGGGCGGCCAGCAGCGCCGCGTGGCGTTTGCCGGCGTGCTCGCCATGGAACCCGAGGTCCTGGTGCTCGACGAGCCCATGGCGGGGCTCGATCCGGCGGCGCGCAGTGATTTCCTGGAGCTCATCGATCGACTTCACCATGGGGGCCTGACCGTCGTCATGGTCTCACACAGCATGGATGACCTTGCCAATTGCTGCGACCGTATTGTCGTGATGAACGAGGGCGCGGTGTTTGCCGAGGGCACGCCCGCTCAGGTTTTTGCGCATGCGGATGAGCTTAAATCAATCGGCTTGGGTGTTCCCGCTGCCCAACGCATGGCGCTGGCGCTTGCGGAAGCGGGCGTGCCGCTGCGTTGCGGCGGGCTCTATACGGTTGAGTCGCTGGCAGACGAGTTGGTGAACCTTCTAATCGGTCGCTCAGACGGTTCTTCTAACGTCGCGGACATTGCTAAATCCAAGACGGTCGCGCGAGAGGAGGGCTGCTAATGGAGGCGTTTTCGTTTGGCAGCTACTATCCCGGCGATAGTGCAATCCACCGCCTGGACCCGCGAACTAAGTTGCTCTTGGGCTTTGTGTTTCTGATCACGACGCTCACGGTCGGCAGCTTCCGCGGACTGGCCCCGGTCGCAATCTTCGTTGTCCTGATCTATACCGTGTCCCGGGTGCCGGCTCGTCGCGTCCTGTCATCGATGGCGCCGCTGCTGGCGATCGTCACGGTGGTCGCGGTGCTCAACCTGTTTTCCGACCAAAGCGGGCGCATTCTGTGGCAGCTCGGCTTTTTGCAGATAAGCGAGGGCTCGCTGCATTCCGCCGCCTTTATGGCGTGCCGCCTGACCTTGATGATGGCCGGTATGAGCGCCATCACGCTCACCACACCGACGCTCGACCTCACCGCGGGCTTTGAGCGCCTGCTCGCGCCGTTTGCGCGTGTGGGACTTCCTGCGCACGAGCTCGGCATGATTATGGGTATCGCGCTGCGCTTTATGCCGCAGTTTGCCACCGAGATGAAGCAGACGGCCGATGCGCAGGCGAGCCGCGGTGCGCGCGTGACGGGAGGCCCGCTCGGCGGCGTTCGTATGCTTGGCAGTGTGGCGATTCCGCTGTTCACGGGTGTGTTCCGTCATGCCGAAACGCTGTCTGCCGCCATGGATGCTCGTTGCTATCATGGCGAGCAGGGACGCACACGCCTGCATACGCTTGCATTTGGCCGCGGCGATGCGTTGGCGGCGGTGGTGACAGCGCTGCTGCTCATCTGCGTCATCGTCATCAATCTTCAACTTGTTTAGGCGCGATTCGAGCGCAGGAAAGGGATTCCCATGACCGACAACGACCGCACGGCGCAGCTCGAGCGCGCCTGTTCGTATCTTAGGCGTATTCCGGCGTGGTATCTGGCCACGACCGATGCGAGCGACGGGCATCAGCCCCGCGTGAGGCCGTTTTCGTTTGCCATGGTCGATGACGGCAAACTGTGGTTTTGCACGTCGCGCGACAAGGACGTGTGGGCGGAGTTGAGCGCGAATCCCAAGTTTGAGGTATCGGGCTGGAAGCCGGGGGAGTGTTGGATTGTGCTGACCGGTGAGGCCGCGCTCGAGGACGATGCAGTCGTGAGCGACAAGGTGCGCCAGGCGGGCTTTAGGCACATGGTGGGCATCGGCGAAGACCACGAGGGCGCCAACGACGGTCGCCTTGCGTTTTTCTCGGTGCGCAACATCGCCGCCCGCTTCTGCGATATCGACGGCAGCGAAGAGCATCTGGAGCTCTAGCGCGTCTCAAATTAACTACCCATCCCAAAATGGCGAGCGTCAGGAGGAAACATGGACGGATTGAATACGGTGCTGGAGTATCTGACGTCGGTGCCGGCATGGTATTTGGCGACGAGCGTTGACGGACAGCCGCATGTGCGTCCGTTTTCGTTTGCGCAGATCCAGGACGGCAAGCTGTGGTTTGTAACGGCGCGCACCAAAGACGTGTGGCAAGAGCTGCTGCAAAATCAACGCTTTGAGGCCACGAGTTGGTGGCCGGGTCATGGCTGGCTCATCTTGCGCGGGCATGCGGGTCTGGATGACCAGGCCGCTCCCGATATGCGCGAGGCAGGCTGGAAGCACCTGGAGCGCCTAGGCGAGCATTATGAGGGCGCAGGCGACCCCACACTCGTCTTCTTTAGCGTCGAGGAGCCAGAGGCCTTTATCTGCAACCATGACGAATGGGTGCCGGTCGAGCTCTAAAAGAGCTCTCCCGCCGCCCCCAACAATTTAAATACCCGTCTGTGTCGGGCTCCACATCGCAACTGCACCGCAAGGTGCACCGGGCGATGTGGGGCCCATTGTTATTTGTCAATTCCTTTGAGTGAATGTGTCGGGACTGTTTCAATGCATGAATATGCAAAAGATTTGCGTATAAATGCATCTTCTGGTGCTAAAGTTTCAACCCACTTCATAACGACGGCTGCAGGATGCGTATTGGTGCATAACTGCAGACAAGGAGTCTGATATGTCATTAAAGGTTGGAATCGTTGGTGCGGCTGGATATGCCGGTGCCGAGCTCATTCGCCTCGTCCTCGGTCATCCCGAGTTTGAACTTGCTGCCATTACGTCCAACGCCGATGCCGGCCAGCCGTTGTCTGCGGTGTACCCCAGCTTCGCCGGCGTAAGCGATCTTGTCTTCACGACGCATGATGCCCCCGAGCTCAAGAACTGCGACGCGGTCTTTTTGGCCGTGCCGCACACGGCTGCCATGGCACAGGTGCCCGCCCTGCTTGCCGCGGGAGTTTCCTGCATTGACCTTTCGGCCGACTATCGCCTGAGCGATCCGGCCACCTTTGAGGCCTGGTATGCCGCCGAGCACACGAGCCCCGAGCTACTCAAGAGCCGCGCCTTTGGTCTGCCCGAGCTGTTCTGCCAGGATTTGGAGACCGCCGCATCTGACCATGCCGACGGCAAACCCGTACTGGTCGCCTGCGCCGGTTGCTATCCCACCGCAACGAGCCTTGCCGCCGCGCCTGCCGTGCGCGCTGGCTGGGTTGCCCAGAGCGGCCCCGTGATCGTTGACGCTATCAGCGGTGTAACGGGTGCCGGTAAGTCCTGCAACGCCCGTACGCATTTTTGCAGCACGGACGAAAACCTGGAGGCCTATGGCGTGGGCAAGCATCGTCACACGCCCGAAATCGAGCAGATCTTGGGCCTAACCGATCGTGTCGTCTTTACCCCGCATCTGGCACCGCTCAAGCGCGGTCTGCTCTCTACGGTGACGATGCCGCTTACGCCGCAGGCTATCGATACCTTGACCCTTGAGGACGTTATCGACCATTACAAGCAGTTCTACGCCGGTCGCACCTTCGTGCGCGTACTCGATGCCGGCCAGCAGCCCAAGACGGCTTCGGTCGTCGGTACCAACGCCGCCCAGATCGGCCTCGCGCTCAACAAGCGCGCGGGCGTTCTGGTGGCTACGGGCGCCATCGACAATCTGTGCAAGGGTGCAGCAGGCCAGGCGGTCCAGTGCGCCAACATCGTCTTTGGTTTTGACGAGCGACGAGGCTTGCCCACAGTGGCGTGCCCGGTGTAGCACATTCGATTGTTAACGTTTTGGTAGTCGGGCATCGAGTGGGGCGCCACTCTTAAGCTGGTCTCATGATTGTGGCTGGCATGGCGCACCAACCGATGTCCATTTTTTGTTTGACATAAGGAGTCGTAAAGACGATGAATGCTGAGCAGTTCGATATCAAGATTCGTGCCGTAGAGGGCGGCGTAACGGCGGCGGCCGGCTTTAAGGCGGCGGGCATCCATGCCGGATTCCGCAAGAATCCCGAGCGCCTGGATTACGCGCTCGTCGTGCCCGATAAGCCTTGCCCCGGGGCCGGTGTGTTTACGACTAACCGCTTTTGTGCGGCGCCCGTGCAGGTGAGCCGTGCCAACCTGGGCGGCGCCGACAAGGGCTACGGCGTCATTGCCGGCGTTTCGGTCAACTCCGGTAACGCCAACGCCGCCACGGGTGAGACCGGTCTTGCCTGCGCGCGCGAGACCTGCAACATCGCCTCGCAGGTCATCGGCTGCGAGCCCCAGCAGATTCTGGTTGCCTCCACGGGCGTAATTGGTCAGATTCTGCCGATCGACATGTTTGAGACTGCCGTTCCTGCCGCCTACGAGGCGCTCTCCGCCCACGGTGGCGCCGATGCCGCCCGCGCTATCATGACGACCGACACGCACTCCAAGGAGTATGCCGTGTGTTACCGAAGCGAGGCCGAGGGGCACGCAGGCAATGCCTATACGGTGGGCGGTATGTGCAAGGGCTCGGGCATGATCATGCCCAACATGGCAACCATGATCGCGGTCATCACTACCGATGCCCCCGTCGAGCCGGCGGCGCTCCACGCCCTGTTGCTCTTCACCGTCAAGCAGACCTTCAACAAGGTAACGGTCGATTCCGACACCTCGACTAACGACACCTGCATCATGCTTGCCTCCGGCGCCGCTGCCGCAGATGCCGAGCCTATTGTCGAGGGCTCTGACGCCTTCGACGAGCTGGCCTTTGCCGTGCATGAGGTGTGCGAGAGCCTGGCGCGCAACATCGCCGCAGATGGCGAGGGCGCATCCAAACTCGTGACGGTTAACGTCACCGGCGCCGTGAACGACGAGGAGGCCGATATCGCCGCTCGTGCTGTCGCCAACTCGCCGCTCGTCAAGACCTGCATCGCCGGCCACGACTGCAACTGGGGCCGCGTTGCCATGGCGCTCGGCAAGTGCGGCGTGCAGTTTAACCAAGAAGATGTGTCCATCGACATGATGGGTATGCCCGTCTGCCGTGATGGCCTGACCGTTCCCTTTGACGAGGACGAGGCGCTGCGTCGCTTTGAGGCGCCCGAGATTGTGATCTCGGCAGACCTGGGCGCAGGGGACGCGGCGACCACCGTGTGGACTTGCGACCTCACGCACGAGTACATCTCCATTAACGGCGATTACCGTTCCTAGACTCCCGATGTGCCGCGCGTCCCGCTGCAATCGCGGGCAACGAGGTGCGGCGCGATGGCCACACGAAAGACGAGGCAGACTATGAAGTTCGCACGCGATTGTCGCTCGAGCGAATCCAACGAAGTTACCGCGCAGCTGCTGTTCGAGGCGCTGCCGTGGATTAAGAACCTGACCGGTAAGACGGTCGTTATCAAGTACGGCGGTGCCGCCATGGTCGACGAGCAGCTGCGCCGTGACGTGATGAGCGACATCGTCCTGCTCAAGATTATCGGCATGCGCCCTGTTATCGTGCACGGTGGCGGCAAGGCCATCAACGAGGCGCTCAGCCACTACGACATCCCCGTCGAGTTTAAGAACGGCCAGCGCGTGACCACGCCGGACACCATGGATATCGTGCGCGAGGTACTGGGCGGCAAGGTCAATCAGGAGCTGGTCGCTGCGCTCAACCACCACGGCAACCTGGCCGTGGGCGTGTCCGGCAGCGACGCCGGTACCCTTATCGCCGAGCCGCTCGATCCCGAGCTCGGTCGCGTGGGCAAGGTCACGCACGTCAACACCGACTATATCGAGCGCTTGCTCGATAGCGAGTACATCCCCGTTATCGCCACGGTCGCAGCGGGGGAGGACGGTGGCTTCTTCAACATCAACGCCGATACCGCCGCCGGCGCCGTTGCGGCGGCGCTTCATGCGCACAAGGCGATCTTCTTGACCGACGTCGACGGCCTGTACAAGGACTTTAGCGATAAGGATTCGCTCATCTCCAACCTGACACTCGACGAGGTCAATGAGATGCTCTACGGCGGCGAGGTCGACAAGGGCATGATTCCCAAGCTGCGCGCCGCCGTCGATGCGCTTACCGCCGGTGTGTTCCGAGCCCACATCATCAACGGCACGACGCCGCATTCGCTGCTGCTGGAGCTGCTGACCGATGCTGGCGTCGGTACCGTGATCCACTCCACCGAGACGGCCTACGAATTCGATACGCATCCGCACCCGCTTTCGACGTTTGCGGCGCGCCTGACCGAGAACCTCGACGAGGTCGAGAAGCTCCAGACGGTCTAGCTGACCCACGGTCATCGCGTCCCTGCACCCATAGCCCTGCGCCGTACGGCGCCCAACGAAAGGCATCCCATGTCACTTGCAACTCAACAATCGCTCGAATCCCATTACGTTATGCATACCTTTGGTCGCTCTCCGGTAGAGTTTGTCGAAGGCCACGGCATGAAGCTCACCGGTGATGACGGCCGTGAGTATCTTGACTTTCTTGCCGGTATCGGTGTGTGCAGCCTTGGCCACGGCAACCCTGCAGTGCTCTCGGCGCTCGAGGCGCAGACCAAAAAGCTCATGCATGTCTCCAATTACTTCTACATCGAGCAGCGCGGACAGGTCGCGGCGCTGCTGTCCAAGCTTGCCAACGACGACGTAGATGGTGCGTGCGTGCTGGCCGATGCCATTGCCGCCGGCGATGAGACCACGGCCGCTGCGCTCGGTGCCCCGGCTGCGGACGAGCAGGTGTGGGAGACGTTCTTTGCCAATTCTGGTGCCGAAGCCAACGAGGGCTCGATGAAGCTCGCACGTCTGTACGCCAAGCGTGCTGGTAACGGCGGCAACACCATCGTATGCATGCGCGGCGGCTTCCACGGCCGTACGCTCGAGACCATTGCCGCCACCATGCAGGATTGGCTGCAGGACAGCTTCCGTCCGCTGCCGGGTGGCTTTGTGGCCTGCTCGCCCAACGATGTCGACGAACTGCGTTCGATCTTTAAGCAGCTGGGAAGCGAGGTCTGCGCTGTCATGCTCGAGCCGATTCAGGGCGAGAGCGGTGTGCACCCCATGACCGAGGAGTTTATGGCGGCGGCGCGGGACTTGGCACACGAGCTAGGCGCCGTTCTTATCGCCGACGAAGTCCAGTGTGGCATCTTCCGCTCCGGCAAGCCGTTTGCATTCCAGACCTATGGCGTGGAACCCGACATTATGAGCCTTGCCAAGGGCATTGCCGACGGCGTGCCCATGGGTGCCGTCGTGGCAAAGAAGGAGATTGCCGACGTGTTTAAGCCGGGCGACCACGGCTCGACCTTTGGCGGTAGCTGCCTGGCCATCACGGCGTGTGCCGCGACGCTCTCCGCGCTCGTGCGCGGCGATTATGCCGGGCATGCTGCCAAGGTGGGTGCCTATATGGAGGCAAAGCTCGCCAAGCTGCCGCACGTGACCGAGGTGCGTGGCCGCGGCTTGATGCTTGGCTGCGATCTGGACGATACTGTGGGTGATGCACACGACGTTGTGGCCCGTGCATTGGGGGCTGGTGCCGTGATTAACGCTACGGGTGCCCATACGCTGCGTTTCCTGCCGCCGCTCGTGTGCGAAGAGGCCGACGTGGACAGCCTAATCGAGATCCTGGCGGGTGTCTTGGGCTAACGCGGCGCAATAACTCAATTTGGACCGGGTTCCGGACTGCGGACGTGCCCTATGTGGCATGATTCAGCGGTCTGGAGCCCGTTTTGCCACAAATCTGCAATGGCCAGGTGAGCCTTTGGACAAAAAATGCCAAATGTGAGTACTGTCACCAGCTGAATCTCATATGAAACCGACTATCTAGGATTAGTTAGACCACACATGTTCAGTTATGTTAATGGGGAAACAGCTAGCAAAGGCTTCAAATCGCTGATTCAGGGCTAGATTTACCCAGCGAAACCCAAAAATCGCTGCTACAAAATTAGTAACAGTACTCATTTTTGCCATTTTTTGGCCACGGCCTTTGTGACGGACGTGCTGGCGGGTTCGAATCCCATGCACCGGGCGCAAACAAAAACGGTCCCCTTGCGAGGACCGTTTCCAATTCAATGGTGGGCGATGAGGGATTCGAACCCCCAGCCTTGTGCGTGTAAAGCACCTGCGCTAACCGTTGCGCCAATCGCCCGTGCGGAGAGAGTATAGCAAAACAATCGCCCCATTCACCTCATATCCATTAAAGGTAACCGGAGCGTGTCGGCGCGGAGCTGATTCAGTTGAGATTGCCTGAACATTCCGTCCCTCTTTACACCCTCGGGTATACTCAAAAGCTACTGATTCGATTTGATACCCAGCAACAGCAGAGGGGATAGTATATGTGCGGTTTTGTCGGTTTTGTCGGTGGGACGGATAACCAATCCGAGGTGCTCACCAAGATGATGGACCGCATCGTCCATCGCGGTCCCGACATGGGCGGCCAGTTTATCGACGGCCGCGTTGCCCTCGGCTTCCGCCGCCTGTCGATCCTCGACCTGACCGAGGCTGGCGCCCAACCTATGGCCAACGAGGACGGTAGCGTCGTCATTGTCTTCAACGGCGAGATCTACAACTTCCAAGAACTCCGTTCCGAGCTCGAGGCCAAGGGCTACAAGTTCCACTGCGGCGCCGACACCGAGAGCCTTCTGCACGGCTACGAGGAGTGGGGCGAGGCAGTACTCGATCGCTTGCGCGGTATGTACGCCTTCGTCATCTGGGACAAGAAGAAGAACAAGCTTTTTGGCGCCCGTGATATCTTTGGCATCAAGCCGCTCTACTACTATCCCATGGCCGATGCGGGTGACGGCGCTCCGGGCGTGCTCTTTGGTTCCGAGATCAAGAGCTTCCTGGACTACCCGCACTTCCACAAGGCGGTCAACAAAAAGGCCCTGCGTCCGTACATGACGCTGCAGTATTCGGCAACCGAGGAGACCTTCTTCGAGGGTGTCTACAAGCTGCCGCCGGCGCACTACTTTACCGTCGATATCCCGACCGGCAAGATGAACATCGAGCGCTACTGGGATTGCGATTACTCTGCCGTCGAGAAGCCGTTCGAGGAGTACGTCGACGAGCTGGACGAGGTCGTGCACGAGAGCGTCGAGGCCCATCGCATCGCCGACGTCAAGGTCGCGTCGTTCCTCTCCGGTGGCGTCGACTCCAGCTACATCGCCGCTTGCCTCATGCCCGACAAGACCTTCTCGGTGGGCTTTGACTACAAGAACTTCAACGAGACCAACTATGCCAAGGAGCTTTCCGATAAGCTCGGCGTCGAGAACGTTCGCAAGATGATTACCGCCGACGAGTTCTTCGGTGCGCTTGAGGACATCCAGTATCACATGGACGAGCCGCAGTCCAACCTGTCTTCCGTGCCGCTGTGGTTCTTGGCCGAGATGGCCCGCAAGGACGTCACCGTCGTGCTTTCGGGCGAAGGCGCCGACGAGCTCTTTGGCGGCTACGCCTACTACGAGGACACGGTCCCAGTCCGCAAGTACAAAAAGATGGTGCCGCTGCCCATCCGTCGCGCGCTCGGTAACCTGGCGTTGCATATGCCGTACTTCAAGGGACATAACTTCCTGGTCAAGGGTGCCGAGATCCCCGAGAAGTCGTTCCTGGGACAGGCTCTGGTATGGCCGGAGCGCGAGGTCGACGGCGTGCTCAAGCCCGAGTACAACACCGGCGATGGCGCCTTCGAGCTTGCCGCTCCCATCTATGCACGCGTGAAGGGTCAGCCCGAGCTGGTCAAGAAGCAGTACCTGGACATGAACATGTGGCTCCCGGGCGACATTCTGCTCAAGGCTGACAAGATGTGCATGGCACATTCGCTGGAGCTGCGCGTGCCCTTCCTGGACCGCAAAGTCATGGAGTTCGCCGAGCACATTCCCGACCGCTACCGCATCAACGAGAACGGCAACAAACAGGTACTCCGCCACGCTGCCAACAAGTCGCTGCCCGATGAGTGGGCCACCCGTCCCAAGGTGGGCTTCCCGGTGCCGATTGTCTACTGGCTGCGCGAGCAAAAGTGGTACGACTATGTCAAGGAGTACTTCACCGCGCCGTGGGCAAGCGAGTTCTTCGATACCGACGAGCTCATGCACCTGCTCGATCTGCACTTTGCGGGCAAGGGCGATTTCCAGCGCAAGATCTATACGCCGCTCGTGTTCCTGGTGTGGTACAAGCGCTTCTTTATCGACGAGGACCAGCCCGCTGTTCAGGCTGCCTAGCCTCGGCTTACGAACGCCTGCGCGTAACGGCTCCTCCGGGAGCCGTTTTTGCGTGGGTGCGTTTCAGTTACTATAAAAACCGTCCCTGCCAAATGGCTGAGAAAGGTGAAAGATGCACCATTCGGATTCCGCGACCGTGACCACGGTCGATACGCTGGCCAAACTGCTCGATGTGTGCGGCGAGCTGCGCGCATCAGAGCAGGTTGACGAGCGTGCCGTGACCGGCTGCTCGTTTGATTCGCGCGCGGTCTCGGCAGGTGACGTGTTCTTTTGCAAAGGTGCTGCCTTTAAGCCCGCGTTTTTGAGCATGGCGCTCGATGCGGGCGCCGTCGCATTTGTGTGCGAGGAATCGCTGGTCGAGTCTCTGGAGCCGCTGGCGCAGGAGAGCGGTGCTGCGATGCTGGTTGTTGATAGCGTTCGCACGGCCATGGCCCTGTTGCCGCCGGAGGTCTACGACCGTCCCGACCACGACGTCAAGATCGTGGGTATCACCGGTACCAAGGGAAAGACCACGGCCGCTTTTATGCTCCAGTCCATCATCAAAGCGGCGGGCGAGTCCTGCGGCATGATCGGCTCGGTGAGTACCGACGATGGCATCGAGTGCTATGAGAGCACCAATACTACGCCCGAGGCCCCCGAGGTCTGGCGCCATATCGCCAACTGCCGCACTTCCGGTCGCCAGTCCATGGTCATGGAGGTCTCGAGCCAGGCGCTCAAGTACCAGCGCGTCGAGAATCTGCCGTTTGACGTGGCGTGCTTCCTCAACATCGGCCGCGACCATATCTCGCCGATCGAACACCCTACGTTTGAGGATTATTTTGAGAGCAAACTCAGGATCTTTGACCAGGCAAAGACCGCCGTGGTGAATCTGGGCACCGAAGAGGTCGACCGTGTGCTGGAGGCAGCGTCGACGGCCGAGCGCTTGGTGACCGTTGGCGTCGAGCATCCCGAGGCAAGCCTGTGGGCGAGCGACGTACGCATGGTCGGCTTTAGCATCGAGTTCAACTTGCATGGCCTGTGTGCCGACGAGTCCGAGGCGGGGGAGAAGATCCTGCTGGGTATCGCGGGAGACTTTAACGTGGAGAACGCGCTGGTCGCTATCGCCGCCGCGCGCGAGATCGGCATCGGTATCGAGGCTATCAAGAAGGGCCTCTCCAAACTGCGTGTGCCGGGCCGCATGGAGGTCGTGGAGTCGAAGGACGGCCGCGTGATTTGCGTTGTCGACTACGCGCACAACCAGCTTTCGTTCCGCTCGCTTTTCTCGTCGGTCAAGCGCGCGTTTCCCGCCAGCCCGGTCATCGCAGTATTTGGCGCTGCCGGCGGCAAGGCGCAGGAGCGCCGCGAGCAGCTTCCGCGCGAGGCCGCACCATATTCCGACCTGATGATCTTTGCCAACGAGGACCCGGCTCACGAGGACCCGATGAAGGTCTGTCGCGAGCTTGCCGAGCATGTTCCCGACGATACGCCGAACAAGATCATCCTCGACCGCGAAGCCGCTGTGCATGCGGCGTTCAAGGCGGCGCGCGAGGAGTACGTCAACCCCGATGCTCCCACCATTGTCTTGCTGCTGGCAAAGGGTGACGAGGAACTCATGCACGTGGGCGACGAGTTCGTGCCCATCGAGAGCGACCTTTCGCTGGCCAATCGCCTAATCGATGTTACCCAGTTTGACTAATGAACCATGATGGCGGCGACGCCCTGAGTGCGCTGTCGCCATAAGCGTGTTCCCTCAATCAAAACATGCCGTCCAAGTCCAAACCCTTCTACGTAAACGGAGTAACCATGTCCCACAACACCCTGCCGACCGTTGCCGAGCTTTCGGGCGAGATGCGCGAGCGTCTTGCCAAGGTTAAGTACGTCTTTACCGACCTGGACGCCACCATGCTCGCGCCCGGCTCGTGCGTGCTGCGCGACAACGACGGCAATCCCTCGACCAAGCTCGTCGAGGCTGTCGTGGCACTTGCCCGCGCTGGTATTCAGGTGGTTCCCACCTCGGGCCGCAACCGTACCATGATCCACGAGGACGCGCGCGTGCTCGGCCTCAACTCCTACATTGGTGAGATGGGCGGCCTGGTCATGTACGACCTCAAGGCCAACGATTGGGAGTATCTGACCGGCGACATGCCTTACGACCCCGCCTGCGGCCTTACTCCGCACCAGGTGATCGAGCAGACCGGCGTGTGCGAGAAGATCCTTGCTCACTGGCCGCACAAGATCGAGTACCACAACGACATGTCGACCGGCTACAAATACCGTGAGGTCACCGTCGGCATGCGCGGCGATGTGCCCGACGACGAGGTCCAGGCCATTCTTGACGAGGCCGGCTGCGGCTTGGTCTGGGCCTGCAACGGCCACCTGACACATCTGTCCAAGCCGACGACGCTCGAGCTCGAACGCGTCGAGGATGGCCGCGCGTTTAACATCAATCCCGCCGGCCTCAACAAGGGCGTTGCCATCGCGCGTTTCTGCGAGCACCTAGGGATCGAGCGCGAGGAGACGCTCGCGCTCGGCGATTCCGAGTCCGACTTCTACATGGCTGACCACGTGGGCACGTTCTGCCTGGTCGAGAACGGTTTGACCAGCGCCGGCGCGCCCGAGTTCCTGGATACCTGCGATAACGCCTACGTCACGCGCGGCAAGATTGTCGACGGCTGGGCGGCAACGGCAGAGCTGCTCGTCGCGGCTCGTTCGTAGCGCGGTCCTATCGTTCTGAGCCATATCTTTTCGAGAGAGAATCTGGTGAGGTAATGTCCGATATCGAGAATCTGGCCGGGGACACGCGCCCCATTGGCGTGTTCGACTCGGGCCTGGGCGGTCTGACGGTTGCGCGTGCGATTGCGACGGCGTTGCCGCACGAGTCCGTCTACTACTTTGGCGACACCAAACGCTGCCCGTATGGCACGCGCACCGAGGATGAGGTGCGCTCGTTTGCGTTGCAGGCGGGCCGTTGGCTGTCGAAGCACGACGTCAAGATTATGGTCATCGCCTGCAACACGGCGACAGCTGCGGCCTTGCGTCTGGCCCAGCAGGTGCTCGACGTTCCCGTGATCGGCGTGATCGCGCCGGGTGCCCGTGCGGCAATCAACAGCACCCGCACGCGTCGCGTGGGCGTGCTCGCCACCAACCTCACCATTCGCTCGGGCGCTTACACGCGCGCCATTCAGGACCTAGATGCCGGCGTCGACGTATACGGCTGCCCCGCCTCGAGCTTTGTCGAGGTTGTCGAACACGAGCTCGCCTCGGGTGCGCATCTGCAAGAGCAGTGGCTTGAGAACGAGGACATCTTCGATACGCCTGCCGTGCGTGCGCTGGTGGGTGCCACGGTTGAGCCGCTGCGCGACCACGGTATCGATACCGTGGTGCTCGGCTGTACGCATTTTCCGCTGTTGGTGGGACCTATCCGTCATGCGCTGGGGCCTGGGGTGCGCGTCGTGAGTTCCGCCGAGGAGACCACGCGCGAGCTGACCGATATCCTCACGCGCCGCGAGCAGCTGGCGGGCGACGCCGCCGAGCCGCAGCATCGTTTTGCCACGACGGCCGATAACATTGCCGAGTTTGCGGTGGCGGGCAGCTTTATCTTTGGTCAGCCGCTCAAGAGCATTGAGCATATCGATATCGATGAGCTGAAATAGATGTAAGGCCGCCGCCAAAGCCTTCGCCACATTTTTTGCCGAAAGGATCTTTCTATGGAGTACATGCAGGTCAACCGCGCCAACGGCCGCGCCGCCAACGAGTTGCGTCCCGTTAAGCTCACCCGTGGCGTCATGAAGCACGCCCACGGTTCGTGCCTGGCCGAGTTCGGCGACACGCGCGTGCTGTGCGCCGCCACTATCGAGGAGGGCGTGCCGGGCTGGCGAAAGGGAGCTAAGGCCGGTTGGGTGACCGCGGAATACGCCATGCTGCCGACGTCGACCGGCAAGCGCTGCAAGCGCGAGCACGCCAACCGCAAAGGCCGCTCCATGGAGATCGAGCGCCTCATTGGTCGCAGCCTGCGTACCGTCGTCAACATGAAGGTGCTCGGCGAGTACACCGTCACCGTCGACTGTGACGTGATCCAGGCCGATGGCGGTACGCGTACGGCGAGCATTACCGGCGCCTGGGTGGCGCTGCACGACGCCCTCGCCATGTGGGTCGAGGCAGGCAAGATCGAGCGCATCCCGCTTACCGGCCAGGTGGCTGCCATCTCTATGGGCGTTGTCGACGGCAATACGCTGCTTGACCTCGATTATTCCGAGGACAGCCACGCCGAAGTCGACATGAACCTCGTCGCCACCGACACCGGCGAGATGATCGAACTTCAGGGTACCGGCGAGCAGGCGCCCTTCGACCGTAAGCGTCTCAACGCCCTACTCGACCTGGGCGACAAGGGCGTTGCCGAGCTCATCGAGCTTCAGCGCCAAGCCCTCGCCTAACCTGCCAAAAAGGGATGTTAATTTTGGTAGGTTTTATCTGGGAAAACGTCGAAGTATAAGGTTTCTGTCGCCAGGGAGGGGAGAGGGCTCGAGGCCAGTTTCCCTTGGGCGGCATTGCTATAGAGACAAGGAAGCCAGTCATGGCACTAGAGAAGATCGATATCGACACCCTCGACCCGGCGGCGACCATCGTCGTGGCAACGGGCAATGCCCATAAGCTCACCGAGATCGAGGCCATTTTGGGCAAGGTCATGCCCGAGGTTCGCTTTGTGGCGTTGGGTCAGCTGGGTGATTTTGAGGACCCCGAGGAAAACGGCACGACGTTTTTGGAGAACGCCATCATCAAGGCGCAGGCCGCGGTAGAGGAGACGGGGCTTATGGCCATCGCCGACGATTCGGGCCTGGTCGTTGATGCCCTGGACGGTGAGCCGGGCGTGTACAGCGCACGCTATGCGGGCGTGCACGGCGACGATGCCGCCAACAACGCCAAGCTCCTCGTGAATCTGGAGGGCGTGGCCGACGAGGACCGCACCGCGCGTTTTATGAGCGTCGTCGCGCTTATCGACACGGACGGCCTGGTCACTTATGGCGAGGGCGCCTGCGAGGGCGCTATCGCACACGAGGGCCGCGGCGATCATGGCTTTGGCTACGACCCACTGTTCCTGCCGGTCGACACGCCGGGCAAGACCATGGCCGAGCTGACGGCGGACGAGAAGAACGCCATCAGCCATCGATTCCATGCGCTCGAGCATCTGTCCGCCAAACTGACGGGCGAGGAGTAAGCCGTGCGTGCGGTGGTGCAGCGCGTACTCAACGCCGGCGTGACGGTCGACGGCGAGTGCGTGGGTAAAATTGGGCGCGGCTATCTGGTGCTGCTGGGCGTGGGCCACGGCGACACGCGCGCCGAGGCCGATAAACTGTGGGGCAAGCTCCGGGGCTTGCGCATTAACGAGGACGAGAACGGCAAGACCAACCTGGCACTTGCCGATGTCGACGGCGAGGTTCTCGTAGTGTCGCAGTTCACGCTGTTCGCCGATTGCCGTCACGGCCGCCGCCCATCGTTTACGGATGCCGGCGCCCCCGATGTCGCCAACGAGCTCTACGAGTACTTCCTGACGCTCGTTCGCCAAGATGTCGAACACGTGGCGCACGGCATCTTTGGCGCCGACATGAAGGTCGACCTCGTCAACGACGGCCCATTCACCATCGTCCTCGATACCGACAATCTGTAAGTAGCCAAATTAGCTACTTGCGCGTGTTTGTAACAGGGTGCTATAGTATTAGAGTTTTGTCTATCTTAGGGGTATTATCCCCTTTTTGAATTGCACCTTCTGGAGGCCCTGTTCATGGAAGAGATGGAAGTCAATCACGTCGACGACATCCACGAGAAGCTGACCGATATGGTGGGCGATCGCGTCAAGGTGAAGGCCAACATGGGCCGCACCCGCGTCGTCGAGCGCATGGGCACCATCAAGAGCGTCCACCCCGCCGTCTTTATCGTCGAGGTCGACGAGCGCCGCGGGCGCAAGTCGCGTCAGTCCTACCAGTATATCGATGTCCTCACCGGTCAGGTCGAGCTGTTCGATCCCGAGAGCGGCGAGCATATCTTTACCCCGCTCGGCAATCAGCTCGAGGAGCATTAACGGTGACCGATCGGTCCCTGACTCTTTCCGCGCCGGCAAAGATTAACCTCTACCTGGGGGTTCATACCGAGCGCGATGACCGCGGCTACCACAGGGTCGATTCCCTGATGGTAGCCGTCGGTCTTTCCGATGCCGTGACGGTCACGCCGGCGCAGGCGCTGACCGTCCAAACGGTTCCGGCATCAGATTTTCCCATGCAAAAGAATACGGCGTATCGGGCTGCGGTTGCTATGGCCGAGCATTATGGTCGCGAGGCAAACATCTGCGTGACGATTGAGAAGCGCATTCCATTGTGCGCCGGCTTGGGCGGTCCCTCGACGGATGCGGCCGCGGTCATTGTCGCCTTGGCGGAGCTCTGGGGAATTGATCGCTCCGACCCCGCGCTCGACGACATTGCGCGGGGCATTGGTGCTGACGTCCCGTTCTTTTTGCACGCGAGCCCTGCGTTCTACGTAGGTGGGGGAGACGTGCTGGCAACTGAGTACCCTGCGCTGCCCGCAACGCCCGTCGTGTTGGTCAAGCCGCGCGAGGCAAGTGTTTCGACAATTGAAGCCTATCGACGTTTTGACGAGGCCCCGATGCCTGCGGACAAGCCCGGCGCGATAGCTTCTGCCTTGCGTGCTGGTGATGCCGAGACGGCATATGCGCTCATCCATAACAACCTGGGTGTCATTTCCGCACAGATGGAGCCGCAGATACAAACGGTTCTCGATTGTCTGCGTAAACAAGACGGCACCGTTGCTGTAGATGTGTGCGGATCGGGCGCCTGCTCGTTTGCCATTTGCGACACCGCTGCCACGGCCGAAAGGCTTGCCGACGCTGCCCAGCAAAACGGCTGGTGGGCCTGCGCGACGGAGCTCATTCCCAACACGGTTCGCATCGAAGTGCCAAAGAAGTAAAAATTTCTCTAGCACACGACGGAAATCTTTGTTACTATAGTCGAGCTAACGGGTTGTGGCTCAGTTTGGTAGAGCACTGCGTTCGGGACGCAGGGGTCGCTGGTTCAAATCCAGTCAACCCGACCAGAGCATGAGGAGGGACCGCTTCTTGCGGTCCCTTTTTTTAGCTATTGTTGTGATACCGCGATACCCGCGGTATACTCATTCGAGCTTGTCTCGCTGTATTGTGGAGGTCTACATGTTTGGACTGAGGGCTCCTGAGCTCATCATTATTCTCGTCGTTGTCCTGATTATCTTCGGGCCCAAGAACCTGCCGAAGCTCGGCAAGTCCCTCGGCTCTACCGTCAAGAATATCCGCGAGGGTATGGAAGGCGACGATAAGGCCGAGACCAAGCAGGCCGAGGAGGTCGTGGTCGAGCAGTCCGAGGAGGACAAGGAGATCGCTGAGCTCGAGGCCAAGCTCGCTGCTGCCAAGAAGAAGCAGGCAGAGGACAGCGACGCGGACGCAGAGTAGTCCCATCCCTTTGGGGTGAGCACCTGACCGGCTTGCCCGCAGGCTAGCCGGTCTTTTTCGTTTTGTTGACAGTTGATTGTTTGATCAGAGTTGGGGAGATATCCGTATGGACGCAAGCCAGATCGTACTGACCGCTGAGGGCCGCCAGAAGCTCGTCGAGGAGCTCGCTTGGCGTGAGGGCGATTACGCCAAGGAGATCGTCGAGGACATCAAGGAAGCCCGCGCGTTCGGCGACCTTTCGGAGAACTCCGAGTACGATGCCGCCAAGGACAAGCAGGCCCAGAACGCCGCTCGTATTGCCGAGATCCAGGCCATCCTTGCCAACGCTCAGGTTGCTGCCACCACAGGTGATCTGACCGTCTCCATCGGTTCCACCGTTTCTCTGATTGATCCCAACGGTGAGGTCATGGAAGTCACGCTCGTCGGTACCACCGAGACCAACTCGCTCGAGCACAAGATCTCCAACGAGTCTCCGGTCGGCCACGCCATCATCGGTCACGGCGAGGGCGACTCCGTCGAGGTCGTTACGCCTTCCGGCAAGACTCGCGTCTACACCATCGCCAAGATTGCACGCTAGACCACGGTCCCGCGTAAAGGTATGTTTTCGCTCCCTGGGACCGAATCCTGGGGAGCGTTTTAGTTTGAGGAGCTAACTTATGGCAGAGAACCAGAACGCCGCCGATCAGGCATCGACGCTCAACGACGAGCGCGCCACCCGCCTGGCCAAGCGCGCCGCCCTGTTCGAGGCGGGCCAGAACCCCTATCCCGAGCACTCTGAGCTTGAGGACTACGTCGCCGATATCGAGGCTAAGTACGCCGAGCTTGCCGATGGCGAGGACACCGAGGACGTCGTGAAGATCGCCGGCCGTGTGGTCGCCAAGCGCGGTCAGGGCAAGATCATGTTCATCGTCGTGCGCGATGCGACTGCCGAGATTCAGCTGTTCTGCCGCATCAACGACATGGACGAGGCTGCCTGGAATACGCTCAAGTCCCTCGACCTGGGCGATATCTTGGGCGTGACCGGCGTGGTTGTGCGCACCCAGCGCGGCCAGCTTTCCGTTGCCCCTAAGAGCGCTACCCTGCTTGCCAAGGCCGTTCGTCCGCTGCCCGAGAAGTTCCACGGTCTTTCCGACAAGGAGACCCGCTATCGCCAGCGCTATGTCGACCTGATCGCCAACGACGACGTTCGCGAGACCTTCCGTAAGCGTTCGCAGATTCTTTCCACCTTCCGTCGCTTTATGGAGTCCGACGGCTACATGGAGGTCGAAACCCCCATCCTGCAGACCATCCAGGGCGGCGCTACTGCCAAGCCGTTCATCACGCACTTCAACGCGCTCGATCAGGAGTGCTACCTGCGCATTGCTACCGAGTTGCACCTCAAGCGCTGCATCGTCGGCGGTTTTGAGCGCGTGTTCGAGATCGGCCGTATCTTCCGTAACGAGGGCATGGACCTTACCCACAACCCCGAGTTCACCACGATGGAGGCCTACCGTGCCTTCTCCGACCTCGAGGGCATGAAGGCACTCGCCCAGGGTGTCATCAAGGCGGCTAACAAGGCCATCGGCAACCCCGAGGTTATCGAGTACCAGGGCCAGACCATCGACCTTTCTGGTGAGTGGGCCAGCCGTCCCATGACCGACATCGTCTCCGACGTGCTCGGCAAGCAGGTCACCATCGACACGCCGGTCGAGGAGCTTGCTGCCGCCGCGCGCGAGAAGGGCCTGGAGATTAAACCCGAGTGGACCGCCGGCAAGATCATCGCCGAGATTTACGATGAGCTGGGCGAGGACACCATCGTCAACCCGACCTTCGTGTGCGATTACCCCATCGAGGTCAGCCCGCTCGCCAAGCGTTTTGAGGACGACCCGCGCCTGACGCACCGCTTTGAGCTGGTTATCGCCGGCCACGAGTACGCCAACGCGTTCTCCGAGCTCAACGACCCGGTCGACCAGGCCGAGCGCTTTGCCGCTCAGATGGCCGAGAAGGCTGGCGGCGACGACGAGGCCATGGAGTACGACGAGGATTACGTGCGCGCCCTCGAGTACGGTATGCCTCCCGCGGGCGGCATCGGCATCGGTATCGACCGCGTGGTCATGCTGCTCACCAACCAGGCTTCTATCCGCGACGTCCTGCTGTTCCCGCACATGAAGCCCGAGAAGGGTTTCCAGTCCGGTGCCGCTGCTGCCAAGGCTGCCGAGGCCGGCAACGCCGCAAGCCCGTTCGTCAAGCCGCTCAAGCCCACGGTCGATTATTCCAAGATTGCCGTCGAGCCGCTGTTTGAGGAGTTCGTCGACTTTGATACCTTCTCCAAGAGCGATTTCCGCGCCGTGAAGGTCAAGGCATGCGAGGCCGTCAAGAAGTCCAAGAAGCTGCTGAACTTTACGCTCGACGACGGCACCGGCACCGACCGTACCATCCTCTCCGGCATCCATGGCTACTATGAGCCCGAGGACCTGGTCGGCAAGACGCTGCTCGCCATCACCAACCTGCCTCCGCGCAAGATGATGGGCATTCCCAGCTGCGGCATGCTCATCAGCGCTATCCACGAGGAGGATGGTGAGGAGCGTCTCAACCTGATCCAGCTCGACGCCTCCATCCCCGCCGGCGCAAAGATGTACTAACTAGTTACGCGGTTCTACGAACCGCGTAACGGCTCGACGCTGCGCGGGCCGCATTTGGACAATCTGACGTTCAACTTCAAGGGCGCGACCAGAAGGTCAACGCCCTTTCGTTTCACGTCACCTTGTCTCAAATGCGACCCGCTCGCTGACTTATGCTCAACCTATGGTGGCATCTCGTTTCAAAGCACCTTGCTCGCTCTGGCGGGCTTTCGCTGTCCGTCCTCTGCCTGCGGCGTTGCCCTGGTTGGCACTTAGGGACGTTCCTCTTGTGCCGGCACTTGGGGACGGTCCTAGCCGCCTGGGGTCTACCGGCGCATTGGGGGTTTACGCCTTCCATGCATGACAGTCGTCTCTTTTATGTTTCCTTTAGCCGTCGCTGCCTAGGATGGGGGTTAGTCGGTAGGAAGGGAGCGTCTATATGAACGACGCGAGCGATCGTGCAATCGAAGAGGACATGCTCGATCAGTTCAATTACTTTGACGATGAGGACGAGGAGCTGATCGATCGTCGCGAGCCGGCGTCGCCCGATGCTTTCGACCTTGTTGATGAAGGGCCCGACGAGGACGAGGTCGAATCGACGGAACCCCCACAGCCTTCGCGCCATGATTCGTTGCTCTCAAGAGTCCCTCTGCACCACGGTGTTCGTGCCGGCGCCCTCCATATGAAAACCGACTGGTGCCAGATCGTGACGGCAGGCGGTGAGCTTGCCGTCGATGCGCCGCTCACCGATAAATCATCCATCATTTGCCGCACCGGTATGCTTATGCTCGCGAGCGGAACGGGTGCCTGGCGTGTACGCGATACCATGAATCGCGTCGCCGCTGTACTCGGTGTCACCATCCACGTTGACTTAAGTCTCCTGTCGTTTGAGTGTACTTGTATCGAAGATGGTCACTGCTTTAATGAGGTCGTCAGCCTACCCACAACGGGGGTCAATACTCATCGCATATGGATGATGGAGAGCTTCTTAAAGGAAATCGAGGTTTACGGGCGCCGGTTTACCGTGCATGAGTACCATGAGTTGCTCAAGACCGTTGAGAGCTCGAAGCCCGATTACACTCCCTGGCAACAGGGCATTGCGGCGGCCTGTGCTTGCGGCGCCTTTGTCTTTTTGCTCGGCGGCGGCCCTATCGAGATGGCCTGTGCATTTGTGGGCGCTGGTGTCGGCAACTTTGCGCGCTCCCATATTCTCAAGCAGGGCCTTGGCCAGTTTAGCGCGCTGACGATCGGCGTTGCACTCGCTTGCGTCTCGTATCTGCTGGCATTGCTTGGCCTTGGCCAGGTCATACCGGGGGCAATGTCGCACCAAGAAGGCTATATCGGCGCCATGCTCTTTGTGATCCCCGGCTTTCCTCTCATTACGGCAGGCCTCGACATCGCTAAGCTCGACATGCGAAGCGGTATCGAGCGTCTTTCGTATGCCGTGTCGATTATTGTGATGGCGACCCTCGTAGGTTGGATGGTTGCCGAGTGTGTTGGCCTGGCGCCGGATGACTTTGCCCCGCTCGGCCTCTCACCGTTGGCTCTTACACTCTTGCGTACTGTGATGAGCTTTGTCGGAGTATTTGGCTTCTCGGTTATGTTCAACAGTCCGGTAAAGATGGCAGCGGCGGCAGGGCTCATCGGCGCCGTGTCTAATACCTTGCGCCTTACGCTCGTTGATGCGCCGACGCTGTTTCCCTTCCTGGGTCTGAGCGTGGGTATGCCTCCCGAGGCAGCAGCGTTTATCGGCGCGCTGGTATCGGGGCTGCTGGCAAGCTTGGCCGAAGTCAAGCTCACCTACCCACGTATCGCCCTCACGGTGCCATCAATTGTCATTATGGTGCCGGGCCTGTATCTGTATCGCTCGATGTATTACATGTGCACCTTCGACACGGTCAATATGCTCGGCTGGTTTGTGCGTGCAGTGCTCATCGTGGCGTTTCTGCCCGTTGGTCTGGGTGTGGCGCGTACGCTCACCGACCCTCGCTGGCGCCACACCAGCTAATTGGCGCAAGGAGGACAGGTTGCTTTGCACCAAATGAGTTGCGGTGAAATAGGGACTGAATTGCTGTTTAAAGGGTCAAAACAGTCCGTATTCCACCGCAACTTATGGGGTCGGGGGATTATTGGCGCCCTGCATCTTCATAAACTCAACGCTTACGAAGCACGTGCTTTTCGTGCTAGGCTGGTTCCACCACATAAGTAGTCGCAGACGCACGTACCACGGGCGGGCGAGATGAAGTCCCAACAGCTCCATCTCGCCCGCCCGTTTTTGTTGTGCGCCGCGGCGCAACACAGAAAGGACCATGCCCTTTATGCCTATCAACAAACGAGAGAGCCTGCTGTTCACCTTTATCATGTGCTTTTGCATGGTGCTCTGGATGAGTATCTACAACGTTGCCCTGCAGCATGGGGCCATCAGCGGCGAGGTTGTTGCCGCCGCGTGGCTCGGCTTCCCCGTTGCCTACATTTTTGCCATGTGCTGCGACTGGTTTGTTGCCAGCCCCCTTGCCAAGGGTTTCGCATTTAAATTCCTGGTCACGCCGGGCAAGAGCTCGCCGCTTGCCATGACGCTTGCCGTCAGCTCCTGCATGGTCGTTCCCATGGTCATCATCATGTCGCTCTACGGCGCGTGCGAAGGCCTGTTCCATATGCCCGGCGGCCCGCTCGCCAACCTGCAGCTGCTGCCGATGATGTGGCTCGTTAACATTCCGCGCAACTTTATCATGGCCCTGCCCTGGAACCTGCTGGTGGCCGGTCCGGTTGCTCGCTTTGTCTTCCGCCGCGCCTTCCCCATGGGCACGGTCTTTGCCGAGCCGCACATGGAGCTCGTGCGCATGCCGGGCGCTCCCGTTGCCGATGCCGTCAATGACGTTGCCGAGAGCATGGACGCCGAGCCCGCCTGCTAGACAGCAGCTCAAAACCAAACCGCCAAACGGACCCGAGCAATTCCTTTTTTGTAGACGTTGTCGCGCGGCTACGGGCAGGAAAGGTCCCAACGGTTAACATATACTCCATATGGGTAAAGAGACCAAAGCGCTGCCGCGGGCGGCGCTTTGCGTTTGAAAAAACTAGCTCGTCTAAGAGGAACTAGCATGTTAGACCGTTTTACCGATCGCGCGCGCAAGGTCATGTCCATGGCCAAGCAAGAAGCGCTCGATCTTCACTCAAATAAGGTGGGTACCGAGCACCTGCTGCTCGCACTCGCCAAGGAGGACGAGGGCATTGCCGCCGAGGCACTGCGTTCGCTCGATATCTCCTACGACGACATCATGGATACTCTTAAAGAGGTCCAGACCACGGTTCCCGAGCCCAGTGAGGAGACCGAGGCGGCCAAGCTCGCCTTTACGCCGCTCGTCATTAGCGTGATGGAGCGTTCATTCCGCGTGGCGCGTGAAAACAACCAGACCTACGTGTCGACCGAGCACTTGCTGATCGGCATCGTCGAAGAGGGCAACGGCATGGCCATGGACATCCTCATGCGCCTGGGTGTGTCGTCCGCCTCCATCAAAAAGGCTATCGAGAAACTCACCGCCAAGGACCAGGATAAGAAGCGCCCGCTCGCTGGCGCCGGTGCTGGTCGTCCCGGTACGGGCCTGCCGTTCTTTAGCGGCTCGGATGCCTCCCAGCAAAAGGGGAGCGGCACCGATACACTTAAGCAGTTCGCGACCAACCTTACGCAGAAGGCGCGCGACGGCGAACTCGATCCGGTGATCGGCCGCGAAAAGGAAGTCCAGCGTATGATGGAGATCCTTTCGCGCCGCACCAAGAACAATCCTCTTATCCTGGGCGATCCCGGCGTGGGCAAAACGGCCATCGTCGAGGGACTGGCGCAACAGATTGCTGCCGGCAACGTGCCCGAGAACCTCATGAACCAGAATATCTGGACGCTCGACCTGCCGGGTCTCGTTGCGGGCGCCAAGTATCGCGGTGAGTTCGAGGAGCGCCTCAAGAACGTGATCCAGGAGGCAACCGAGGCCGACGACGTCATCTTGTTTATCGATGAGATGCACACCATCATCGGTGCCGGTTCTGCCGAGGGCTCCATCGACGCGAGCTCCATGCTCAAGCCCGTGCTCGCGCGCGGTGCCTTCCAGATTATCGGCGCCACCACGGCCGAGGAATTCCGCAAGTATCTCACCAAGGACCCGGCCTTCGAGCGTCGCTTCCAGACCATCGATGTCGAGGAGCCGAGCGTCGAGGACACGGTCAAGATCCTGACCGCGCTCAAGCCGCGCTACGAGGAGCACCACCATGTGCGCTATACGCAGGGTGCTATCGAGGCCGCCGCGAACCTTTCCAACCGCTACATCCAGGATCGCTTCCTGCCCGATAAGGCCATCGACCTCATTGACGAGGCCGGTGCCCGCGCCCGCATCGCCGCCAACCGCGCGCCCGAGCCGGTGCGCGAGGCCGAGCATCGCGTGGAGGAGCTTAAGGCCGCCGCGCAGGAGGCCACCGAGAGCGACGACATGAACAAGGCCGCCGAGATCACCGAGCAGCAGAAGGCCGCCGAGATTGAGCTCGCCGAGGCCAAGGCTGCCTGGACGGCCGAGCTCGACGCTAGCCCGCTCACCATCGATGTCTCCCAGATTGCCGACATCGTGTCCGTGACCTCGGGCGTGCCGGTGTCCTCGCTCACCGAGAGCGAGAGCCGCCGCCTGCTGCAGGCCGAAAGCGTGCTCAAGACGCGCATCATCGGTCAGGACGAGGCCGTCGAGGCTGTTGCCAAGGCCGTGCGCCGCAGCCGCTCGCCGCTCAAGGACCCGCGTCGCCCCGGCGGCAGCTTTATCTTCCTGGGCCCCACCGGCACGGGCAAAACCGAGCTCGCCAAGACGCTCGCCGAGTATCTCTTTGGCAGCAAGGACGCGCTCATCAGCTTCGATATGTCGGAGTTCGGTAGCGAGTTCGAGGTCTCCAAGCTCATCGGTAGCCCCCCGGGCTATGTGGGCCACGACGAGGGCGGTCAGCTCACCAAGGCTGTTCGCCGTCACCCGTACTCGGTCGTGCTGTTCGACGAGATCGAGAAGGCGCATCCTGATATCTTCAACATCCTGCTGCAGGTGCTGGAGGAGGGTCGCCTGACCGATAGCCAGGGCAAGACGGTCGACTTCCGCAATACGGTGATCATCATGACGTCAAACGTGGGCGCCCGCGAGATCGCGCAGGATGCGAGCGTTGGCTTTGGCACCACCGGCGAGCAGGGTCTTACCTCGAGCGAGATCCGTGGTCGTGCGATGGGCGAGCTCAAGCGCCTGTTCCGCCCCGAGCTGCTCAACCGTATCGACGACATCGTGGTGTTCCAGAAGCTTTCGGGCGAGAACCTGACCAAGATCGCGCACCTGCTGGTGGACGACCTGCGCCAGCGTCTGATCGCCAACGGTATGAACATCAAGCTCACTGATGCGGCCTATGACAAGATCGTGGCCGAGGGTACCGACCTTACCAATGGTGCGCGTCCGCTGCGCCGTGCCATCCAAAAGCTCATCGAGGACCCGTTGTCCGAGGAGCTGCTGGCCGGCGAGTGGGGCGAGGGCGATACCGTCCTGTGCGATGTGGCCGACGGCAAGTTTGTCTTTAGCCATGGCACGGGTGAGATTCCGGCACCGCGTCCGGCGGGCACGCTCGGTGGCGATACCGCCCCGGCGGCACCGCACACTGGCAGCGCCGCGCCCGTAAGTGGCGGCGTGACCTCGGGCCCCGGCGGCATGATGCAAGCCGGTTCCGGCGCGCTGTAGGGCGTGGCGACAATTTGATACGCGCAATCGAGGCGCTCTGGCAAGGGCGCCTCGATTTGTAGAGCTGCGAAGTTGTGACCGTTACGCTATGCGGTCCGCCGTTAGCCGATGATGCAAGGGCGCTCGGCGTTTTCGACTGGTTTATGCACGCAAAGTCTGGGAATATACAAGTCGCATGTCTTACTGTCTAACCAGTTGCGCCAAGGAGGCACCATGGACTACAAGATTACTGGCTACGAGCCTGCCCAGCTGTTCCATTTCTTTGAGGAGGTCAGCGCGATCCCCCGTGGGTCTGGCAACGAGAAGGGCATCAGCGATTTCCTGGTTGCGTTTGCCAAGGAGCGCGGTCTTGATGTGTACCAGGACGAGGTCTACAACGTCATCATTCGCAAGCCCGCATCTGCCGGCGCCGAGAATGCTCCGACCGTGATGCTGCAGGGCCACATCGATATGGTGTGCGACAAGTTGGGCTCCGTTGAGCACGACTTTACGACCGACGGTATCGACCTGGTCGTCAAGGACGGCGTCCTCACCGCTAACGGCACCACCCTGGGCGCCGACAACGGTATCGCCGTCGCTCTGATGCTCGCTGTTCTCAATGACGATTCGATCGTTCACCCCGCCCTCGAGTGCGTATTCACCACCGACGAGGAGACTGGCCTGGTCGGCGCCGAGACGCTCGACAAGTCCCAGATTAGCGCCCGCACCATGATTAACCTTGACTCCGAGGAAGAGGGCGTTGCCACCGTCAGCTGCGCCGGCGGCGTCGTTGTTACCTACACCTGCCCCATCGTGCGCGAGCACAAGACCGGTAGCACCCTCACGCTCGACATCTCCGGCCTACTGGGTGGTCATTCCGGCAACGATATCAACCTGGAGCGCGGCAACGGCAACCTCATCATGGCCCGCATCATCGACCGCCTGATGGTTGCCGGCGAGCCCGCCATCGTCAGCTTTAACGGCGGCACCAAGGACAACGCCATCAACCGTGAGTGCAAGGCTGTTCTGGTCTACGCCGACCACGCTGCCGCCGAGGCCGCGGCCCAGATCGCAAAGGGCATCATCTCCGACGTCACTGCCGAGCTCGAGGTCTTCGACCCCGGCTTTACCTGCACCGTCGAGATTGCCGACGACGCCGAGGTCGAGGCCATGGACCAGAAGTCCGCGCTTGCCCTCATCCGCGCCCTGCGTCTTGCCCCCAACGGCGTGATCCGCCGCAACGTCGCCACCGACGGCTCCGTCGAGGTTTCCTCCAACATCGGTGTGGTTGCCACCTCTGATGACCAGGTCAAGATCATGCTGTCCCCGCGCTCTTCGATCACCTCGCTGCAGAACGAGTTCAAGGACCGCTTGCAGACGCTGGCCGATGTCCTGGGCTTCGACGCCAAGTTTGAGTTCGAGTATCCCGGCTGGAGCTATGCCGAGCATTCGCCGGTCCGCGACGTCTTTGTCGAGAGCTATCGCGAGCTCTTTGGCTCCGATCTACGCATCGAGTCCATTCACGCCGGCCTTGAGTGCGGCCTGTTTGCCGAGGCCCTGCACGGCCTGGATGCCATCGCCGTGGGCCCGACGCTCTCCGATGTCCACACCCCGGACGAGAGCATGGAGCTCGCTTCTGCCGAGCGCTTCTACGAGCTGCTCATCGACGTCCTCAAGCGCCTCGCTGCGTAAAGGTCACGCCGGCAACGGTCCGAGCCGCGTGCTGGCGGATTGCAAATGACATTACGAGAGGGGGCACCCGAACTTTTGCGACGGGTGCCCCCCTCTTCTTTTAAGAAATGTGGATTGATTGGCGCCTAGCCCATATCCGCCTTGATGAGGTCGAGGGTGCGCTGGCAGTTTTCGCGGACGGGGCCGAGCATGTGCTCGCGCAGGTCCGCCATGCCGGGCAGGTCGGCGTATTCGTCCATGATCTCTTCCATGCAAATGGGCACCTCGTAGGCGAGGTCCATCATGGTCGCAAAGCAAAACTTCTCGGATAGCCCGGCATCGGTGAGCGCCGCCTCCAGCGCGGGGTCGCCCATACCGTGGTATCGGCGGATAGCGCCTGGACCGATGCGCCCCACTCGATTTTCGCCGCCAACGCTCATGGCAAGGCGCGCCCGGCGGCGCATACGCTCGTACGCCAAGCCCGATGCGACATCGTACATGGGTGCGAGCGCTGCGTTTGTGCCTTTACCTAGGATGAGCGAGTAGTTTTTAGCGTGTGCGTCAGGCGCTCCGATAATGGCGTTATAGAACAACATATAGGTAAAAAGCACAAGATTCATGTGGTGGGGGACTGTGTTAATCAGTCGTTCTTGGATGTCTCGTGTGGTTGGTCCTCCGTCGGCGGTGTATTTCTGGCTTGGCAATACACCGAGCGCCTGGCAAAAGTCCTCCTGATGCAGCCTTTCGATATTTCCGCTGCTATTGACAATTCTGTCGTACCGTTCAACGACGAGCGCGGCTTCGTCTTCAAATGTGCAATAGGAGACGTTGGCAGTTGGAATGCCAACACGCCGAGCCGTTTTCATGCAGACGAATTCGTTTAAGGCCTGATGTTTGAACCCAACGACACCATTTTTGAAGATATGGGTAGTGGGGGATGACCCTAGACATTCGCACCATTGGCCATCATGCCAAGCTAGTGCAAATTTGCCTTGGTTGCCGCCCAGGGACCAGCTTTCGTTGGAGCCCATCCATGTCTCTCTTTCGTCATCGCGAATTGCTTTGAGCTTGTGAGCGATTTGAGAATTGGTAAGCGGGCGGTATGCCGAGACCCTGCCGCGGGCGGCGCCTAATTTATCGGTTCGACAAAACTGAACGGCCCCTGCGCAGTCAAGACCGATATGGCACAAGAGGGCGACGGGGTTGTTGGATGCAACGTCATGCTCGGCGGCAATAGCGCGGCGCTGCTCTTGGCTGTCGGGCAAAAGGCCAAATAGGAACGGGCGGACGATGTTATGG
>CAUDZT010000014.1 GCA_958453935.1 uncultured Collinsella sp. | reverse complement strand
GGGCGGGGTAATTCCTCCGCGCGCAGTTTCGCAGCGCAGCGAGAATGTTTGAGCACGGAGGAATTACCCCGCCCGTCCCCGGGGCGCCCTCCGTCAGTAACCGGTCCTACTCCAGCTCAAACGCTCCGGTGTAGAGCTGGTAGTAATATCCGCGCTTGGCGATCAGCTCGTCGTGGTTGCCGCGCTCGATGATGCGGCCATGGTCCAGGCAGATGATCGCGTCGGAGTTGCGCACGGTGGACAGGCGGTGTGCGATGACAAACGTCGTGCGGCCCTCCATGAGCTTATCCATGCCCGCCTGCACGATAGCCTCAGTGCGGGTGTCAATGCTCGACGTGGCCTCGTCCAGAATCATTGCCGGCGGATCGGCGACGGCGGCGCGCGCGATCGAAATCAGCTGGCGCTGGCCCTGCGACAGCTGGGCGCCGTTGCCGGTGAGCATGGTGTCGTAGCCGTCGGGCAGGCGGGTGATAAAGTCGTCCGCGCCGGCGAGCTTTGCCGCCGCGATGCACTCCTCGTCGGTGGCGCTCAGGTTGCCGTAGCGGATGTTATCCATCACGGTGCCGGTGAACAGGTTCACGTCCTGCAGCACGACGCCCAGGCTTCGGCGCAGGTCGGCCTTGCGGATTTTGTTGACGTTGATGCCGTCGTAGCGGATCTTGCCGTCGGCGATGTCGTAGAAGCGGTTGATGAGGTTGGTGATGGTCGTCTTGCCGGCTCCGGTGGCGCCGACAAACGCGACCTTCTGGCCCGGCTTGGCAAACACGGACACGCCGTGCAGCACCTCGTGGTCGGGCGTATAGCCAAAGTCGACGTTGTCCATGACCAGGTCGCCGCGCAGCGGTACGTACTCGATCTCGTCGGTTGCGCGGTGCGGATGTTTCCATGCCCACATGCCGGTGTGGTGGTCAGCCTCCTCGAACCCCCAAGTCTCGGGGTTCACCTGCGCGTTGACGAGCGTCACGTAGCCTTCGTCGGCCTCGGGCTCCTCATCGATGAGCTCAAAGATGCGGTCGGCGCCGGCGAGGCCCATGACCACGGCGTTGATCTGCTGCGAGATCTGGCCGATCTGTCCGCAGAACTGCTTGGTCATGTTAAGGAACGGCACCACGACGGCGATGGACAGCGCCATGCCCGAGATGCTCAGGTTGGGCACGCCCAGCGCCAGGAAAATGCCGCCGGCAAGGGCCACCAGCACGTAGAGCAAGTTGCCCAGGTTCATAAGGATGGGCATGAGGATGTTGGCGTACATGTTGGCCTTCTGCGAGACCTCGAAGAGCTTTTCGTTGCGCTCGTCAAAATCAGCCTCGGCGGCAGACTCGTGGCAGAATGCCTTGACGACCTTCTGGCCGTTCATGACTTCCTCGATATGGCCCTCGACCACGCCGAGCTCGGTCTGCTGCGCGATGAAGAAACGCGCGGAGTTGGAGCCGAGCAGCTTGGTCATAAAGGTCATAAAGGCGACGCCGGCGATGATGACCAGGCACATCCACACGCTGTAGTACAGCATGATAAAGAACACCGTGACGATGATGATGATCGTCATGAGCAGGTTGGGCAGCGACTGGCTGATCATCTGACGCAGCGTGTCGATGTCGTTGGTGTAGTGGCTCATGATATCGCCGCGCTGGTGCGTGTCGAAGTAGCGGATCGGCAGGTCCTGCATGCGGTTGAACATCATCTCGCGCAGCTTCTCCAGCGAGCCCTGCGTGACGATAGCCATGGCGCGGTTCCAGAACAGTGAGGACAGGACACCGACGCCGTAGATGCAGGCGAGGGTGGTCACGAGCTGCAGAATCTTGGGCTGTGCGGCTTCCCAATCGCCCGACTGCCACGATTCGCTAATAATCTGCAGGGCGCTCTGCAGGAAGGTCGCGCCGATGGAGTTGATGATGGCGCAGAGCACCACGCCGGCGACGACAAGGGGCAAAAGCACGGGATAGAAGCCAAAGAGCGTCTTGATGAGGCGCGACATGGTGCCGCCCTTACGGTTGAGCGCGCGCTCGGCGGTCGTTGCCTTACTCATGTGCCTCGCCTCCTTCCTGGGTCTGAGCTTGCGTTGCGGATGCCTCGGTGTCGGCCTCGATGGCCCCTTCGCCCTCGGCGCTCATCTTGTTTTGCGAGGTAAAGGTCTCGCGGTAGATCTCGCTCGTCTTGAGTAGCTCGTCATGGTTGCCGATCTGCGCGATGCGGCCGCCCTCCATGACGATGATGCGGTCTGCGTCCTGCACGGAGCTGATGCGCTGGGCGATGATGATCTTGGTCGTGTTGGGCAGATAGCTTGCCAGACCTGCGCGAATCTTTGCGTCGGTCTTGGTGTCGACGGCGCTGGTGGAGTCGTCCAGGATCAAGATCTTGGGGCGACGCAGCAGGGCGCGTGCAATGCACAGGCGCTGCTTCTGACCGCCCGAAACATTAGAGCCGCCCTGTTCGATCCAGGTGTCGTAGCCCTTGGGGAAGCCGTCGACAAACTCATCGGCGCAGGCCAGATGTGCCGCCTCGCGGACTTCCTCGTCGGTGGCGTTCGGGTCGCCCCAGCGCAGATTCTCGGCGATGGTGCCGCTAAACAGCACGTTTTTCTGCAGCACCATGGCGACCTGGTGGCGCAGTGCGTCCAGGTCGTAGTCGCGCACGTCCACGCCGCCCACGCGCACAGCGCCTTCGGTGGTGTCGTACAGGCGGGCGATGAGGTTAACGAGCGTGGACTTGGCCGAGCCGGTGCCGCCGATGATGCCGATGGTCTCGCCGCTCGTAATGTGCAGGTCGATATCGTCGAGCGCCTGGCGCTTCGCATGCTTGGAATACTTAAAGCTCACGTGGTCAAAGTCGATGGAACCGTCGGCAACCTCGAGCACGGGCTCGGCGGGATCGGCGATCGTGGGCTCGGCGGCCAGCACCTCGGCAATGCGGTGTGCCGATTCGTCGGCCATGGTCACCAGGACAAAGATCATCGACAGCTGCATCAGGCTCATGAGAATCTGGAAACCATAGGTAAAGGTCGAGGAGAGCTGGCCCACGTCGAACAGCATACCCTGGCTCGTGATGATGAGCTTGGAGCCCAGGTAGATGATGACGACAAACGCGCCGTTGACGCAGATGTTCATCATGGGGTTGTTAAAGGCGAGCAGCTTCTCGGCGCGGGTGAAGTCCATCTGGACGTCGCGCGCGGCGGCCGCGAACTTCTCCTTCTCAAAGTCTTCGCGCACGTAGCTCTTAACCACGCGCATGCCGGTGACGTTTTCCTCAACGGACTCGTTAAGGGCATCGTACTTGTGGAACACACGCGAGAAGATGGGGCGCACCTTAAAGATGATAAAGAACAGTCCAAAGCCCAGCAGCGGAATGATGACCAGGTAGACCATGGCGACGCTGCCGCCCATGATAAACGCCATGGTAAAGGCGAAGATCAATACCAGCGGCGCGCGCACGGCGATACGGATGATCATCATAAAGGCCTGCTGCACGTTGTTGATATCGGTGGTCAGGCGCGTGACGAGCGATGAGCTCGAGAACTCATCGATGTTGGCAAAGCTGAACGTCTGGATTTTGTAGAACAGGTCGTGACGCAGGTTCTTGGCGAAGCCGCAGCTCGCATGGCTGCAGGTGACGCCTGCCGCGGCGCCAAAAGCAAGCGATGTCAGCGCGATGAGCACCAAAAGGCCCGCGGTGGGAAGCATCTCGGCTACGGTGGCGCCGTCTTTGATGGCGTCGATCAGGTTGGCGGTGATAAATGGAATCAGCATCTCGCAGAGCACCTCGCCAAGCACGAGCAACGGCGTGGCAACGGTGACTTTCATATAGTCGCGGATGCTGCCCATGAGGGTTTTAATCATCCAGTTCCTCCCAGGTTACACGGATTTTCTCGAGCATTTCGGCGAGCTGCTCGCGCTCGTCGTGGGTGAGGGCACTAAAGGCTTGCTCTCTAAAGCGAATGCGGGCCGCCTGGTCGATGCGGGCATTTTCCCGGCCGGTTTCGGTCAGGCGAATGGTGAGCTGCCGTCGATCCTTGGGGTTACGGCTGCGCTCGATGAGGCCGTTGAGCTCGAGCTTGGACAGGATCTCGGAAAGCGACCCCGGCTTGAGGTCAAAGTGCATGCCGAGTTCCTGCTGCGACATCTCGCCGCCGGGTTGCTTGGCCAGCAGGCAGATGATGGGCGCCTTGCCGGACACGCCACCGCCATGAAAATGCATGTAATGGCCGCAAAAGCCCAGGCCATTGAGGATGCGCTTGGCAAGCTTGTCTTCTGAGCTAACCGCTTCGGGTGCATCCGCCGGCTGTGACGGGTCGCCGCCGGGCTCGTGCGAACAAAGGTTAAGAGGTTCATCGCACATGAATTAGTGCCGCTCCTTTCTTTAGTTAGGTAGAGGAATTGTTTTGTGCCTAACCAATCTAGGGGCACGGTAAATAAATGTCAAGGTACCAAACTTATAGTTACGGCGTTTTGCCAAACGCCGTAACCGCTCGACGCTGCAAACGCTCCTAAGCGGCAATCTGGCGTTCAATCATCGGGCATGGCCACAAGGCCTATGCCCTCTTCTTTCACGCCACCTTGCTCGCTTAGGAGCGTTTTCGCTGTCCGTCCTCAACATGTGATTCCGCCACGGTCCGCTTCGGTGCATGTGATCCCTTGGGGACGGAGGAAAAGGGATTACTTTGGGCTGCGATGACGCCTTTCGAAGCGGCCTCGCCAAAAACTATGCCTAATTACTACGATGAATCCGGCATCCCCGACCACAACAGCTGTTTCTGAAAAAGCGCAAGCTATCTACCTGCGGTTTTGTCGGAGCGAAATTTGTTGTGGTTGGAGGTGGGCGGTTAAACGTAGTAAATAGGCATAGTTTTGAAATGGCACTATATGAGTAGTATCAACTAGGCCGTTATGGAGCAAACAGTCCCCATTTCCGAAACCTATCCGCAACAATGCGCTCTTCGCGACCCTAGCGACCGCTCACGATGCCTCCTGCGCTACACTTAGTCGCACTGTGGTGCTGCCGCGCCGCACCCGAAACAAGGGAGACCCTCATGAAGAACACTCAGCTGCTGCTGATCAACGATATGTGCGGTTACGGCAAAGTCGCGCTTTCCGCCATGCTGCCGGTGCTGTCGCACATGGGTTACCGTATCCACAATCTGCCGACGGCACTTGTGTCCGATACGCTCAACTATCCCAAGTTCTACATCCACGACACCACGGAGTACGTGCGTCAGAGTCTTGCCATCTGGGAAGAGCTCGGCTTTGAGTTCGACGCCATCTCGACCGGCTTTATCGTGACCGAGGAAGAGACGCGCATCATCTCGGACTTTTGCCACCGCCGCGCGCAAAAGGGCACCAAGGTGTTCGTCGACCCCATCATGGGCGACAACGGCAAGCTCTATGCCGGTGTGCCCGAGTCCACGATTGGCCTTATGCGGCACCTGCTGGAGTGCGCAGACTACGCGGTGCCCAACTACACCGAGGCCTGTCTGCTCACCGATACGCCTATTGCAGAACAGATCACGCCCGATGAGGCCCGCGCCCTTGTGGACGCCGTGCGCGAGCTGGGTGCCAAGTCGGTGGTCATTACGAGCGCCGTGGTCAATGGCACGAACGCGGTTATCGGTTATGATCATGTGGCGGGGGAGTACTTCACGATTCCATTTGAGCTCATTCCGGTCTATTTCCCGGGCACGGGCGACACGTTTTCGGCGGTGCTTATGGGTCGCGTGATGAGCGGTTGGACGCTTCAGCGCGCCACGGCCGACGCCATGCGCGTGGTGGCCGAGCTCATCGAGCGCAATGCCGACCAAGAGGACAAGTCGGCCGGCCTGCCCATCGAGGCCTGCCTGGATGTGATTGACCATGAGTAACGCTGGCGAGGGTGGCGTCAAGCCTGCGGGCGAGAACAAGCCGCTCGGCGCGCCGCGTGGCAAGCGTCCGCGTATCCGCGTGAGCTGCGTGGACCAGCTGGGTGCGTGTCGCTGCCACCATGGTCACAAGCCGGGCGACGTCTTTGACTTCGACCGAGACCGCGGCAAGATGTGCGCCATGGCCTGCCATGTGGGCTTTCCCTATATCGATATCCTGCGCTATGGCGGAACCGTATCTGGCAACGAGCCCGGCACGGCAAAGTTCTGCTGTCCCGAGGTCGACACGTTGAACGTCTGGCTTGCCGAGATCGTCGACGAATAGCCGGATGTGACAAAGGGGCGGGCCCTTTGTCGCATCCGCCGATGGTGCCCCTTCTTTTTTGCCTATAATCCTAAATCTCTGCATTTCATCCGATATTAGGTTCTAAAAACTCTGCATTTCATCGATAATCAAGCATATAAACCTTGCATTTCATTTGATGACACTGAGGGGAGAGCCTATGCTGCGTAGGAAAATAGCGGCAGAGCTGGAGCGTTGGCTGAAGTCTGCCGAGCAAAAGGCCTTATTCATTACGGGTTCTCGCCAGATCGGCAAAAGTTATTCGATTCGCGCATTTGGCAAAGCCAGGCATGCAACCTACATCGAACTCAACCTCATGGAAAATCGCCAGGCAAAAGATGCTCTTCTCGAGGCACGGGATGCCGACGATTTCATCAGCAGGGTGACGCTTCTCTCGGGAAAGCCGATAGCACCGGGCAAAACGCTCGTGTTTATCGATGAGGTCCAAGAGGCCCCCGACATCATGACGATGGCAAAGTTCCTTGTTGAGGACGGGAGGTGCCGCTGGGCGTTTTCGGGGTCAATGCTCGGGACTCAGTTCAAGGGCGTCAGGTCTTATCCCGTGGGGTACGTCCATGAGCTCAGGATGTTCCCGCTGGATTTTGAGGAGTTTTGCTGGGCGATCGGGGTGAGCGAGGGAGCTCGCCAAACGATACGCGACGCGTGTATCAGCGAGAAGCCCATTCCTGATTACATTCACGACGCGATGATGGCAAACTTCAGGACCTATACCGTTGTCGGTGGAATGCCAGAGGTCGTGCAGCGTTTCCTTGACACGCGGGGCGACCTTGCCTCTGTTCGTCAGCTACAGTCAGAGCTCAACGAACAGTACCGGCGGGATATCTCCAAGTATGCAAGCGGGCGAGCCCTTCAGGTGCAGAGCATTTACGATCAGCTCCCTATTATGCTCGAGGGCGAAAACAAACGCTTCGTGCTCAATTCCATTGACCCCAAGGCGCATTACGACAAGTACCAGCGAGATTTTGTCTGGCTTGTCGATGCCGGCGTTGCTCTCAAGGCGGATATCGTAACCGAGCCAAAGTCGCCCCTGCTCAAGACGGCACGGCCATCGCAGTTCAAGCTATACCAATCGGATACGGGCATGTTGATGGCGCGCTACCCCGTTGGCGTCGCCCAGGCGGCGTATCTTGATAGCAAGGAACCCAATCTGGGCGGTATTTACGAAAACGTGGTGGCCCAGCAGCTGACTGCCCAAAATCGCCAGCTTTACTACTATCAGACAAAGAAGCGCGGCGAAGTGGACTTTGTGGTCGACGGACCGGATGGAACGGCTGTTCCGATCGAGGTTAAATCGGGTTCCTATTACCACGCGCACGCCGCGCTCGGTCATGTGCTTGATACGGCCGAATATGGCGTAAGGCTTGGGATTGTTTTCTCGAGAGGCAACGTTGAACGCAGCGGAGCTGTTCTTTATTTGCCGCTATATGCGACCTGGGCCCTTTCGGATGTTTTGGGTGACTCCTGTGCCGAGGGGATAAAGCTGGAGGTCAAGCCGGTCTAGGGACAGTCCCCGATGCGACAAAGGGATAGTGCCTTTGTCGCATCCGCTATCCGAGATAATGAGCGTGGATTTTCTCCCGTCTAGAGCGCACTTGAATGCTCAAAGTGGGAGAAAATCCACGCTCGATCTGTATGCCGATGACGCGGCTCGCGAGGTTCGTGCGTCCGCGAACCTACAGCTGCTCGAGCATAGCGGTGCAGCCGTCGAGCACGTCGCGGTAGGTGGCATCGAAATTGCCGGTATACCAGGGATCGGCCACGTCGCCGGGGCGATCGGTCCAGTCGAGTAGACGCGAGATTTTGCCATCGGGGTCCTTACCAAAGATGCGGTGCAGGCCGCGGGCGTTCTCGGCATCCATATAGACAATGTGATCCCAGTCGCCATACTCCGCGCGACGCACCTGACGTGCGCGATGTGCGACGATGGGAATTCCGACCTCGCGTAGCTTGGCAACGGTACCGTGGTGCGGCGGGTTGCCGATCTCCTCGGTTGAGGTCGCTGCGGAATCGATGACAAACTCCGCCTCGCGCCCGGCGCGGCGCACGAGCTCGGTAAACACCGACTCAGCCATCGTCGAGCGACAGATATTCCCATGACAGATAAATAGTACGCGTTGCATAGAACGATACCTTTCATATAGAAGGCTGCTAAAGAGTCGAAGCCGGGCTCATGCCAAGTTTTATTTCTTGGCCAGTTTGAAGTAGCGCTCGAATATCAACTCAAATACGTAATAGAACATCAATCGACTGTCGAGGTCCATGCTGCCCAAGCGGATTTCTTTTTGCACGGTGTAGATAGGGTAGTCGGCTAGTTTCGAGAGAGAATTTCGAGAAAAGCCGGTGAGCGTGACGACCTTGCATCCGCGCGTTTTGGCTATCGATGTGGCGTCAATAGACACCTGCGTCTCGCCGCTTACGGAAACGCTGAAGACCAGGTCGTTTTTGCCGAGGAGCTCTGCGTAATGCCTCATGACATGACGTTCACTGAGCGTATCGGTGTTCTTGCCCATTATTTTGAGCTTTTCAGCCATCTCGAGGCACGGGTATTTCGAAAAGCCCGAGCAGAAGAACACGATATGCGAGGCATCCTGGATAAGACTCACAACCGAATCGATGACCCTGTCGTTAAGCAGATCTTTGGTCTGTACGAGCTGGGTATCAAGAGGAAGTGCCTCGATAGTGAATCGATTGCGGTCGAGCGAGGCGGAATACGATTGTTTGAGCTCCGTAAACCCCGAGAAGCCAAGCTTATGGGCAAGCCTGACGATTGTATTGGGAGCGACGAAGAACCGTTCAGCAACGCTCTTAAGCGTGACATCGTCAATATCATCACGCAGCTCGATGATGTAGCGCATGATCTCGCTTTCGAGATCGTTGAGCTTGCTCTCGCCAGCCGGTGCTGCGGCTTTTGGCTGCAATTGCGCTACCCGCGACGACGCTCCCAGCGAGCCAACTTAATCGTTACCAGCGTGAGCGCCCAGGCCACAAGCGAGAACGCGGCGCCCACGGCACCCACGTACGCAATGCCAACGCTGCTCACAACGGCGCCGCCCACTGCGGTGCCAAACGAGATGCCGACGTTAAACGCCATGGGCTCAACCGAACTTGCAAGTACCATCGACTTGGGATGGCGGCTACGTGCCACGTCCATAAAGTGCGTGATGCACGACACCGAGAACAGGTACATGAGCATTGCCAGACTAAAGACAAAGACAAGTGCGAGTGGCATGGCAGCGCCCGCGGCAAACAGCCCAAACAATGCCGCCGCCTGCAGCGCGAACGTAACCAGCAGTGCCTTCATGCCAAAACGCGCGTCGATCCATCCGCCCAGGATGTTCGAGATCAGGCAGAACACGCCGTAGGCCATAAGCGTGGTACTGGCTTCGACCGTGCCCATGCCCAGCACCTGCTCAAGATAAGGCGTCACATAGCCGTAGAAAACGTAGACCGACCCCACGCCAAACAAAAAGATGAGCATGCCGGTGATGATGCTCGGCTCGCGTAGCAGCCCTGCCTGCTCGCGGAAGGTGGCGGGCTCATCGGTCTGACCGGAGCGCGGCATAAACGCCACAAGCGCTCCGCAGGTCAAAACGGCAAAGGTCAGCGTGCCGTACATGGCCACGTG
The DNA here is from genome assembly GCA_958453935.1 of uncultured Collinsella sp. Lineage (GTDB taxonomy): Bacteria > Actinomycetota > Coriobacteriia > Coriobacteriales > Coriobacteriaceae > Collinsella. Next base: position 28,671 of record CAUDZT010000014.1, on the reverse strand, counting down.
CCAATCGAGCGTGTCGGCCACAAACTTGCCGATCGAAGTGACAAAGACCATTGCCACAGAAAACGCACCATATACCACCGAGATGGCAAGCGAAGTTTGCTGCGGGGACAGCAGCTCGGGGATGTACGTCACGCCCACGGCGAGCAGTGCGCCCGAGACGGAGCCCAGGACAATGCGCGAGATAAACAGCACCTGGAAGTTGGGCGCCAACGCCATGACCAGGTTGCCGAGCACAAAGACGATGCTGTAGCACACGAGCAGCTGGTAGCGGCGGAAGCGTCCCGTGCTGAGCGCAAGCACCGGTGTGGCGATAGCGTAGACAAGCGCAAACACGCTGATGAGCTGGCCCGCAGTGGCAAGTGATACGCCGAGTTCCGTTGCCAAGTCGCTTTCGATGCCGATGACCACGAACTCGGAACAGCCGAGCGAGAATCCCAACAGCACGAGCAGCGCTGGGCAGAGCTTGGTGCGCGCGGGGGAGAGCACGGCGGCGGTCGATGCTATTGCGGACGAGGTTTCGGCGGTCAAGGTGGTTACTCCAGTGTCGCGTTTAATCGGCAAGTTTTATGTCCCTGCAACTCTAGCAGAATGTGACAAAGGGACTGTCCCTTTGTCACATCTGGGATCGACTGGTTCCCCCAAACCGTCCCAACATTCGGCGAAAAACTCGAAAACGAGGAAAACCGTCGAATGTTGGGACGGTTTTTCTGCCCAGGGGCTCGCTCATTCCTTAGAAACTTGCAAAATTCGCAAGTTTCTAAGGTGGCATCTTATAAACTTGCAAATAATGCAAGTTTATAAGTTTTCATGTCTGGACGGGCGCTAGGGAGACTCTATGAACATCGTTCGCCGAAGCCGCTATCTTGATCGACTCATTGCTTTTCAGGATACCGACCTCATCAAAATCGTGACGGGTATACGCCGTTGCGGCAAATCCACGTTATTGGACATGATGAGGGAGCACCTGGCGCAGCAGGGGGTGCCGGCAGAGCGTTTGCTGACCTTTAAGATGGAATCTCTAGAGTACGCGGGGGTTACAGATTATCTGACGTTTTATCGCATGGTTCGGGAGCGCGTTGACGGTGTCGATCGCCCCTATCTGTTCTTTGACGAGCTCCAGAATGTCGAGGGCTGGGAAAAGGCGGTTAACTCGCTCCGAATCGATTTGCCGTGCGATATCTATGTCACGGGCTCCAATGCCTTTTTGCTATCGAGCGAGCTTGCAACGCTTATCTCGGGCCGGTATATCGAGGTCAAGATGCAGCCGCTCACGTTTGGCGAGTATCTTGATTTTCGCTCGATTGATGCGGTCGTCGCCGAAGGGCTTGGTGAGAGGGTCGAGCTCGTTTCCAAGACGGGCGATCGCCTTAATTCAAACACCGTGCTCGAGCAGTACATAACCTATGGCGGCATGCCGTTTCTGGCTCATGACGAGCCGAGACGCGAGGCGTGCCGTGACTACATCCGCAGCCTCTATCAGACGATTGTCGCGCGCGATATCCTATTGCGCGCGACGCGTAGAGGTCGCGGAGCTATCACCAAGCGCGACGTTCTCGAGCGGCTCTGTGCGTATCTGGCAGACAACATTTCCAATCAAACCTCGGTCAACAAAATCGTAGGGACGCTCAACGAATCGGCGGGCGGTAAGACCAGCGCATCGACGGTGTCGGCGTATATTGACGCTCTGGAAGAGACGTACCTGTTTACCAAGGTAAAAAGGTATGACGTCAAGGGGCGGGAGCTTCTCAAGACAGGCGGTAAATATTACATAGCCGATACGGGAATCCGCAGCTACCTTGACGGATATAGAGGCAGCGATAGTGGAAGGATGCTCGAGAACGTTATCTACAACCAGCTTGTCTTTGAAGGATACGAAGTGTTTTGCGGCCATCTGCGCGCGGGGGAAATCGACTTTGTCGCAATCGGCGAGGGATCGGACCGTAAATATATCCAGGTTACCGAACGGATCGATGCCGAGGCGACAAGAGAGCGTGAGCTGCGACCGCTCAAACTAAACACGCTGGGAAAAATCCCTGATTCGTACGAGAAGATCTTGATTGTCAGGGATGGTGAGCATCCAACAGACATCGACGGCATCAGAATCGTAGGGGCGGCCGATTTCTTGCTGAGAAACAAGATCGCCCACGGCTAAACGCAAAATGTGACAAAGGGACAGCCCCTTTGTCACATTCCGTGCGAGCGGGCGTGCCATCTGGGGGTATAAGGCTAGCAAGTGTTTATTTGCGAGGCTTAAGGGGCGCCCCGTATGGATATCGATAACTTTGAATGGTGGTATAGCGAGGGCGAGGCTCCGGACGAAGAGTGGGACGAGCCCGCGCCGCGTGACGTATCGAGCGACGAGGACGAGACCGGCAACGATGCCGTCGAGACGGACGCCGCTTCCGACTCCGCCGAACCCCTGACCTTTGAGCGGGCTTGGGCCCAAGCCGAGGCCGATGAGGCCAAAGCCGATGCCACGGCCACACTGGGTGAGCCAGCCGACATGTCCATCTCGCCGGCAAAGACCCCGCGGCCGCGTCACACTATCGACCCCGATAGCACGGCATCCTTCAGCATTCTCGACGTGCCCTCGCAGGGCGCTCAGGCGCCCGCGCCCACGCATCGCCCCGACCTGGCTCGCGAGGAAGATGCAGGACGTCGTTCGCCGCTCGGCCCCATCCTCATCGCCTTTATGGCCGGCGTTATCGCCTGTTCGGCGATTGGAAATGTCTGGAGCCATGTGGAGCAACAGCGAAAAGACGCCGCCAAGGTCGAGATGTCTGTCGAGCAATCGCTCGGTCGCACGCGCTCGGTACATGTGTCGGTCGAGGTCAAGGACGGCGCGACGTGGGACACCGCGCGCGGCGACAGCCAAATGCTCGTCCACATCGTGGGGCGCACGCTCAAAGGGCAGACGATTGACGAGTATCAATATGTCAACTCCGCTGGTGACGGCATCGAGCTCAAGCCCGGCGACTACGAGCTCACGGTCGATGAGCCGCCCGTCGCCACCGACGGCACGCGTTACCGTGCCTCAAAGCGCATGGTTCCGGTGAGTTTTAATTCACAGGCGCCCGATACGGTCGACAGCACGCCGCAGGGCGGGTTCGACCTTTACGCAATCGTTCAATAACTGTGCCTGTCGCTTCTCCTTGCCGCCAAGAGTGGGACAATAGCCCTCGACACTATTGTTTACTTTTGGAGGAAGTAACATGTCCACCGTCACTACCATCAAGCGCGGCGGCCTCACCGCGGCCATCGATTCCATGGGTGCCCAGCTCACGAGCCTTGCCCTCAACGGCAACGAGTATCTGTGGCAGGGCGACCCCGCCTTTTGGGGCAAGCATGCGCCGATTCTGTTCCCCATCGTGGGATCGCTGCGCAACAACACGGCAACGTCTGCGGCCGGCACCTGCGGGATGCCGCGCCACGGACTCGCGCGCATCGTCGAGCACAAGCTGGTCGAGGTCTCCGAGGACGGCTCGTCTGTCACCTACGAGATCACCGATACGCCCGAGTCGCTCAAGGCGTTCCCGTTCCACTTTAAGCTCAACATGACCTATGCCTTGACCGGCGACGCCACGCTCACGCAGACCTTCGCCGTCACCAACACCGGCGACGTGGACCTGCCGTTCTCGGTGGGCGGCCACCCCGCATTTAACGTGCCCGTCCCCGGTGCCGAGGACGAGGCGTTCGAGGATTACGAGTTGGCGTTTACCGAGGCTTGGACCAACGAGGCTCCCATCATCACGCCCGACGGTCTTATGACGTTCGAGGGTAGCTACAAGGCTCCCGATAACTCGGACGTGCTGCCCATCACGCACCGCAGCTTCGATAACGATGCCATCATGTTCACCGATACTCCGGGCTCCACGCTCACACTGCGCGGCCGCAAGTCGGGTCACGGCGTCAAGATCGACTTTGAGGGCTTTAAGTACATTGGCGTGTGGTCTGCCGCCAACGACGCTCCGTTTGTGGCGCTCGAGCCCTGGACCGGTCATACCACCATGGACACCGAGGACGACGTCTTTGAGCACAAGGTCAACACCATTACCTTGGCTCCCGGCGCCACCGACAAGCGCTCCTTTAGCGTTACCCTGCTCTAGGGGTTCCGCCGTTCTAACGAACGGCGGACCGGTCGACGCTGCGCGCCACCCAGAGCGACAATTTGTCATTCAAAAGGCAAGGCACGACCAGAAGGTCTATGCCTTGCCTTTTTCATGCCAACTTGTTCGCTCTGGGTGGCGCTCGCTGGCATTGTCAAAACATCGGCGTCGCCGCTTCCGTCAAGGGTTTGGTGCATGGGGGACAGGTTACTTTGTGCCAGTCGTCCTCGTGTGTCTATTAATTTTTCGCGCACATGCCGCGCTGCTGGTTGTTGACGTATATCCTGTCTTATTGTCAGCAAAACGACATAGGGAAGGCATCAGATGCAACCTCGACTACAACGCGACGCGCATCCACAGCCGGTATGCAGCCGTCGCATCTTTTTGGGTAGCGCTCTCGCTGCGAGCGCTTCTGTCGTCGCCGGCGCACTTGCCGGCTGCCAGCGTCCCTCCACGCTGGAAGTAGTTCAGTCCACGACGGGCGGCGGTCGCGACGACCTGTCCGATTCTGTGATCGGCAAGGATAAGATCCGCATTGGCATGGAGGCGGCCTACGCCCCGTACAACTGGCAGGTTTCCGAGGCCAGCGAGTTCACGATCCCCATCGATAACGTGCAGGGAGCCTACGCCGATGGCTACGACGTGCAGATCGCCAAGATCGTCTGCAAGGCTCTCGGCGGCGAGCCCGTTGCCGTCAAGCAGAGCTTCTCGGGCCTTATCGACTCGCTCAACAACGGCCAGATTGACCTCATCATCGCCGGCATGAGCGCCACGCCCGAGCGCGAGGAGTCCGTCGGCTTTTCCGACCCGTACTTCATTGGCTACTTTGGCCTGTTCGTAAAAGAGGGCTCGCCCTACCAAAACGCCACCAAGCTCAGCGACTTCAGCGGTGCCACGGTGCTCGGCCAAAAGGACACCATGCTCGATACCGTCATCGACGAGATTCCGGGCGTTGTGCACAAGAACCCGGTCGATTCGGTCCCCACGGTGTTCTCGAATCTGCTGCAGGGCACGTGCGACGCCGTGACCTACAACACTGAGAACGAAAAGGGCTATATGGCCCAAAATCCCGGTATCGTCCCCATCCACTTTGCCGAGGGCGAGGGCTTTAAGCAGGAGGTCACGGCGAATGTCGGTTGCCGCAAGGGATCGGACAAACTGCTTAAGCTCATCGACAAGACACTCAAGGGCATTAGCCAAGAGGAGCGCGACCAAATGTGGGACGCGTGCCTCGACCGTCAGCCGGCATAGGGAGGCAGCATGAAAGGCATCAATCGTCTGGCCTCCTTTATCAAGGCCGACCACCGTTATGTGTACCTGGGCACGAGCGTTATCGCGGCGCTCGGCTTGGCATTTAGCCAGCGCAACCCCACGCCGCTGAGCTTTTTGGCGCCCACCGGCATCTTCCAAGATTGCCTTTGGGCGATTCTTTGGGCCTGGATCGTCGTGTCGGCGGCAGCGCTCGTCACCAAGGTTATGCACTGGAGCGACTATCGCGAAAAGTCACCGTTTGCATCCGAGCGTTTCCGTCGCGGCGCGCGCCTGGGCAGCTATGTCGTGGTCGTCATCGCGGCGATCTTCTTTGTCGACCGCTGCGTCATGTCGTTTATCGACCTGGTGCAGGTGAGTATTGTCTCGGACTCCAACCCCAGCGACTTTTTGTCGAGCCTGGTCTACATGACCTACAAGAGCGGGGACTTCTTTATCCGCGGCATCGAGATCACCATCGCACTTGCGACCTTCGGTACCGTCATCGCTTTTTTCCTTGCGCTGCTCTTTGTGTTTTTGCGCATTCAGACCTTCGATCGCGTGGACAACGACCTGGTGCGCTTCTTTAAGAGTGTCGGCCGCGGCTTTGCGACCATCTACTCCACCATCGTGCGTGGCACGCCCATGATGGTCCAGGGCCTACTCATCTATTACGCGGGCTTCACCGTTTTGCGCGGCATGGGCTTCGAGACCGCCCAGGCCAACCAGATCTGGAGTACCTTCACTGCCGGCCTCGTCACCATCTCGCTCAACTCTACCGCCTACATGATGGAGGTCCTGCGCGGCGGCATCGAGTCCATCGACCCCGGTCAGGCCGAGGCAGCGCGCTCGCTGGGTCTGTCACAGTGGCAAGCCATGCGCAAGGTCGTGTTCCCCCAGGGCATTAAAAATGCGATTCCGGCGCTCACCAACGAGCTCATCATCAACATCAAGGATTCGTCGGTGCTTTCGGTCATCGGCGTGTTTGACCTCATGTACGCTACTACCACGGTCGCCGGCGTGTACTACCGCCAGATGGAGGTCTACTGCGTGGCGCTCGTGGTCTACCTGATCCTGACGCTCGTGGCGAGCCGCCTGCTCGAGGCCTTTGGCAAAAAGCTTGGCGCCGAGGCCCCGGCAACGCTGCCCAGCTCCAACTAGGCTCAAGACGAGGAGAATCATCATGGCAGATACCGCCACTACCGGCACCGCGGCCGCCGCACAGACCAATGAGCCGCTTATCCGCGTCGAGGGCCTGCGCAAGAGCTTTGGCTCGCTCGAGGTGCTTAAGGGCATCGACCTCGCTGTCAATCCCGGCGAGGTCGTCACCATTATCGGCGCCTCGGGCTCGGGCAAGTCGACCTTCCTGCGCTGCCTCAACCTGCTCGAGACCCCGGACGCGGGCCACATCTGGTTCCACGGCCAGGACCTTACGGCCGAGCGCTGCAATATCAATAAGCTGCGCGAGGACATCGGCATGGTGTTCCAGGGCTTCAACCTGTTCAACAATATGGACGTGCTCGACAACTGCACGCTCGCGCCCGTCACGCTCAAAAAGATGAGCAAGGCCGAGGCCGAGAAGGTCGCGATGGAGCATCTGGCGAGCGTGGGACTCGAAAAGTTCGCGCACGCCGCCGTGGGTCGCCTGTCCGGTGGTCAAAAGCAGCGTGTGGCCATCGCTCGTGCCCTGTGCATGAATCCGCAGATCATGCTGTTTGACGAGCCGACCTCGGCGCTCGACCCCGAGATCGTGGGCGAGGTGCTCGAGGTCATGCGCAAGCTCGCTGCCGACGGCATGACCATGGTCGTCGTCACGCATGAGATGGCCTTTGCCCGAACCGTATCCGACCGCGTGGTCTTTATGGACAAGGGCGTGGTACTCGAGGACGCCGCGCCGGCCGAGCTCTTCGGCAATCCCAAGCACCAGCGCACTCGCGAGTTCCTCTCTCGCTATCTCGAGGACAAATAACCGGCGCAAACGCCTACGTTGCAGGGCCGCTCCCGTGGGGCGGCCTTTGTCGTCACAATCGAAAGGATGTCATGGCCGAGGTTTGGCGCTTCTTTGCGCATGAGGACGATTTTGCCGATATGGACGAGGCCGGCGCGTGCGAGCGCTTGGGCCGCGTGCTGTCGTTTCCGACCATCTCGAGCATGGATGCCGAGGCGGTGGACTGGCAGCCCTTCGACGACCTGCGCGCCTATATGCAGCAGGCCTGGCCGCGCGTGTTTGCGGTGGGCGAGGTCGAGCTTATCGACCACTCGCTGTTGGTGACGCTTGGCGGTTCCGACTCCGCCCTCAAACCCGTCATGCTCATGGGCCACATGGACGTGGTCCCCGTGGTGCCGGGTACCGAGGCCGACTGGACGCACGCCCCCTTTAGCGGACAGGTGGACGACACCTACATTTGGGGTCGCGGCGCTATCGACATGAAGGATCAGGTCGCAGGCATTCTCGAGGCGGTTGAGTATGCGTTGGCGCACGGCTGGGAGCACAAGCGTTCGCTGTTGCTCGCCTTTGGCCAGGACGAGGAAACCACGCAGTACGGCGCTGGAGCTATCGGCCGCGTGCTCGAGGAGCGCGGTGTTGAACTTGAATATCTGATCGACGAGGGTGACTACCGTATTGTTTCGGCTGCCGAGTACAACGCGGGCGAGGGTTGGCTCATGCACGCCGACCTGGCTGAGAAGGGTTATGCCGACATTGTGCTCAAGACAAAGAGCGCGGGTGGGCATTCTTCCAACCCCTACGGCGGCACGTCGCTCGAGGTGTTGAGCCGTGCCATCACCGCAATCTGCGATATCGAGTGGCCGACGCGCGTCACGGACCTGCTTGCCGCACAGCTCGTCGAGCTGGAGCTCTACACGGCCGACGAGATTGCCTCCAACAAGGACGCCATCGTGCGCGAGTGCCTCGCCAGCAAGAAGCTCTATCCGCTCGTGACCACCACCTGTGCACCGACCCAAATCGAGGGCGGTAGCACCGGTGCTAACGTGATGCCGCAGGATATGTGGGCCAATATCAATTTCCGCATGCTCGAGGGCACGAGTGTGGCCGATGTCGTGGCCTGCTGCCGCGTCGCCGTTGCCGAGGCGGGGCTCGCCGACCGTGTCGAGATCGAGCTCGGTCCTGGCAGCTCCGAACCCTCGCCGTCTCCGCGCATCGGCGGACCGGGACTCGAGACCGTCCGCGCCATCGCCGCCCGCTATTTCCGTGATCCAGAGGGGACGGAGGAAAACGGATCATCAGCGGCGGGCGGAGCTCCTATCGGTATCGTTCCCTCGACCGTGATTGGCGCGACCGATGCTGCCAACTACCAGCGCATTTGCCCCGAGTGCATTCGCTTCTCGGCCTTTGTGGTAGACGATGACGAGTGCGAGCGCGGTGTCCACGGCACCAACGAGCGCATCACCCGCCGCGCCTACCTCCAGGGCGTACGCTTTTTCATCGCTCTGCTTCAAACGCTCTAGAATGTGACAAAGGGACTCTCCCTTTGTCGGATTCCGTGCGGGTTATATGCAGGTTTGCCTGCGCACGCTATCATGTATGGGTTAGACCGCAACTATGTACCCCATACGCGAAGGGATGCGCATGTATCTGAAGATCGACATGTTCTAGCCGGGCTTACCCCCGCAGCGGCGCCGCGCGCCCCATCAACTCTGCCGATTTTCACCTTCACGCATATAAAGGAGTCCCGCCATGCGCGACAAGCTCGAAAAGATCATCAAGGCCTATGAGGAGCTCGAGAAGAAGCTTTCCGACCCGGCCGTTGCCTCCGACATCAAGGAGTTCACGCGTCTCAACAAGGAGTACGCGCACCAGTCCGACCTCATCGCCGCCTCGCGCGAGTACATCGGTGCGCTCGATGACATCGAGGCCGCCAAGGAGATGCTCCGCGACACGACCGACGCGGACGAGAAGGAGATGCTCCAGATGGACATCTCCGAGAACGAGGAGAAGCTTCCCCAGCTCGAGGAAGACATCAAGTACATGCTCATCCCGAGCGACCCCAACGACGATAAGAACACTATCGTCGAAATCCGCTCCGCCGCCGGTGGCGACGAGGCCGCCATCTTCGCCGGCGACCTGTACAAGATGTACCAGCGCTTCTGCGAGTCGCGCGGCTGGAAGACCACCGTGCTCGACTCCAGCCCTAGCGAGGCCGGCGGCTTTAAGTCCATCGAGTTCAAGGTCGAGGGCGACCGCGTCTACTCCGTCATGAAGTTCGAGTCCGGCGTGCACCGCGTCCAGCGCGTTCCCAAGACCGAGTCCCAGGGCCGTATCCAGACCTCCACGGCGACCGTCGCCGTACTTCCCGAGGCCGAGGAAATCGACGTCCAGATCAACCAGTCCGACCTGCGCATCGACACCTACTGCGCCTCCGGCCCTGGTGGTCAGTGCGTTAACACCACTTATTCCGCCGTGCGCATCACCCATCTGCCCACCAACACCGTGGTGCAGTCGCAGGAACAGCGCTCCCAGATCCAGAACCGCGAAGTCTGCATGCAGATGCTACGCGCCCGTCTGTACGAGATGGAGCTCGAGAAGCAGCAGGCGGAGCTCGGTGCCGAGCGCCAGAGCCAGATCGGCCACGGCAACCGTTCCGAGAAGATCCGCACCTACAACCAGCCCCAGGACCGCGTGACCGATCACCGCATCGGCTTCAACTCCACCTACAACGGCGTTCTTCTGGGCGACCAGCTCGGCACCGTCATCGAGGCGCTCGCCGCCGCCGAGCGAGCCGAGAAGCTGGCACAGGCAGTTTAAGTTACGGCGTTTTACCAAACGCCGTAACGGCTCGACGCTGCAAACGCCCCTAAGCGGCAATCTGACGTTCAATTTCAAGGGCGCGACCAGAAGGTCAGCGCCCTTTCATTTCACGTCACCTTGCTCGCTTAGGGGCGTTTTCGCTGACTTATGCTCAACCTACGGCGCCTTAGAGGTGGTCATTGGGGACGTTCTTAAATGACTAGGTTGGGCATATTGCTTTGAGGTGTTATTCAATCAGCTGTGATGGCCTTTGAGCTGCTTACCTGCTTAAAGCAATTAACGGTGTGCATCTTCTGCCGAAAATATTGCTCAAATAATCGTCCAAGAAGTCGCAGTGCATTTTTTGATGCGTCGCGCGTCAAGTGATTTGGCAAGTTCTTGGTTAGATATTGGTCAGTTTTGGGGCAACCTTGCCAAAAGCTTGACGAATGCAAATTGTGACGTCAGCGAATGAACACTTTGAGCGAGCTCGGTGCAAAATTCTGGGCTGATTCTCGATAATCGCCTTCAATCGCCCCTTGCCAAGCGCTGGCCTCGCTTACAATCTGCTCCGACATTCGCGCGCCGTCCGGCGCTTAAGAGGGGAGGGCCCCATGGCAAACGAGATTTGGACCATCAAGCGTTGTCTCGAGTGGACCAAGGAGTACCTGGCCGAGCGCGGCGAGGAGCACCCCCGTCTTTCTGCCGAGTGGCTGCTGTGCGCCGCCACGGGCCTGGCGCGCATTGACCTATATATGCGTATGGACGAGACGCTTAACGCGGCCCAGCTCGAGACCATGCATGCGGCCGTTGTCCGCCGCGCTAAGGGCGAGCCGCTGCAATACATCACGGGCAGCACGCAGTTTCGCATGATCGACGTCGCGTGCGCCCCCGGTGTGCTCATTCCGCGCCCCGAGACCGAGATGCTCGTCGAGGAAGTCCTCAATTATCTGGATGCCGAGGTACTGAGCCCCGAGGCCGCTGCCCGTCAGCGTGTTGAGCTGCCTTGGAACGATGAGGTCGAGCAGGCACGCAAGGCCGAGGCCGCATTGGCCGACGAGCGAGCGACGGCCGAGCGCCGTGCCGCCAACCTCACAGCTGCCGACGAGGCGGCGCTAGGCGGCGATGTGCTGGGCAGTCGCGCTTATGCCGAGGAACTGGCCGATCGCGAGGCCGAGGAAGCCGCCGCGCAGGCGGCAGAAGCCGAAGCGGCAGAAGCAGAGGCCATGGAAACCCCCGAGCCCGAGCTCGACGAATACGGCATCGCCATTGAGGGCAACGACCAACAGGCGACTGCCGCGCAAGATGCCGCCGAGGCCAACGTATCTGCCCCAGCCGAGCCCCGCACTGCCCGCGTTCTCGAGGTCGGCTGCGGCACGGGCTGCATTTCGCTCTCCCTTGCCTGGGAGCGCCGCGGCCACGTTACCTGCACTGCTACCGATATCGAGCCGCGCGCCATCGATCTGGCCACCAAAAACCGTGATGCGCTTGGCCTCACGTCCGACGAGGTCGCCTTCAGCCTCACAAACCTGGTGAGTTCCATTCCCCGCGAAGAGTGGGGCACCTTTGATGTGCTCGTCTCCAACCCACCTTACATCCCGACCGACGTCATGCGCTCGCTGCCGCATGAGGTCAAGGACTTTGAGCCCGATCTGGCGCTCGAGGGCGGTGCCGACGGTCTCGATATCTTCCGCCGCCTGCTCAATGCGGCACCCTATATGCTGCGTGCCGGCGGACTCTTTGCCTGCGAGCTCTACGAGGGTGCCCTCAACGCTGCCGCCGAACTCTGCCGCCAGGCGGGCCTTTCGGATGTGCGCATCGTCCGCGATCTCACCGATCGCCCCCGCATCGTTCGGGCCATCGTCACCGAGCCCAAACAGCGCCAGTAATATTTATTAACTGGTTAGCAAAAATTATAAAGTAGTTTATAATTAGGACGGCTGAAAGAGGTCGGCCCATGCAACCTCCTACCTTTCGGGAAATCATTGCCCAACTCAAGCACGATGGATTCGTAAAGGTCGCGCAAGTCGGTAGTCATGCTAAGTATGTTTCTGGTGAGTGTGCTGTCACCGTGAACGGCTCTGGTGGTGATCGACCAAAGAAAGGCACGCGGGCAAGTATTCGTCGCCAAGCTGGATGGTAGTTGGAGGCAAAATGAGGCAGCGATTTACCTATGACTGCGTTCTCATAAAAGAAGACGACGCGTACTGCGCCAGCTTCCCGCAGATTCCCGGCGCCTTTGCCGATGGCGATACGCGCGAAGAAGCGATTGCCCATGCCACCGAGGCACTGATGGCGTTTTTGGCCGACGACCTCAACAACGGTTTGACTCCGGCAGGGTACGAACGCTCGGCCGAGGTCGTGGCCCTTTCAGTCGAAATCGACCACGAGGACGCTCGGGAAGCGGCGTGCCGGACATTTAAAGACGCAGCGCTGGACCTCAAAGTCTCCGCTCCGCGGATTACCGCGCTGGTCAAAGCCGGAAAGCTCGATGTTGAACTCGTCGACGGCCGTCGGATGATAACGATAGACAGCATCGAGCGCTACGCCGCCCAAGAACGCCACGCCGGAAGACCAAAGAAGTTCGTGGCCGTCCAATAACCCCCTCACTTTCACCGACTACTAGAGCCGCTCACCAAACCAACATGCGCTCTGGGCAAATAGATTGAACGTTTCGTGCGAGAATGCCCCACAGTAAACAAACTTGCACCAGAGCGTAAGGGGCTGGCATACACATGCAGACGGTCTATCGGGTATACGAGGGAGCGCGGGAGCCGCATCGGCTTGCAGTCGAGCGTACGGCCGAGGTGCTCGGCTGTGGCGGTCTGGCCCTGATCCCGACCGAGACCGTCTATGGTGTCGCTGTGGCAGTTAACGCCTTTTCGGACGCCGTGTCTCAAGATACAAGCGAATTCCCATCGTGGCCGCGCGATCCGCAGGCCACCGTCAACGGCGCCGCGGCCCCCGCGGTCGGTACCGGCTATCGTCGTATCTTTACCCTCAAGCAGCGCGAGCTCACCCAAACGGTTGCCTGGCTGGTCGATGATGCCGAGGCGCTCGATCGCTATGGCGTGGATATCCCTAACGAGGCCCGCGTGCTCGCCCGACGATGCTGGCCGGGCGCCCTGACTATCGTGGTCAAGGCGGCCCCCTGCGTGCCGACCTTTATGCGCGCCGCCGACGACACGGTGGCGCTTCGCGCTTCGGCCTCGCCCGTGGTGCAAGCGCTCATCCGCGCCTGCGGCAGCCCTCTTGCCTGCACCAGCGCCAACACGCATGGCGCGCCCGCGCCGGCAAGTTTTGCCACGGTGGAGGAGCGCATCCTGGAGGGAGTCGATGTTGCCGTCGACGCCGGTGAGACCCCGTGTCGCGACGCTTCGACCATCGTGTCGTTCCAGCACGGCGGGCTCCAGATCCTGCGCCAAGGCGCACTTCCCGCATCAGAGATCGAGCGGGTCCTGTCTGGCCCGATGCAATAGAAAGGTGTAAGCGATGTCGTTGAATCTGGGCAGCCTGGGCATGGAAGATGCCTCGTTTAACTTTGGCGGTTCCTACATCATGGCGCTCGACTGCGGCACCACCTCGGTACTTGCGACCATCGTCGACGAGTACGGATGCATCGTCGCGCAGGCACGTCGCAGCGTCAAAACCAGCTTCCCGCGCCCTGGCTGGGTGGAGCAAGACCCCATGGCGGTGCTTGCCAGCCAGATCGCGGTCATGATGGAGGTCCAGTTTAAGAGCGGCATCCATTCTGACCGCATTGCCGCCATCGGTATCTCCAACCAGCGCGAGACCACGGTGGTGTGGGACCGCATAAGCGGCCAACCCATCTATAACGCCATCGTGTGGCAATGCCGTCGCACCGCACCTCTGATCGACGAGCTGGTCGAGCAGGGCGCAGAAGAGCTGGTGCGCTCCCGCACGGGGCTTACGCTCGACCCGTATTTCTCGGCCTCCAAGGTGCAGTGGATTCTCGATAACGTCGACGGCGCGCGCGAGAGCGCCGCGGCGGGCGACCTTATGTTCGGCACCATCGACACGTGGCTCATCTACAATCTCACCGGCGGTCAGGTCTTTGCTACCGACTACACCAATGCCAGCCGCACCGCGCTTTTTAATATCCATGCGCTCGATTGGGACGACGATCTGCTGGCGCTTTTCGACGTCCCGCGTTCCATGATGCCCGAGGTTCGTTGGAGCTCGGGCGATTACGGCCGCGTCGCGAGCGACATCATGACCAACATGCCACCCATCATGGGCGTGGCGGGCGACCAGCAGGCGTCGCTATTCGGCCACTGCTGCTTCCATCCCGGCCAGACCAAAAACACCTATGGCACGGGTTGCTTTATGCTCATGAACACCGGCGACGAGATCGTAGAATCCAAGAACGGTCTGGTCTCCACGATCGGTATCGCCGCTGACGGCAAGATCAGCTATGCGCTCGAGGGTTCTATCTTTGCCGCAGGCTCCACCATGAACTGGCTGCGCAACAACATGGGCATCATCTCGAGCGTGAGCGAGTCCGCGCAACTCGCCGCTTCGATCAACGACAACGAGGGCTGCTACTTCGTCCCCGCCTTCGCAGGCCTGGGCGCTCCCTGGTGGGACCCGCATGCTCGCGGTATCGTGTGCGGCCTGACCGGTGCCTCGAGTCGCGCGACCATTGTACGTGCGGCCTGCGAGTCCATGGCCTATCAGAGTTATGACGTGCTGCGCGCCATGGAGCAGGACGTGGGACTTTCGATTGAGCGTCTGTCCGTTGATGGCGGTGCCTCGCGCAACGAGTTCATCATGCAATTCCAGGCCGATCTGCTGGATATCCCCGTGCTGCAGTGCGAGACGGTGGAGACCACGGCGATCGGCGCCGCGTACTTGGCGGGCCTTGCCGTCGGCTACTGGGAGGATTTGGAGGAGCTGGAGCAAAACGCTCAGATCGTCAAAATCTTCCATCCTCATATGTCCGCCGAGCGCCGTGAGAGCAACCTCGCTGGTTGGCGTGATGCCGTCAAGCGTTCGCTCAGCACCGTTCAGTAGGGTTGCGACGGGGCACTCGATACAACAAACCGTTAAACTTATGCACGGCGCGCGGCAACAACGTCGCCGTGCGCCTTGTCAGCAAGGCCATCTTCCGGCCGCAACGAAAGGGGCTTCAACCCATGACCGTCACCTACGATACGTCCCGTGTGACCCTTGTCGATCACCCACTCGTCCAGCACAAGCTGTCGATCCTGCGCGACAAGAGCACCGGCACCAATCAGTTCCGCCAGCTCGTGCGCGAGCTTGCGCTTTTTGACGGCTACGAGGCCATGCGCGACCTGCCCATGGAAGACGTCGAGGTCGAGACCCCCATCACTGCCGCCACGTTCAAACAGCTCGCCGGCAAGAAACTCGCCATCGTGCCTATCCTGCGTGCGGGCCTTGGCATGGTCGACGGTATCCTCGACCTGGTGCCCTCTGCTCGCGTGGGCCACATCGGCATGGAGCGCGACGAGGTCACCCACGAGCCGCATGAGTATTACTGCAAGATGCCCAAGGATATCGACCAGCGCATCTGCCTGGTCGTCGACCCCATGCTCGCCACGGGCGGCTCGGCCGAGATGGCTATCAGCTATCTGCGCGAGCGTGGCGTCAAGGACATCCGCATGCTGTGCATCGTCGCCGCGCCCGAGGGTCTCAAGTCACTGATCGAAAAGGACCCCGACGTACATATTTATACGTGCGCCATCGATGACCATCTCAACGAGGCCGCCTACATCGTTCCCGGCCTGGGCGACGCCGGCGACCGCATCTACGGTACGCTCTAGTCGTTGGGCCTTGTCGGCTACGGTCACAAATACGAAGAAATGGTGCGCGCGGGCGAGCAAAAGTCGTCCACGCGCACTTCTGTTAACGGACGTTTTGCGCTGAGGGGTTCGAAAAAACGTATTACCGTACCTGCGGCATAAAGAAGGCCTTAAGAAAACGTACAGGTGCGTATTAACCGTTTGTTTTACGGTTGTACTTTAGCGATTGGCTCGTACAATAGTCACCAATGTTTGGCTGGGACTGTGCTGTGAGGCGTTAAAAAGGAAAGCGAGGAAGCCAGTGTTTCAGATAGCCGATCTGCTCGCTATCGTTGCAGGCACCATCGCGGGCGCAATTGCCTTCCTTCCCTTTGTTTTTACGCTCAAGCCGGTTCTTGACGATAAACAGAATGCGGACATGCTCAGGGGCATGGTGAGTCTGGCGGTCTCGGCAATCGCCCTGCTCGTCTTTACCTTGGTTGTGTTTGCGTTGTTCGGAGAGGCATTTCGCATGTTCCTCCTGGGCGAGGCGATCGGCTTCGTGGCCTTTATGGCCGCCTGCGCGGTTCGCGTCGCCAAGGCGCTGCGAGATCCTCATGAGGTCGAAAGGTAAGTCGTGGAAATTTTTGAAAAGCTGCCTGATGAGATTAATCATCTGGTCAGCGAGTTCAGCTCCACCCCTGTCGTGGGCGATCTGAGCTGCGGCATCACGCAGTACTCGTTTTGGCTGATCGTCTCCACGATCGTGCTCCTGATCGTCCTGGCCGTGTTCAAGAAGAAGCAGACCCTGGTTCCCAAGGGCTTCTTCGTCAACGGTTTCGAGTACATCATCGAGTACGTCGAGAACGATATCGGCAAGGGTGTCGTGGGTGAGAACTGGAAGAAGCACTTCCCGTTCCTGTGCTCGCTTTTCCTGTTCATCCTGATCAATAACATGATCGGCCTGATCCCGGGAATGAAGCCCGGCACCGGCGCAATCGGCTCCACCGCCGCACTCGCCATTTTCGCCTTCGTGTACTTCATCTACTACGGATGCAAGGCTCACGGCGTGATCGGCTACATCAAGAGCCTCGCCCCGCAGGGCGTGAGCTTCCCGATGAACGTGCTCGTGTGGGTCGTCGAGCTTTTCTCGACCTTCCTGCGCCTCATCACGCTCGCCGTCCGTCTGTTCTGCAACATGTTCGCAGGACACGTGGTCATGGGCTCGTTCGCCATCATGGCGAGCATGTTCATGCAGCCGCTGCTTCAGCAGGTTTCCGCGGCGCACGCCGTCGGCGCCCTGCCTTCGCTGGCCTGGCTTGCCATCCTCATCCTGATCTATGCGATCGAGCTTGTGGTCGGCGCCATCCAGGCTTACGTCTTCACGGTCCTTACCGCCGTGTATGTCTCCGAGGCAGAGGAGGTCGCAGAGGAGGAGTAGTCTTCCGTTCGCGCCTTAAAGGTAAGCAATTCGTTAAACCGCCGGTGCCCGTACCCATGGAGCCCGGCAGTTATAAAAAGGTTATCCTGCGTGAAATAAGACACGCACGACAAAGGAGGAATCGTGGGAGTTATCGGTTACGGTCTCGGTGTTATCGGCGCTGGTCTTGCTATCGGCCTGTCTGCTCTGGGTGCTACGGGTGCTATGGCCCGTCAGCCTGAGGTCCAGGGCCGCGTGTTCACCGTCTTCATTATGGGCTCCGCCTTCGGCGAGGCTCTGGCTCTGATCGGCTTCGTTGTCGCGCTGATCGTTAAATAGCACGGAGCGTCAAGTATGAATCTTTCATCCCAGAAGAGCGCGATCGCACTCTCCGCGTCCGCGGCCGCGCTGCTCATGCCGGTTTCCGCGTTCGCCGAGGACGGCGCTGCCGGTGCGGACATCCTCATCCCTAAGATGGCGGAGTTCATCCCGGCGCTTATCGCCTTCCTGATTATCTGGATCGTGCTGGCCAAGGTCGCCCTGCCGGGCATCATGAAAACCATGGAGGAGCGCGGCAAGAAGATCGAGGAGAGCCTCGACGAGGCCGAGAAGACCAAGCAGGAGGCTATCGCCAAGCGCGCTGAGTCCGACTCGATCGTCACCGACGCCCGTCGTCAGGCTGCCGACATCGTTCTC
Organism: uncultured Collinsella sp.; assembly: GCA_958453935.1. Taxonomy (GTDB): domain Bacteria; phylum Actinomycetota; class Coriobacteriia; order Coriobacteriales; family Coriobacteriaceae; genus Collinsella. The sequence continues at coordinate 10,692 of CAUDZT010000014.1, read as the reverse complement.
GAGGCCCGTAAGGACGCCGAGTCCGAGCGCGCCCGTATCATCGAGGCTGCTCACAAGGAGGCCGAGGAGATCATCGCCAAGGCCCATACGACCGTCGAGGACGAGCGCAAGTCCATTTACGCCGGTGCCGCGAGCTCCATCGCCGACCTGTCCGTTGCCGTCGCCACCAAGATCGTGGGCGAGGCACTCGAGGACGATGCCGAGCAGAAGAAGCTCATCGAGCGCTACATCCAGGAAGCAGGTAGCCTGAATGCCGACTAGCCGCTATCAGGACAAGGTGCTCGAGACCTACGCGCGCTCCCTTCTGGAAGCCGCTAAGGCCGAGAACCATGTGTTCGAGGACCTCGAGATGATCGAGCGCTTGGCTTCTGCCAGCCCCGAGATCATCGCCGTGCTCGACACCATGTCCAAGCGCGACCAGCTCGACCTTCTTCCCAAGGTGGCAGCTGCCTTTAAGTATGTTGCCGAGGAAGACGAGGATGTAGTGGGCGTGACCGTCACCACGGCGATCCCGCTCGACGACGAGCTGCGTCAAACCATCACTAAGAAATGCGAGCAGGACTTCGGCCGCAAGGTATTCCTTATCGAGCAGGTTGACCCGTCTATCGTGGGCGGCCTGGTGCTCGAGGCCCGCGGCGAGCGTCGTGACATTTCCGTCAAGACGCAGCTGCGCATCGCGCAGGAGACCCTCGCAAACTCTGCTAATTCGTACGGAGGTGAAGCCTAATGTCCGAAACCCTCAATGCCCAGGATATCGCCAAGAAACTGCAGGAGCAGCTCACGAGCCTCTCCGCGACGGTCGATACGCATGAGGTTTCAACGGTCGACGAGGTAGGCGACGGCATCGCGCGCGTCTCCGGCCTCAAGAGTGCCATGGCAGGCGAGCTTCTGGAGTTCAAGAGCTCCGATACCGGTGAGACCGTCTTCGGCCTTGCCCAGAACCTTGACCGTGACGAGGTCGGCGCCGTTCTGTTCGGTGCCGTCGACTCCATCAAGGAAGGCGACGAGTGCCGCACCACTGGCCGCATTATGGATATCCCCGTGAGCCGTGCCATGCTCGGCCGCGTCGTCAATCCGCTCGGCCAGCCCATCGACGGCCTGGGCGACATCGTCGCCACGCACCGTCGCCCCATCGAGTTCAAGGCTCCCGGCGTCATCGATCGTACCCCGGTGTGCGAGCCGGTTCAGACCGGTCTGCTCGCTATCGACTCCATGGTGCCTATTGGCCGCGGTCAGCGTGAGCTCATCATCGGCGACCGTAAGACCGGTAAGACCGCCATCGCCATCGACGCTATCCTCAACCAGCGCGGCAAGGGCATGGTCTGCATCTATGTCGCCATCGGCCAGAAGGCCTCCACGGTTGCCAACATCCGCGAGACCCTCGCTCAGCACGGTGCGCTCGACTACACCATCATCGTTTCGGCCACCGCTGCCGATTCCGCCCCTATGCAGTACATCGCGCCTATGGCCGGTGCCGCTATCGGCGAGTTCTTCATGTACAACGGCGAGGACGGCAAGCCCGCCAGCGAGACCAACCCCGGCGGCCACGTGCTCGTCATCTACGACGACCTGTCCAAGCAGGCTGTGGCCTACCGTCAGATGTCGCTGACGCTGCATCGTCCGCCCGGACGCGAGGCCTATCCTGGCGACATCTTCTACCTGCACTCTCGTCTGCTCGAGCGTGCCGTCAAGATGTCCAAGAAGAACGGTTACGGCTCCATGACGGCACTGCCGATCATCGAGACCCAGGACGGCGACGTCTCGGCCTACATTCCGACCAACGTCATTTCCATTACCGATGGTCAGATCTACCTGCAGTCCGAGCTCTTCTTCCAGGGTCAGCGCCCGGCAGTCGACGTGGGCATCTCCGTGTCCCGCGTCGGTGGCGATGCGCAGACCAAGGCTATGAAGCAGGTTGCCGGCAACCTTCGCCTGGACCTCGCTTCGTACCAGGAGCTCGCTGGCTTTACGCAGTTCGGCTCCGACCTCGACGAGGCTACTCAGAAGCAGCTGACCCATGGTGCTCGCATGACCGAGCTCCTGAAGCAGCCGCGTTACAAGCCGTTTGAGGTTGGCGAGCAGATCGTTACGCTGTTCGCTGGCAATGAGGGCTTCCTGGATGACCTGGAGATCGCCGACGTGCTGCCTTTCCGTGCCGAGCTCATCGAGTACATGGACAATGGCTTTGGCTCGCTGCTCGACAAGGTTCGCGCCAAGAAGATCGATGATGACACCAAGGCTGAGCTCTTGCGCGTCATCGGCGACTTCAAGCAGCAGTTCATGGCCAAGCACCATTCGGATGTTTCTGGATCAGAGGAGAACTAAGCCCCATGGCCAACCTTCGCGACATTAAGAAGCGAATCTCCTCGGTTACCACGACCAAGCAGATCACGCGCACGATGGAGATGGTCTCTACGGCCAAGATCCGTCGTGCCCTCGATCGCTCCAAGCAGGCCGAGCCCTATAAGGAGGCGCTGACCGACGTCATGTTGACGGTCGCCGGCGACGCCTCCTGTTCGGGCACCGATCCCATGCTGCAGAAGCATGAGAGCGTCAAGCATGGCCTGATTGTCGTTATTGCCTCGGACCGCGGCCTTGCCGGCGGTTTCAATACGACGGTGGAGCGCACGGCCGAAAAGCTCGCCGCTTCTTGGGCGAACGACGGCATCGAGTGCGAGATCATCGCGTGCGGGCGTAAGCCGGCCACGTATTTCCGTGACCGCGCAAACGTCGTCATGCACTTTGAGGGCAACTCCTCTGAGCCCGATTTCAATCAGGCCCGCATGATCTCCTCTCATATCTGCGATGCGTATCGTGCCGGTGAGCTTGACCGTGTCGAGCTTGTCTACCACCACGCAAAGAACCGCGTGGATCAGGAGCTTCGCGTTGAGCATCTGTTGCCGCTCGACCCCGAGATGATCGCTATGGCCCACGGTCCGCGTAAGAACGAGACCGACGCCCCTAAGCGCATCTCGTCCACGTTCGAGTTCGTGCCTTCTCCCGAGCATGTTCTCGGCAAGCTTGTGCCGTCTTATATCCTGACGGTCATCTACCAGGCCCTGATCGATTCGGCGGCTGCCGAGCAGGGTGCACGCCGCAAGGCCATGCACTCCGCGACGGAAAACGCCACCGCGATCATCTCGACCCTTACCCGCACGTATAGTCGCGTGCGCCAGGCTTCGATCACGACCGAGATTAACGAGATCGTCGGCGGAGCCTCAGCATTGGAGGAACAGTAATGGCTAATAACACCGTAAAGCTTGCGGTCGAGGAAGCCACCAAGAAGACGACCGCCGGTGATGGTCGCATCGTGCGAATCATCGGCCCTGTCGTCGACGTCAAGTTTGACGGCGCGGTGCCCCCGATCTACAACGCGCTCACGGTCGAGGCCGAGACCCCGATCGGTCATCTGAGCACGATCCTCGAGGTCGAGAGCCAGCTTCCGGGCGGCGTCGTCCGCACGGTCGCCATGTCCTCGACCGACGGCCTGCAGCGCGGCCTCATCGCCACCGATACCGGTGAGCCCATGAAGATGCCCGTTGGCCCCAAGACGCTCGGCCGCATTTGGAACGTCATGGGCAAGCCCGTCGACGGCAAGCCCATGCCCGAGGTGGAGGAGTTCTACCCCATCCACCATGCAGCGCCCCGTTTCGACGAGCTCACCACCAAGACCGAGATCTTCGAGACCGGCATCAAAGCTGTTGACCTGCTCGAGCCCTACATCCGTGGCGGCAAGACGGGCCTGTTCGGCGGCGCCGGCGTCGGCAAGACCGTTCTGATTCAGGAGCTCATCAACAACCTCGCCCAGGAGCACGGCGGCACCTCGGTGTTCACCGGCGTCGGCGAGCGTACCCGCGAGGGCACCGACCTGTTCCTCGAGATGAGCGAGTCTGGCGTTATCGACAAGACCTGCTTGGTCTATGGTCAGATGAACGAGCCGCCCGGAGCGCGTCTGCGCATCGGTCTGGCCGGCCTTACCACCGCTGAGTACTTCCGCGATCGTGGCCAGGACGTTCTGCTGTTCATCGACAACATCTTCCGCTTCTCCCAGGCAGGTTCCGAGGTTTCCGCATTGCTGGGCCGTATGCCGTCCGCCGTTGGTTACCAGCCCACGCTGGCAACCGAGATGGGCGACCTCCAGGAGCGCATTACCTCGACCAAGACGGGCTCCATTACCTCCGTCCAGGCTGTCTACGTCCCCGCAGACGACCTGACCGACCCGGCGCCTGCCACGACGTTTACGCACCTCGACGCTACCACGGTTCTTTCGCGTAGCATTTCGTCGCTCGGCCTGTTCCCGGCTATCGACCCGCTCGCGTCTTCCTCCGACGCTCTCGATCCCTCGATCGTCGGCGAGGAGCACTACCGTGTCGCCGTCAAGGTCCAGGAGCTCCTGCAGGAGTACTCCGACCTTCAGGACATCATCGCCATTCTGGGTATGGACGAGCTGTCCGAGGAGCAGCGCCTTACGGTCAACCGTGCCCGTAAGATTCAGCAGTTCCTCTCGCAGTCCTTCCACGTCGCCGAGAAGTTCACCGGCAATCCCGGTGTCTACGTCCGCGTCGAGGATACCGTCCGCTCTTTCGCCGAGATTGTCGACGGCAAGGCCGATGACCTGCCCGAGCAGGCTTTCCGCTATGCTTCCACGATTGAGGACGTGCGCGAGCGCGCCCGCAAGATGGGGGAGAAGTAGGTTATGCGTATCCGCATCGTGTGCCCCGTGAGCTGCGCCTATGAGGGCGACGCTGCGTTTGTGTCGATTCCGTCCACGGATGGCGAGTTTGGCATTCTGCCTGCTCACTCCAGCGAGATCTGCACGATCGACCGCGGTTACGTTCGCGTTTCCGATAAGGCCATGGGCACTGTCGACCACACGTTTGCCGTGGCCGGCGGCTATGCCCAGGTTGCGGACGATGTCGTGACCGTTCTCGCCGAGCGCGCTTGCGATCTGGCGACCGTCGATGCCGACAAGCTTAAAGCTGATATTCAAGGTTTTGAAGAGAAGCTGGGTAATTTGTCGGAGGATGATGCACGCCGCGCCTACCTCTATAATGAAATCGCATGGTGTAAGCTCAAGCTTGCCCAATAGTCAAACGATTTAACGTTCGACCATTTGCGAACACATCATGCCCGGGATGGCCCAGCCACCCCGGGCATGCTTTTTGAAAGGGTAGACCTTGGATATTATCCGCGTTGAGGGTGGCCATGCCATCGGAGGCTCCGTGCCCGTCTCGGGCGCCAAGAACTCCGCGCTCAAACTCATGGCGGCAACGCTTCTGGCGCCGGGCAAGACGACGCTGCAGAACGTGCCCGATATTTCCGATGTCCACGTGATGGGCAAGGTGCTCAAGGGCATGGGCGCTACGATCGATGTTCTCGACGAGCACACGCTCGAGATCGATACCTCTCAGGCCGATTCTTGGGAGGCCCCCTACGAGCTCGTTGCCAAGATGCGTGCTTCCACCGCCGTCATGGGACCCCTGCTGGGTCGCTTCCATCGCGCCAAGATCGCCATGCCGGGCGGCTGCAACCTGGGTGCTCGCAAGATCGATATGCACATTCTTGGTCTTGAGGCCCTGGGCGTTGAGTTCGATACCGCCCACGGTTACATCAACGCAAATGCGCCCCAAGGTCTGCGCGGTACCACCGTCACGCTCGAGTTCGCCAGCGTCGGTGCGACCGAGAACCTCATCATGGCCTCTGTGCGCGCACAGGGCACCACGGTTATCGACAATGCCGCCCGCGAGCCCGAGATCGTCGATCTCGCCAACATGCTCAACGAAATGGGCGCCAAGATTGTTGGCGCCGGTACGCCCGTCGTGACTATCGAAGGCGTGGAAGAGCTCCATCCCGTTACCCATCGCGTGGTGGGCGACCGCATCGAGGCCGGTACCTTTATCGTTGCCGGTGCGTTGATGGCCGACGATCGCGGTGTCGATGTCACGGGCTTTTGCCCCATTCACTTGGGCATGGTGCTCAAGAAGATGGAGCTCATGGGTATCGACTGCGAGCGCGTCGAGGATGGCGTCCATGTGAACCGTGCCGAGCGTATCAAGCCGGTCGACATCCAGACGCTTCCGTTCCCCGGTTTCCCGACCGACATGCAGGCGCAGATTATGGTGCTCTCCGCCCTTGCCGACGGCAGTTCCGTTATTACCGAAAACATCTTCGAGAATCGCTTTATGTTTGCCTCTGAGCTGGTGCGCATGGGTGCCGACATTCGTATCGAGAGCCATCATGCCATGATTCATGGCGTCAAGGGCTTCTCGGGTGCACAGGTTACCTCGCCCGATCTGCGCGGCGGAGCGGCCCTCGTCGTAGCGGGCTTGATCGCCGACGGGACGACCGAGGTTTCGGCTATCCATCACATCAAGCGCGGCTACGAGCAGTTTGTCGAAAAGCTGCAGGCGCTTGGCGCGCATGTCGAGCATGCTACCGTCCCCGATCCCGTCATCTACTAATACAGGTTGCCTATGTTTAATAAAAAGCCCCTCGCGGATACCACCACCCGAAGACCCTCAACTGGTGCGCAGGCCAAGATCTACAGTCGCGATAACGTGGCTCGCTATTCCGAGCGCGCTCGTCAACGCCGCCGTAGCCACACGATTCGTCACGTCGCGCTCATTGTCGTGCTTGGCGTGCTGCTGAGTGCCACTACCGCTGCCGGCCTGTGGTTTGCCACCATTATGGGCAAGCTCGGCGATTCTAATGTCATTACCGACAATCTGCGTCGGGTTCTGGTTGACACCGATGAGGCAAAGGATCCGTTCTACGTGCTGCTTCTTGGCACCGACGGCCGTCCGGGCGAGGATACGTATCGTGCCGACTCGATTATCCTGGCTCGCATCGACCCCACGCAAAAGCAGGCGACGCTCATTTCCGTTCCGCGCGACACCAAGGTCGAGTACAAGGGCGAGACCATGAAGATCAACGCCTGCCATACCGTTGGCGGCGCCGAGGCCATGGTCGAGGCGGTCAACGAGCTGTGCGGTGTTCAGATCTCCCACTATGCCGAGGTCAGCTTCGACGGTATGCAGGCGCTGATTGATTCGGTTGGCGGTATCGACATTAACGCAACCGATGATGTTGACGACCCCGAGCACCTGGATATTAAGATTACCGCTGGCCAGCAGCATATGGACGGTGCCACCGCCCTTACCTATGCCCGCTGCCGCTACACCTATGCCGACGGCGATTACACGCGCATGCGCCACCAGCGTCAGGTGCTTGGCGCCCTTGCCAACCAGATTCTCAATAACTTCGATGCCACGAAGATCTTTGGCCTGGTTAATTCGCTGTCCGATATGCTCGTAACCGATATGAGCGTTCAGGATATCGTGGCTACGGTCAATGCCATGCGCGGTATGGATGTCGACGGTATCTACTCGGCCAACCTGCCCTCGTACGCCGACGACAGCACCATGATCGACGGTGTGAGCTACGTCTTTGTCTACGAGGACGAGCTCAAGGAAATGATGGAGCGCGTCGATGCCGGCAAGGATCCCAAGGGTCCCAACACCATGGGTCTTTCCGACGGTTCCAGCTCTACGATCGGCGACCTGAACAACAACACGTCTGACGACTACGCAAACGGTACCGCAACCTCATCGGTCAGCTCTGACGATTCCGATGGCTCAAGCGATTCGAGCGATTCGGACTACTACGAAGAGCCCACCGGCGACGGCAACGGCTACGAAGCCAACTACTAAGTTACGGCGTTTTACCAAACGCCGTAACGGCTCGACGCTGCGCGCCGCCCAAGGCGACAATTTGTCATTCAAAAGGCAGGGCATGACCAGAAGGTCAATGCCCTGCCTTTTTCATGCCAACTTGTTCGCCTTGGACGTCGCTCGCTGACGTTGGCTCAACCTGCGATGTTGACTACTCCCCTTGTATCAAAAACCGCCCCGTTCTCGGTTGAGGACGGGGCGATTCGTCTTTTGGACTTGTGCAGCCAGGCTTATGCAAAGCGGGAGACGAGCTCCTGGAGCACGTCGGTCATCTTGACGAGCGAACTGACCGGGACGAATTCGTTGACGCCGTGGTAGCAATAGCCGCCGGTGGAAAGGTTGGGGCAGGGCAGACCGCGGAACGACAGCTGCGCGCCGTCGGTGCCGCCGCGAATCGGCAGCACTTGGGGCTCAACGCCGCAGGCAAGGTAGGCTTCCTTGGCAACATCAATAAGCTCGGGAAAGTCACAAACGATCTCGGCCATATTTCGATACTGCTGCTTAATCTCGACCGTCACGCGCTCCTCACCCAGACGCTGGTTGAGCATCGAGGCGGCGGCATCAATAAGGTCGAGTTTCTGCTGGAACTTGGCGGCGTCATGGTCGCGGACGATATAGCGCGCTGTGGCGTGATCGACGGTCGCAGATACACCCTCAAGGTGATAAAAGCCCTCGTAGCCTTCCGTATACTCCGGGCGCTGCACGTAGGGGAGCAACGCGTTGAAGTCGCAGAACAGATTGCCTGCGTTGACCATACGGCCCTTGGCGTCGCCCGGGTGGATGGACTGGCCCTCAAAGCGGACGGTCGCCTCGGCGGCGTTAAAGCACTCCCACTCCAGCTCGCCGATGGGGCCGCCGTCGACCGTGTAGGCGTACTTGCAGCCAAAGGTATCGATATCCAACAGCTCGGCTCCGTGACCGATCTCCTCGTCAGGGCAGAAGCAAATGCCGAGTGCGGGATGGGGCAGAGAGGGGTCCTGAGCGATACGCGCGACAAGCGACATGATCTCGGCGACGCCTGCCTTGTCGTCCGCGCCCAGCAGCGTGGTGCCATCGCTGCAGACCAGGTCCTCACCCGCGAGGTCGTTCAGGGCGGGAAGCTTGGCAGTACTCATGGCAACGGGCTTACCGTCAACCGTGCCGCAGACCAGGTCGCCGCCTTCGTAGTGTACGATGTGTGGCTTCACGCCGGCGCCCGGTGCAACTTCGGTGGTGTCGAGATGGGCGATCAGGCCCAGGGCGGGCTTGTCCTCAGCGCCCGCACTTGCGGGGATATGCGCGCAGACATAGGCGTGCTCGGTCACGTGGGCATCTTCCGCACCAAGCTCGCGCAGCTCTTCAGCCAGCACGTTGGCAAGGTCAAACTGAACGGCGCTCGAGGGTACCTGGTCGCAGTTTGCATCCTCGGACTGCGTGTTGATCTGGACGTAGCGCAAAAAGCGCTCGAGGACATCGGGGTTCGTGGTGGTGTTTTCCATAAAGACCGCTCCAATCTTGGTCGTCGTGTGCAACAAGAACTCTAGCACGGTATGCCACGGCATACCGCGACGCTTGGATGGGGTAGAATCAGCCATTGAATGCAGAAGGGACGGAAGATCATGGATACGACAAATAGCTCGCGCGAACTACATCTGACGGTGGCGAACGAAGACTACTTGGAGTGCATGGTTCGCATTGAAAGCGAAGAGGGGGAAACCAACGGCGTGCGATCGGTCGACATCGCGCAGCGCCTTGGCGTCTCCAAGGCATCGGTCAATAAAGCGGTTTCGGCGCTCAAGGCATCCGAGCTTGTCGAGCAATCGCACTATGGCAAGGTAATCCTGACCGATCGCGGCCGCGAGGTTGGCACGGCTATCTGGTACCGTCATCGCCTCATCCGCACGTTTTTGGTTCAGGAGCTCGGTGTCGAATTTGAGCGAGCCGATTCCGAGGCCTGCATGATGGAGCATGCGCTATCCGAGGACACGATGAGCCGCTGGCTCGCCTATCTCGAAAAGCAGGGAATCAGCGTCGAGGAATAGCGGGATATATATGGATACGAGTTATTACAACCGCTTTGGTGCCGAGGAACTTACGCGCCGCTTGTCGAGCGAGACCTTGTTGGCGCAGGGCCCCATGGGCAGTGTTCTGTTGAGTGAGTACGATGCCGCCGATATTCCACCGGCGTTTTGGAATCTGGCAGAGCCGCAGACCGTTTCTCGTATCCATCGCTTGTATGTCGCCGCCGGCGCGCAGGTACTCATTACCAATACCTTTCAGGCATCAAGCTATGCCCTCACGCACGACCAGATTGCGCCGTCCGTGGCGGAGGTCAATCGCGGGGCCGTCGACGATGCCCGCCAGGCGCACCCTCAGCTGCTGCTGGGCTCGATGGGTCCGATCGGTATTGAGTGGTTTGCCGAGGACTCTGCCGAGTTTCGTGAGATCCGAGGCATTGCGCGCGAACAGGCGCACGCCTTACTCAATGCTGGTGTTGATGGTCTGCTGATCGAGACGGTGACGTCTATCCGTAATTTGCAGCCCATGCTTGCCGGCGCTCGAGATGCCGCTGACGGCATGCCTGTCCTGGTGAGTTTTGTCGTTGATGACAAAGGCGACCTGTTGGGCGATGGCCTCAATATCGAGGCAGCCGTTTTGTACGCCGAAAAACACGGCGCAAACTCGGTTGGTGTTAATTGCTGTTCGCTTGCGGCCGCGAACGCGGCGGTGCCCAGGATGGTTGCATCGGCGACTACTCCCGTCACGGTGCGTCCCAACGTGGGCGATCCGGTCCAGACTCAGGATGGCCCCGTATGGCACGAGAACCCCGAAGCTTTCGCGCGCGCATGCATCGAATGGAGACATGCCGGTGCCGCAATGGTGGGCAGTTGCTGTGGAACCACGGCAATCACTACGGCAGCGATGGCCGAGGCGCTCGATATATAAAGGGCAAAACCGCTCCATACGGGGCGGTTTTTTTATT
>CAUDZT010000013.1 GCA_958453935.1 uncultured Collinsella sp. | reverse complement strand
AAGGAGCCCCCTCTAAAAAGAGCCACCCCACAACACAGCGGGGTGGCTCTTTGGTTTTAGGTTTTCCTGGTGCCCCCGGGCGGATTCGAACCGTCGACACCCGCTTTAGGAGAGCGGTGCTCTATCCCCTGAGCTACGGAGGCATGTTGTACTAGTGTAGCAGATTTGCGCCACTACCATGCAGCGCATAGCCACTCTTCGAGATAGTCGTCTGCGACGTTCTTTAATGACTAGTCGTTTAAGAACGTCCCAGGCGACTAGTCGCCTTTATGGAAGAGGCTTTTGATGACGGAGGGGATGCTCTTGGCGCCCTTAGCCGTCACATCGATAAAGTCGGGCGAACGAACGAGCTTGTCCTCGTCAATGTACTTACGCACCGCGCGAAGCGTTTCCTTGTCATTGCGCGTCGAAAACGTAAAGTGGCCATTCTCTTTGGTAAAGATGGCAAAACGCGTAATCTTCTTGGTGCCGCGCAAAACCTCGGCGGCAATATAGTCGACCTCGTCCCACGGGATTTGGATATAATCCTCGGGATTACGCTCGTTATAGTACTCAAACGCCTTATTGCCCACCATCACGTTACCGTGACTGGTAAGCCCCATCAGGCAGGTTGCCGGCGTTGCCAAATCGACCGTGCTGTTCTGAGATTGCGCCATACGCGCCTCGCCCTCCAATAAAAACAATCGGACCGCATCCAGTGTACCCACCGGGTGCGGTCCGTTTCAATGGCTCAAAAGCCCTTGCCTAGCAACTCTCGGTCTTAAGCCGAAGCGTGCTTACATGAAGCCGCAGACGCGACCGATGATGCCGACGGCAAAGAGAGCCAGGATGATGACGATCGGGCTGACCTTCTTCTTGAGGAGCTTGCAGACCAAGAGAGTCAGGCACACGGCGGCAAGACCGGGGATGAGCTGATCGAGGTTGGCCTGAAGCGTGGTGACCTTCACCGGGTCGAGTGCGGTGGCACCGACAGAGCTGTACATCGTCAATGCCTGCTTGACGCCCTCGGCGCCGGCGGGCAGATTAGCCCAGTCGATATAGGCGCCAGCGGACTGCGTGACCTTGGAGACGATCGGGGTAAAGGAGATGGACACCCAGCGCTCGACCAGGGCGCCGATGATGAACATACCCAGGATGGAAGCGCCCTCGGTGACCTTGCCCATCAGACCGCCGGAGAGGTCCTTGGCGATGGAGGAGCCGACCTTGTAGCCAAACTCCTGCGTGTACCACAGGAAGGCGTAACGGATGATGTTCCACGCGAAGAAGAACAGCAGCGGACCGGCGATGCTGCCGGACAGGGCCAGGGAAGCGCCCAGTGCGCCCAGAATCGGGCGAAGGGTGAACCAGAAGGCGGGGTCGCCGACGCCGGCGAGCGGGCCCATCATACCGACCTTGACGCCCTGAATGGCGACGTCGTCAATCGGAGCACCGTTGGCGCGCTCCTCCTCGAGGGCGAGGGTAACGCCAATGACGGGGGCGGAAACATAGGGGTGGGTGTTATAGAACTCCAGGTGGCGCTTAAGAGCGGCAATCTGGTCATCCTTGCTGGTGTAGAGCTTCTTGATCGCAGGGATCATTGCGAAGCACCAGCCGCCGTTCTGCATACGCTCGTAGTTCCACGAGCCCTGAAGGAACTGATGACGGAAGCAAACCTTCTTACGGTCAGCCTTGGTGAGCTGAATCTTGTTCTCTGCCATATGTATCACTCCCCTCCTACTCGTAATCGTTCAGAATGTCGCCGAGCGGGTCACCGGAGCCACCGCCCATGCCGCCACCCTGCTTGGCCAGATCCTTAAGGCCAAGGTAGATGAGGGCAAGGGAGATGCCGATGAGGCCAAGGGCGATCAGCGTGAGCTGAGGGATGGCAGCAAGGACAAAGCCGAGGATGAAGAACGGCCAGGTCTCCTTGGTGGCCATCATGTTGATGACCATGGCGTAACCGACGGAAGCGACCATGCCGCCGGACAGCCAATCGGGCATAGCGTTAAGCGCGTTGGTAACAGCCTCGGCCGGGATGATGCACAGAAGTACTGCCGGGATGGCGATACGAACACCCTGCATGAGGATGCCGGCGTACTGCCAACGCTCGATGCCGGCGAAGTCGCCCTTCTCGGCGCAGGCGTCCATGCCGTGAACCATAGCGGTAGCCAGGGTACGGCAGATCATGGTCAGGAACAGACCAGCGACCGACAGCGGGACGGCGACGGCGATGGCGGCGGTAACGGCCTTGGCCGAATCGGTGGCGCCACCGTTGAGGGCGAGCACCATGATGATCGAAGAAGCGACCGAGGCCAGAGCGGCGTCAGGCGCGACGGCGGCGCCGACGTTAGCCCAGCCAAGGGCCATCATCTGGAGCGAACCGCCCAGGAGGATGCCCTCCTGAAGGTGACCGGTTACGAGACCGATAAGCGTGCATGCCACGAGCGGCTGATGGAACTGGAACTCATCCAGAATGCCTTCCATACCGGCAAGCAACGCGACAATCGCAACAAGCAGAATAGTGATTGCAGACATGTATCGGACCCTCCTTTACTATGCTTGAGCGGCCAGTTCGGCCTTAGCTTTCTTCAACATGGCGTCGAGATCCTCGGAGGAATCCGAAGGAACCTTGCGGACCTCGAACTTGACGCCCTTGGCCTTGAGAGCCTCGATGGTCTTGACATCGTCATCGCCCATAGCGACAGCGTTAGTGACGACGACCTTGCCCTTGGAGTGGGCCATGGAACCGATGTTGGCTTCCTTGATGTCGACGCCGGCCTCGATGGCCCTGAGCAGATCCTGCGGGTTCTCGAACAGCAGCATCGCCTTGGTGTCACCAAAGCGCGTGTCCTTGACGACCTCGGCCATCTTCTTGATGGGCACGACGTTGGCGTGGACTCCCGGAGGGGCAGCCTGCTCGATCATGGTCTTGCGGAGCTCGTCGTGAGCAACGCCGTCGGAGACCACGATGATGCGGTTGGGGTTGATCTGCTTGGTCCACGTGGTGGCCACCTGACCATGCAGCAGACGCGTGTCGATACGGACGTGGGCGATCTTGATGTGCCCGTCGCCGATCACCGTTCCCGGAGGAATGGCACCCGCAGGAGCAGCGGCGGCCGCAGCCGGCTTCTTCTCCTCGGGCTCCAGAGACTCGGGCTTGACGCGCACGCCGGCCTTAGCCTCAGTCACGAGATGTTTTGCGATCGCATGTGCAGTGTTCTTTGCGTCAAAGCGCTGCGAATATGCCTCGATGAGCATAGGCAGGTTGACACCGGTGACGATAGCCCAGGAATCGTGGCCCTCGATGAGCCCGCTGATCTGATTGAACGGCGTGCCGCCCCACAGATCAACGAGGAAGAGCACCTGCTCCTGGTCCTCGAAGGAAGCGATTGCCTCCTCGACCTTGGCACGGAAGTCGTCGGGGCCCATGCTCGGCTCGAGCGAGACCACGGCAACAGACGGCTGATCGCCAAAGACCATCGAGCCCGTCTGCTTGATTCCAGCCGCCAAGTCACCATGGCTAGCAAGAACAATACTTACCATCACATAACCTCCTTTTTGTCTACGTAATTCCTACACGACAGTTATGGAGTATAGCTGCAAATACAGCAGAATTGTTCGAAAAACTGCAAAAGGTAGCATTATTTGTTTAAACGTCTTGTTTTGTTACAAGCTGATTACATTCCAGTATTTTGGCTGATTTGCTGCTGAGGATTGATAGCTGATCTATTTACATGACCGAATTGAGCACGCTGTTCATTATTGCCGGTTTTAAACAGACACAAATGTGCTCGGGTTGAGGCTATTTCGTTTAAACAGATGGTGCTTGACTAATGGTAAGGAATATGCTCTAGGAAAGTAGTCGTTGGGGACGTTCTTTAATGACTAGTCGTTTAAGAACGTCCCCAACGACTAAGTTAGGCGATGTGGAGGGGGTTGGCGGCGTCGACGGCATCGGGGGCATCGGATAGGCCGTCGGGGGCAGCGTCTGTCGGGTCCTCGTCGGGGGTCTCGATCTGCTTGATCATGACCTCCTGGCCCTGCAGCAGATAGGTCTCGCCGCTACCGCAATGGGGGCAGGTCTTGCCGTGCTCGACCGTCGCGTAGTCGCAGCCGCACGCCTCGCAATGCGTCACGGCCTCGACAGGCTCCACAATAAGCTCCGCGCCCTGCGTGATAGGCTTTTTATCTGCCGCCCAGCGCCAAGCATCAAGCAGCAGATCGGGAACGACGCCCGAGACCTCGCCCAGGAGCAGCGTCACGCTCGAAACGCGACTCACGCCATTGGCGCGCGCCACATTCTCGACATCACGAATGATGTGATAAACAATCCCGAGCTCGTGCACTTTTAATTCCTTCCGCCGTTCTACCGAACGGCGGTCGGCTTGACGCTGCGCGAGCCCCAGACGGGCGATCTGCCTTTCAATCGTCGGGCATGGGCAAAAGCCCTATGCCCTCCTCTTTCAAGGCACCTCGCCACGCCTGGGACTCGCTCGCTGTCCAACCGCTCTCTGCGCCGTTCTCCTGCTTGTTGCGTTTCTTACTTCTTCCCGAATTTGATCTTAATGGCACGCTTGAGTGCGTACTTGCCCAGGCTTGGGAGCTTTTGCTCGTATTTAACCATCGTGGAGCACTCGGGGCGATCGCGATCAAGATGGATGGCGTCGAATGCGCACTTGGTGGTGCACAGGCCGCAGCCAATGCACTTGTTGGGGTCGACGATCGAGGCGCCGCAGCCCAGGCAGCGGGCGGTCTCGGCGCGCACCTGCTCCTCGGTAAAGGTCTCAACATACTCGCTAAACGGCGCAGCCTTCTCGCGTTCGCGGTCCACATGCGCAACCTCGCGGCTCGCGTTGTCGTAGCTCTCGAGCACAACGTCGTTGCGGTCGAGCGCGGTGTAGCGGCGCTGGTTGCGGCCGATGGTGAGCGTGGAGCCCGGCTGCACAAAGCGATGGATGGACACCGCGGCCTCGTGACCGGCGGCAATGGCATCGATGGCAAAGCTGGGGCCAGTGTAGACGTCGCCGCCCACAAAGATGTCGGGCTCGGCGGTCTGGTACGTCTGCGGATCGGCAAGGGCACCCTGGCCGCGGCCGAGCTCCACCTTGGAGCCAGCCAGCAGGTCGCCCCACACAATGGACTGGCCAATCGACATGACGACACGGTCGGCATCGACACGGCGCAAGTCGTTCTCGTCATACTCGGGCGCAAAACGACCCTCGTCGTCAAAGACACGCGTGCAGCGCTTGAAGGTGATACCGCACACACGACCGGCCTCGTCCAGGTGAATCTCCTTGGGGCCCCAGCCGCAGCTAATGTGCGCGCCGTCCTCAATGGCCTCGCGACGCTCCTCCTCGCTGGCAGGCATCTGGGCCTCGCTCTCCAGGCAGAACATCTCAACGTGCTCGGAACCCAGACGGCAGGCGTTGCGGGCAACGTCGATGGCCACGTTGCCGCCGCCCACCACGATGGTGCGGCCGGGCAGCGCGTCAATCTTGCCGCTGTTGACCTCGCGCAAAAAGTCGACGGCCACGGTCACACCCTCGGCGTCCTCGCCCGGAATGTCGGCAAGGCGGCCGCCCTGGCAGCCAATAGCCACGTAGAAGGCCTTAAAACCCTGCGTGCGCAGCTCATCGAGCGTCACGTCACGGCCGACTTCCACGCCATAGCGGAACTCGGCACCCATCAGGCGAATGATCTCGACCTCGGCCTCGATAACGTCCTTCTGCAGCTTAAAGCTGGGAATGCCGTAGGTGAGCATGCCACCCGGGCGCTCGTTTTTCTCGAACACGACGGGCTTGTAGCCCTTCTCGGCAAGATAGAAAGCGCAGGACAGACCGGCCGGGCCGGCACCGATGATGGCAATCTTCTGGTCGAAGCCGCCAGCGCGCGTCGGCGTCACCACGGGCGGGACGTAGCGGGTCGCAGCGTCCAGATCGCGCTGGGCGATAAACTTCTTGACTTCGTCGATAGCCACGGCGGCGTCCACACGACCGCGGGTGCAGGCATCCTCACAGCGGCGGTTGCACACACGGCCGCAGATAGCGGGCAGCGGGTTCTCGCGCTTGATGAGTGCCGGGGCCTCGTCATAGCGACCCTGGGCCGCAAGCTTCAGATAGCCCTGAACAGCGACATGCGCGGGGCAGGCCGTCTTGCAGGGCGCGGTGCCGGACTCATGCGTCTCGATGCGGTTGTCGTTGCGGTAGTTGGGCGACCACTTGGTGTGGTCCCACTTGGTGGCATCGGGCAGCTCCTGGCGCGGATACTCGGGCACCTGTCCGCCAGCCTTTTTGCTGCAGAGCTTCTGGCCGAGCTTGGCGGCACCGGCCGGGCATACCTCAACGCAGCGACCGCAGGCCACGCACTTGTCTTTCTCGACCTTGGCGACATAGGCAGAGCGCGACAGGTTGGGCGTATTGAACAGCTGCGAGGTGCGCAGGGCGTAGCACACGTTGACGTTGCAGTTACAGATGGCGAAGATCTTGTTCTCGCCGTCGATGTTGGTGATCTGGTGCACAAAGCCGTTGTCCTCGGCCTGGCGCAGAATGTCGTAAACCTCGTCGCGGGTCACGTAATGGCCACGGTCGGTCTCGACCACATAGTCGGCCATATCGCCCACGGCAATGCACCAGTCGGCGGGGTCGTCGGCGCAGCCCTCACCCATCACGCGACGGCTCGCACGGCAGCTGCAGGTGCTAGCGGCATATTTGCCATCGTATTTGTCGAGCCAATGCTCGATATGCTCGATCGGCACCGACGTGCTCGCGGCATCGATGGCCTTCTCGACCGGAATGACATGCATGCCGATGCCGGCACCACCGGGCGGCACCATCGGCGTGGCCTTGGACAGCGGTCCCTTGGACGCCTGCTCAAAGAACTTGGCATAGACCGGGTGCTCCTCGAGCTGGCTCATGCGCATGTTGAGGAACTCGGCGGAACCCGGCACCAGCATGGGCAGCACCCACTGCTTGGCGCGCTCGGGGTTTTCCCAGTTGTACTCGAGCAGACCCGTGTAGCTCATGTCATCGAGCATTTTTTCGATCTGGGCCTCGGGCATGCCGGTGAGCTTGACCATCTCGGGCAGCGTATAGGGACGGCGCATCTTCATCTTGCAGAGCACTTCGGCCTGCTCGTCGGTTGCGGCCTCGGCAAACGACCAGTACTCGTAGCCCAGCAGCTCGTCGCGGTGCAACAGGCGGTTGGTGCAGTGCTCACACAGTTTGACGATGGCCTCGCGCGGATGCTCCGGTATCGGCGGCACGAACTCCGCGCCGATATCGGGCTCGGTATAGCTAATCCCCGGTCCGTTGAGAATCATGGTTATCCCTTCTCTTGCCGCAGCCCGGCGAGACCGCAGCGCCCCTCTTTTTTGCAGGCCGGGCATGCCCCCATGCCGTTCACCCGCCATTGTTGACATTGTGTCAAAAATAGTATTGACGAACCGTCAACAATATTCAAGACTGTTAGGCGAACGGTCAGGCAAAAGAGGATGAAAGGCGGCAAAACATGGGCAACAACACAGCAGGTACCTCTGTGGTCGATGCCGTCCCCGCATCCGATAGCGCGGCAAAGCGCCTGACGGGCGACGAACGCCGTCGCGAGATCCTCGATGCCGTGCGCACCGTAAGCTCCGAGCTGGGCGTGTCCCACCTATCGGTATCGGCCGTGACCAAGCGAGCCGGCTGCACGCGCTCGCTGTTCTACCACTACTTCGCCGACATGGACGCCGCCGTCACCGCCGTCATGGACGAGGCAATCGACGGTTTTATCTCCGAGCTCGAGCACTGGAACGCTAGCCGCACGGTTGGCGACATCGAAGGCGCGCTCGACACCGTCGCCCCGCTCTTTAAGCGCCTGGTCGCCAGCGGCCACGAGCTGCCGAGCACGCTCACCTCGAGCAGTGGCGCGCTCTACGGCGGCTTTTTGCACAACGTGGTCCAGCGCGTGGCGCAGTATATCTGCGATACCACCGTGGTGGATTTTGTCGCCCATCATGAGCTACGCATCGACCATGTCTACGAGACGTTCTACACCCTCATCATGGGTCTGCTGATGTATATCCGCACGCACCCCGATGTGCCCGACGAGACGGTCAAGGAAATCATCGCCTCGACACTCCACATCGAGGGCTATACCGCCAAGTATCCGGAGCGCAAGCCCCAGAACTGACGACATTTGGCCAAACTGCCCGCGATCAGAAGAGGGGCCGCGGGCGTGTGAAAGGAGAGCAGCATGCTGTTCGATGTTTGGGGTAGCGATACCCTTATCCACTGGGCCGGCTGGGCCATGGTCTTTATTGGCCTGATCGTGCTCAACGAGGTCGGCCGCCGCACCAAGCTGGGCGCGGCCATCATCTTTGGCGTGGCTCCGCTGGCCATGACCATCTACTGCGTCGCTATCGCCATCGGCGTCTCACAGGGTGCCGAGTGGGCGCTCACCAACCCCACCCATGTGTACCAGAACAGCTGGTTCCACTACGCCAAGGTATACGCGGCGCTGGCCGGTTGCTGGGGCTTCATTGCCATTAAGTACCAGTGGGGCAAGATCGGCAAGGCGCATTGGTTCCGCGCGTGGCCGTTTGTGATCGTCGCCATCAACATCATGATCGCCGTCGTGTCCGACTTTGAGAGCGCCTATCACTTCTTTGTCCTGGGCGAGTCCACCTGGGTCACCTCCGAGGGCGCCACGCAGCTCGCCGGCTGGAACAACGTGTTCAACGGCATCGCCGGTATCATCAACATCTTCTGCATGACCGGTTGGTGGAGTGTCTACGCCTCTGAGGACAAGACCGACATGCTGTGGCCCGACATGACCTGGGTCTACATCATCGCCTACGATATCTGGAACTTCTGCTACACCTACAACTGCTTGCCCACCCACTCCTGGTTCTGCGGCTTTGCACTGCTGCTGGCGCCCACCGTCGCCGCCTTTATCTGGAACAAGGGCGGCTGGATCCAGAACCGTGCCTTTACGCTGGCTATTTGGTGCATGTTTGCCCAGGTATTCCCGTACTTCCAGGAGGAGTCCATCTTTGTGACCCACTCCACGCTCGACCCCGGCGCCGCTACCGCGGTCTCGATCGCCGCGCTGGTCGCCAACGTCGCCGCGATCATCTACATCGTCTACCGTGCCAAGAAGCTCGGCCGCAATCCCTACAAGCAGGACGTCTTTGAGGGCACCAGCGATTGGGAGAAGGCTACCGCTCGCCGCGCCAAGGTTGATTACGCGCACGCCGAGTAACATGTTGGTCGCTGTTGGCGCTTGGGCATAGGCCCGCCCGCCAGGTTTTTCAATCCAATGTCTCGCAGAGCCCCCGGAAAGCGTTTCACTCGCTTTCCGGGGGCTTTTGTCGTTGCGTCTTATTCATCTATTCAAAAACATGCGCATATATAAAATCGGATTTCAAATCATACGGCGGCTCTATGGGGTCCCGTTTTTGGGTACAGTGTTGTCCCGATATTGAGCTTGGGGGATATATGAAAGATGAGACGATGGGTCAAGAGGATGCGGCCCAAGATGCAGAAGCTTGCGCTGAGGCCTTGGAGAGCTTAGACCGAATTTCACTCGATGAGATTGCGTTTGACGATTCGAGCGTTGATGTGCAGGATGAGCCGGAAATCGAGGCGCAGCCCGATGATCAGGATGCAAAAGACGATGGCGCCGCGCCCACCGAAGACGAGGCGGGGCACGAGGAATCCGAATGTGAGGCCGACGACCAGCCCGAATCCGACACGAGCGAGGAAACCATCCTGCTCGACGGCTTACCGGCCGAAGATTCGCTGACCCGCGAGCTCCCTGGCTTAGGCTCTGCACCTGCCGTGGACGAGACCATCGCCATGGGCGATATTCCCCTACCGTCCGTTCCCTCGACACGCGAGGCCGAGGTTCGTCATCGTAAGATGTCGCCCAAGCGCCGCAACCTGATGGTTGCCGGCGTTGTGGCCGTCGCGCTCGTCGCCGGCGGCGCAGGCTACGCAGCCTGGAACGGATATCAGCAAGAGCAGGCTGCCGCTGTCGCCGCCAATGCCCACACGATGATGTCAGTGCAGATTGGCGTGCATGCCGCGGGACTCGACTGTTCCACCGGCTCCAAGATTCCCGTACAGGTGAGCGGTCAGGATTCTGACGGCTCCTCTGTGAGCGAAACACTCTATGTTGACGAGCACGGCCGTGGCATCAAACTGCTGCCCGGTGACTACACGCTCTCCGTTGCCGCCTCCCCCATCGCGTCCGACGGCACCGTCTATACCGTGCCGACCACCAAGGCGCAGGTCACGATCAAGAGCGACGGACAGGACCTAAGCAGCCAGGCCGCCTTTAAGCTCAAGGTGCCTTCGGCCGACACGGTAACCGACGACCAGATCGATGCCGCCGCCAAATATGCCGAGGAGGGAGGCGCGAGCTCCGCCGCCACCGCCAAGGTGCTCCAGCAGGCGGCAACCGCACGGCGCGACGCCGCCGTCAATGCCGTGAGCGCACAAAAAGCACAGGCGGCCCGTGATGCCGACGCCCGTCACAAGGCAACCGACCTCTACCAGCTCGATATCCCCGTCGAGTGGTACGGCAAGGTCGAGACTTGGCAAAATGGCAGCACGCTATGCATCTATCTTGCCGGCGACAGCGATACGCCGATTGTGACGCTCGTCGCGGTGCGCGAGGGCGAGAGCTTTACGCCCGATGAGGGCGATACAGTTTTGGGTGCGGCCAACCTAGGCAACGGTTATACCGTCTACGCCAGCGGCCCCATCTATCCGTACGTGGTGCCCCAGACCATCAACGGACGGACGCAGAATCCCGTGTCAACCTACCCCATGGACACGGCCATTGAGCTTGTCGAGCTTACGACCGGCAACCGCTATACGTATAGCCAGATCAAGAACGTACTGGTCGGCAAAGACGGCAAAGCCGACGCCGCGACCAAACTTGAGACCGACTACCTCGCCCAGATTCTCCTGCCGAGCATCAAAGCCCAGGACTAGCGGACCATGACACCTGAGTCCTGGCCTCGCAAATCCATAGACGATTAGGAAAGGAGCCACTTCCATGCGGGCGCAGCATGTACCACGCCGTGTTTGCATGGAATATCGGCCTGCTCATCCATGGTAACGATTGTCGACTCACCAAGATCGAATTGGGCCATCGAGGCATCAAGCGCGGCAATTTCGCGCTCGCGCGTTTTCTCGCTTGCCATATCCGCACTCACCTGAATCAGGCTATAAGCCTGCATGAGAAGTGCATCCCCGGCCACAAAGTCCACCTCATGGCTTTTATTCTTCTCTTTGATCAGCAGGCGGCAGACCGAACCGGACCGCACGGCTGGAGCCCTTCTTCTGAGCGCATTGAACACCGCAGTCTCGAGCCTCTGGCCCTGATCAAATGCCGATGCGGGAGAGAATGCTCCGAACATCGCAGGATCGACAGCGTAGACTTTAGATGCGGACCGCGCATTATTTGCAAGTGAGCGCGTGAACTCCGGCACCGAAAACAACAGGTAGGCGTCCTCGTAATACTCAAGTAAGTCGCCGAGCGAATTACGACTGACGGGTATCTGCCTGCTTTTGAACTCGTTGTACACCTTGTTCACTGACAGCTCTCGTGCCGAAGATGCCATACACCGCGTCAGGAACAGTGAAGCCAAACGAGGGTTCTTGATGTCGTAGCGCTCAACGACGTCCATGGCGACCGTTCGCGACGCATATTCCTGTAGCAGCTGAATCGCGTCCGCGGGCGTCTGCTCTAGCGTCGCGATGAATCCCCCCCGCTCAAGATATCCGATCAGATGATGTCGAAGCAGTGCTGCATCGCTCGATGAAAAGGGTGCATCCGGCTCAGGAACGCTCCCCGTCTTATATCGGACGTATTCCGAAAAACTCAACGGAAACAGCTCTCGCACAAGAGAGCGGCCCCTGAACTCGCTCTTAAGTTCCGAGGACAGCATCTTAGAAGAAGATCCCGTCACGTAGACGGTCGCTTTCTCCGTATCGACCACACGCCGCAGAAACGCACCCCATTCGGGAATTTCCTGGATTTCATCGAAGAAAATGTAGGCACCCTCGGTTCGAGCAGCAGGATATAGCGCATAGAATGTATCGAGCACGTCCGCTAGCAGCGACGGCTCATACGGACGCAAGCGCTCATCCTCAAAATTGAAATAAAGCATCCGGTCAAGCTCGATACCTTGACCCTGAAGCCGCTGCATCTCCTGATACAGGCGATACGTCTTTCCACAACGACGGGCTCCCACAATCAGATTTACGATGTTGTCGCGCTTGGGTTCCTGCGGGTTTCCCAGATCAAGGTCGCGCTCAAAGACCCGTGGAACTCCTTGTTGCTCAAAGTCCTTTATTTTCTGGGCCACCAAGTCGTTGAATGCCATGATTCTCCAATCTTGCTTATATGCTAATCAAGATTATATCGATTCTTGATTAGCAGGAGAGCAAGATTACGTGTAACTTGATTAGTAGCTAAGCAAGTTTTTCTGTTGCCGAACATCAAAGGCCAGGGCTAGCGGCTCCTATTAGATGCTGGCTCACATAGCAGCCCAAGTAGCTAAAAGAGCCCCGTCCAAAATGAGCTACTTAACGCCAGGGGTCGGCTTCGAAGAGGGGCTCGCGCTCGGGGCGGCGATCGCTGTAGGGATCGTAGCCGTCGTCGTCCTCGTTCTCGGCACGGATGTAGGGGTCGCGCGGCTTGGGTGCCGGCTTAGGCGCAGGCTTGGGTGCGGCGGGCGCGGCATCGATCGCCGGCGTATTCGTCTTGTTCTTGTCTATCATCTGCATATCTCCTTGCCATGCAATCGTGTTCAACATTATCGATTGTCGCACGAAAAAGGGCGGCGGATCCAATTGGATCCGCCGCCCTTGGCGTTTTGCGATGAGGGGCGGTTTTAGAGCCGGTCCCAAAATCTACTCGGCGTCTGGAACCTCGTAGGTGGCCGTCGGCGTGTTGTCGCACACGACGGTAAAGCCGCCGTCCTTGTCGGCATCGACCGTCACCTGATCGCCCTCGCGCACCGTACCGTCGATAATAGCGGCGGCAATGGCATCCACGACCTCGCGCTGCACGAGACGCTTGAGCGGACGGGCGCCAAAAACCGGGTCCAGGCCGCCCACGGCGAGCATCTGCTTGGCCGCCGGGGTGATGGCAAGCGTCATGCGCTCCTTGGCCAGACGTGCGCGGACGTCGGCGAGCTGAATATCGACGATCTTTTCGATCTGCGCCATGCCGAGCGGATGGAACACCACGATATCGTCGATACGGTTGAGGAACTCGGGGCGGAAGGTTTGAGCCATGGCCGCGTCGACCTGATGGCGCATCTCCTCCTCGTCCTTGCCGGACAGATCGGCGATAGCCTTAGAGCCCACGTTGCTCGTCATGATGATAATCGTGTTCTTGAAGGACACTTGGCGACCCTGGCCATCGGTTAGACGGCCATCGTCGAGCACCTGCAGCAGCACGTTAAAGACATCCGGGTGAGCTTTCTCCATCTCGTCGAGCAAGATTACGGAGTACGGACGACGACGCACGGCCTCGGTGAGCTGGCCGCCCTCGTCGTAGCCAACGTATCCCGGAGGCGCACCGATCAGACGTTGGACGCTGAACTTCTCCATGTACTCGGACATGTCGATACGCACGAGCGCACGCTCGTCATCGAACAGGCACTCGGCAAGCGCCTTGGCGAGCTCGGTCTTGCCCACGCCGGTGGGGCCCAGGAAGAAGAAGCTGCCGATGGGCTTGTCCGGATCGGAGAGGCCCGCACGGCTACGGCGCACGGCCGCGGCCACAGCGGACACGGCCTCGTCCTGACCGATGACGCGCTTATGCAGCTCGCCCTCCAGGCCTTTCAGCTTGTCGAGCTCGCCCTGCATCATCTTGGAGACGGGCACGCCGGTCCAGGCGCTCACGACCTCGGCGATCTCGTCGGAGGTCACCTGCTCGTTGAGGCCCTCGCCGTTCTGCTCCTTTTGTGCCTCGAGCGCAGCCTCGGACTCCTGAATCTGCTGCTGCAGGCCCGGAATCACGGAGAAGCGCAGCTCGGACGCACGACCCAGGTCGCCGTTGCGCGTCGCGCGCTCCTCTTCGCTCTTGGCCTCGTCAAGCTGGCCCTTAAGCTCCTGCACGTGGTCGATGGCGTTCTTTTGGTTGAGCCAGCCGGCCTTTTGCACGTTGAGCTTTTCCTGGACCTCGGCAATCTCCTGGCGCAGGGCTTCCAGACGCTCCTTGGAGGCGTCATCGGTCTCCTTCATGAGCGCCTGCTCCTCAATCTGCAGCTGGGTGAGCTGACGCGTGGTGGCATCGATCTCGACCGGCATGCTGTCGAGCTCCATGCGCAGGCGGCTTGCGGCCTCATCGACCAGATCGATGGCCTTGTCGGGCAGGAAGCGGTCGGCGATGTAGCGATCGGAGAGATCGGCGGCGGCCACGAGCGCGCTATCGGTGATGTGCACGCCGTGGAAGATCTCGTACTTCTCCTTGAGGCCACGCAGGATGGAGATGGTGTCCTCGACGGTGGGCTCGCTCACCATCACCGTCTGGAAACGACGGGCGAGCGCCGCGTCCTTCTCGATGTACTTACGGTACTCGTCGAGCGTGGTCGCGCCAATCGCGTGCAGGTCGCCACGAGCAAGCGCCGGCTTGAGGATGTTGCCGGCGTCCATGGAGCCCTCGGTAGCGCCCGCGCCCACGATGGTGTGGAGCTCATCGATGAACAGGATAACCTTGCCCTCGGATTTTTGCACTTCTTTGAGCACGGCCTTCAAGCGGTCCTCGAACTCGCCGCGGTACTTAGCGCCGGCGACCAGCGCGCTCATGTCGAGCTCGATGAGGTCGCGATCGCGCAGGGTGCTCGGCACGTCGCCGGCCACGATACGCTGGGCGATGCCCTCGACGATGGCCGTCTTGCCGACGCCCGGCTCGCCGATAAGCACGGGGTTGTTCTTGGTGCGGCGGGACAGAACCTGAATAGTACGACGGATCTCGTCGGTACGGCCGATGACCGGGTCGAGCTTGCCGGCGCGGGCCAGATCGCAGATGTTGCGACCGTACTGCTCCAACGCCTCAAACTGCGTCTTGTCCTCGGCAGACGTCACGCGGTCATCGCCGCGCAGCTCCTCGTAGACCTGCTCGATGCGCTCCTTGGTCACGCCGGCGTCGCGCAGCACGCGGCCCGCGTCGCCCTTGTCCTCGGCAAGCGCCATCAGCAGATGCTCGGTCACCACAAAGCTGTCGCCCATCTTGGTGGCCTTCTTCTCGGCCTTCTCGATCACGCGGACAAGCTCGTTGGAAAGACCCATCTGCTGACCCTCGCCCGAAACCTTGGGTGCGCGGTCGATGGCGTCCTGGGTGGAGCGTGCGAGCTGAGCCGGGTCGGCACCGATGCGCTCGATGATCACGGAGATATTGCGCTCGCCGGCACCGAGCAGGGCAGACAACAGGTGAATCGGCTCCACCGCGCCGGCCTGTGCGTCGGCAGCCGTGCTCATGGCGGTCTGTAACGCCTCGCGCGACGTCATTGCTAGCTTATCGATTCTCATGGAATCACCTCTCTTGGGGTGGCCACCCTACGGGGCGGCTTCACGTTGTTCGAGAAGTATTGTTGCCAGCTTTGCGCGATCTTATACACAAATCTAAGTCTCTATATATAAGATTTTCTGAGTGATTGAAAGATAGGGAGCAGGTTCGCTCACCCGCTACGGCCTCGTCCCCTTACTATCTCAATCTGTAACATCTAGCGGCTGTTTATGGCTCTAGATGTTACAGATCGAGATGAAATGACCAGCGGCACCCGTTTATCTAAATCTGTAACATCTAGTCAGCAAATAGAGCTCTATCTGTTACAAATCGAGACGAACAGAAAACACCCGGATCAAAAATCTAAATCTGTAACACCAGGCCCACTTTTGCGGCCAAGATGTTACAGATCGAGACAGACCGAAAACCACCACAAAAGGGACAGGCACCTTTGTGGTGGTCGCGGTCTCTACTCCTTCGCCGAACCCGTACTTCCCGATTCGACGGTCCAGGGCATCTCATCCTCGAACAGCCATGTACGGGCAGACCCACTATCGCGTGCAGTCTGCGGGTCGGGCAAGCAGGTCTGTTTATAGGCATCTTGGATACACTGACCCATAAAATCGTTGAGCTCGGTCTGGTCGCCCTCCATGACATAGGCGACATCGCCGTCCATGATGTAGATGCCCGGACCCTCATTGCCCTCGTAGCCCGGATCGTACGAGACATCACATAACTTTGCGCCGTTTGCAGTGTCCAGCTCGATGGAAGAGTGGCATCCGCCGACCATGTCGTTCGCTTTTGCCCGATAGGACGCATATCCGTACCAACGCTTAAAGGTTTTGCCCTTGAGCAGCTCGGACGCCCTGTCGATCAGACTAGAATCCGTGGTATAGCGCATAGCCCCAAGCTGAATACGTGGATAATTACTAATGCCCAGCGCAGCCGGTTGCTCATCAAAATCAACGGTAATGGTCTCGGGCTTGTCGTCGCCGGTCAGAAGTTCGACAGATTGAGTCACAGGCTTGACCACCGGCTCCGTCACCGCAGCAGGTAGAAACGCCATGCCGACAGTGCCCATGCCAACCACGGCAATCGCAAGCGCCAAAACAATCAATCCAATACGGGCAGGACTTCTCACAGCAAAGCACCTCGCAACGCAAACCTTCGCTACCTGCACTAATGATATCGCCAGCCAGCACTATTACCAAAAGAAGCCGCGCGCTCCTCACCACCACAAAGGGGACAGGCACCTTTGTGGTGGTTTTCGACGCTAACGGTCGACCATCTCGCGCCATGAGATTAAACTTGAATTGTTCTCTGAACATATCCATTTCTCCTATCCTCAACAGATCTTTGTCTCGAGGAGCGCATATGAAGCCGCCTCATTCCACCGGTCGCAACGTCATCGCCATTCTCGCCATACCCATCGTGATGCTCTTCCTTATCGTCATCACGCCCTTTTCCCTTGGTATCACCTCGCCCTTCGATTTATGCGGAATGGTCGACGCCGGCTCGCGTGCCACCTCGCTCTCCTTTATCTGTCGCGGCGTGTTTTACGAAGATGGAATTCCCACCGGAAGTTGGCAGTCAAAGTTGCCACTGCTCGGTCAGATCGACGGATGCTCCCCCTATTTCTGCCTTGGACCTCAGGCGCTAAACTATCTAATCGACGACCAGCCACTCGACTCCATCACCCTCGCCTACGACTACGCACCAAACACCGATGAGCGCCACATGAACCAAGTCCTCGACAAGATGCTTGGACAGTGCGGGCTCACCGAGGAGGCCGGTCGAACCATCTATAGCAACCAGAAATTAAAGCGAACAGAACTCCGCCGTGTCGGAAAAATCAAAGGGCGAAACGGGGCCGCCTACTGGGATGCCTGGGCAACACGCGACAAGGGCGAATTCGGACACAGCACCTATATGGTCACTGTCTACACCAAAGACGGAATTAAGGACAATGTTGACGATTTCGCGTCCTCCAAACTCGGCATCCCCAAAACAACCAAACCCGTCAACCCAGATGAAATCCTGTAGAGCCGCCCATTAACATGCCGCTCAACGATCACAACAACATCGAGCTCGTCCCCACCCCCACAAAGGTGCCTGTCCCCTTTGTGGTGGTTTTCAACAAAAAGAAGCCGCCCCGATAACAGGGACGGCATCAAGCAAGTCTATTTATTAGCGTCCCTCAAGACCCAACGAGAACGCAGAAATGTAGCCCGGGGCTTACCCTTTCCCGAACGCGACCCTCGCGAAGCGCGTGAGCGAGCGGGAAAGGGTAAGCCCCGGGCGGACAATTAAGTGCGTTACTCGGCAGCGGCCTTGAACTTGTTGTAGTTGATCAGGCAGCCGGCCTTGACGATGGCACGCTCCTCGGCCGTCATATCGGCAATGTAGAGCTCAATCCGCTCGACCGCACCATCGGCGCGCACCACGTAGGCGGCGATGTCCTTTAGGTCGCCATCGAGCGCGGCACGGATACCCGGCACAAAGACGTAATCGCCCACCTCAAAGTCAGGCTCTGCCTCCATCTGGAAGGGCACCATACCCCAGTTCATGACGTTGGAGCGATAGCGCTTGGTAGCGTACTCGTGGACGATGTTGGCCAGGCCGCCAATTACGCGCTGGCAGCTCGCGGCCTGCTCGCGGGCAGAACCGTCGCCCGGCTTCTTGGCGTAGAGCATGGAGCCATACTCGGTCGCCTTGGCATCGGCCGCGATGCCCGCGCCGGCCAGCGCCTCAAACACGCCGGCAAGCTCGGCATCGAGCGCCGCCAGGTCGCCCGTGGCCTCGCCGGCCACGCGGCGCTTTTCTACCGCGTCAACCTCCTTGGAACGGCCCACGTAGGCCGGGTCGCGGCGGCTCAGCGTAAACTCGGCCAGACCCAGCGGGTTGGAGCGGAAGGAGCTCGTCTCACCCGAGGGAATGAGCTCGTCGGTCGTAGTGACCGGGTCCATGATCTTGGAGCAAACCTTGAGCAGGATATCGTCGCCGAGAGGCTCCATCGCGGGCCACGGCTTGATGTTGGGGCCTTCGACCAACTCGTCGGCAGGCTCCGCCTTGCCAAAGCCCCAGTACACGCGCTTCTTGTACGGCGCGTCGTCAAAGGTGTACTCGCAGGCCTCGTCCCAAGTCTCCTCGGGCAGGTCGGTCGCCGGCGTCAGGACGCCACCGTTGGCAGCCGTTGCCGCAATGGAGCGAGCATCCATCAGGGCCACGGCGCTCAGCTGGCCATTACCCGGCTTGGAACCCTCGCGGTTGGGGAAGTTGCGCGTAGTGTGGCGGATCGAAAGGCCGTTGTTGGCAGGCGTGTCGCCAGCGCCAAAGCACGGACCGCAGAACGCCGTGCGCACGATCGCACCGGCCTCCATGAGGTCGTAGATATAGCCACGGCGCGTAAGTTCGAGCGCCACGGGCTGGCTTGTGGGATAGACCGACAGCGAAAACTCGCCGCAGCCGGTGTTGGCGCCCTTGAGCACGCGGGCAGCCTGGACCACGGAGTCGTAGTTGCCGCCCGAGCAGCCGGCGATAACGCCCTGCTGTACGTGCAGCTTGCCGTCGACGATCTTGTCGAGCAGGCTAAAGTGCGTCTTGCCCTCGCCGGTCTTGGCAGCCTCGAGCTCCACCTCATGCAGGATGTCCTCGAGGTTCTCGTTGAGCTCGTCGATCTCAAAGCCATTGGAAGGATGGAACGGCAGCGCGATCATGGGCTTGATGCTCGACAGATCGACCTCGACGCAGCCGTCGTAGTAGGCGACATCGGCGGGCTTGAGCTCGCGGTAGTCGTCGCCGCGGCCGTGCATGGCCAAAAACGCATGCGTGTCCTCGTCGGTGGCCCAAATGCTCGACAGGCAGGTGGTCTCGGTGGTCATGACGTCAACGCCGTTGCGGTAATCGGTCGTCATGCTCGCGATTCCGGGGCCCACAAACTCCATGACCTTGTTCTTGACGTAGCTCTTGGCAAAGACGGCGCGAATGATGGCGAGCGCCACATCGTGCGGGCCGACGCCGGGGCGCGGGGCGCCCGTGAGGTAGATGGCCACGACGCCGGGATAGGCGACATCGTAGGTGTCGCGCAGCAGCTGCTTTGCCAACTCGCCGCCGCCCTCGCCCACGGCCATGGTACCCAGGGCACCATAGCGGGTGTGCGAGTCGGAACCCAGGATCATCTTGCCGCAGCCGGCGAAGTTCTCACGCATAAAGGAGTGGATGACGGCGATGTGCGGCGGAACGAAGATGCCGCCGTACTTCTTGGCCGCGGAAAGGCCAAAGACGTGATCGTCCTCGTTGATGGTGCCGCCCACGGCGCACAGCGAGTTATGGCAGTTGGTGAGCACGTAGGGCAGCGGAAACTGCTCCATGCCCGAGGCGCGCGCCGTCTGGATGATGCCGACAAAGGTGATGTCGTGGCTCGCCATAGCGTCGAAGCGAATCTTGAGCGCCTCGGGATCTCCGGACGTATTGTGTGCCTGGAGGATCGAATACGCGATGGTGCCGCGCTTAGCATCCTCGGGCGTCTGCGTAATACCGCGCTCGGCAGCCTCGGCCGCAGGCACAACCTCGCTGCCGCCGCGCAGGTAAATGCCGTCCTCGTACAGCTTGACCATACTGTCTCCCACTCTGCCCAAAAGATTTGGGCGCATAGCATACATTCGTTCAATATCGTGCCATAGAACGGTTGCGAGTGGGTTACGAATCTGCACGTTCACTTTATCTCAGTAAAGCAAAGAACGAGTTGGGTGCCGGGGGCAGACTTAGACGCCGAAATGACGAGAGTGGATAATCTCCCACTTTGAGCCTGCAAACAGGCCAAAAACGGGAGATTATCCACTCTCATTCTGCGGGCACTCATTTAAGTCTGTCCCCAATGAGTGCCCGGCAGCGTCGGCGGAGCTATAGGTCGCTACCCGTACCTAGCAGCTTGCGCATGACTTGCTCGGGGTTGACCGAGCCGTCGCGCGGGGCCAGGGCGGTGATCTTCTTCTGCATCTTGTACTCGTGCAGCTCGTCCTCGAGCTGGCGCACGCGAGCGCGGAGCTTCTCGTTCTCGCGCTCGCGCTCCTCGGCACGCTCCTTCATATCGAGAATGCGCACCACGCCGGCAAGGTTGATACCCTCGTCAGTCAGCTGGTTGATGAGCTCCAGACGCTCGATATCGGCACGCGAATACAGGCGCGTGTTACCGCCCGAGCGCTGGGGGTTCACCAGGCCCTTAGACTCGTAGACGCGCAGAGTCTGCGGATGCATGCCGGTCAACTCGGCCGCCACGCTGATCATGTACAGCGGTTTGTTCCTATTGTCCTCGGCCATGCTACCTGACCCCTTTCCGTCTCGTTATCGTCCATCATAAGCCCGCGGGCGCGGGCGTGCGCCACGACCGCCCTAGTACGTCGCCTTGTAACGGTTGACCTTCTCGCGGTAGTCGCGCGTGTCGGTCTCCCGCAGCTTGGTCATGGCATCGCGCTCGTCGTCGGACAGGTTCGTGGGGACCTGCACCTTAATCTCGACAAGCAGCGCGCCTGTGCGGCCACGGTGCTTAACGTCGGGCGCCCCCATCTCCTTAAAGCGGAACTTCTTGCCCGTCTGGGTACCCGCGGGCACTTTCAGACGAACCGTCGCACCGCCGGGCGTCGGCACATCCACCGTGCAGCCGAGCGCCGCCTCATAGACCGAGATCGGCACCTCCATGGTCACGTCGGCACCTTTACGCTTAAACAGCGGATGCTCCTCCACATGCGTGGTCACGACCAGGTCGCCGCGCTCGCCTCCGGCAACGCCATACTCGCCGCGACGCTTGTAGCGTAGCTTGCCGCCGTCGACCGCACCCGCAGGCACCGAGACCGTGATGGTCTGCTGCTCGCCCGTCGAGGGAATGCGGTAGGTGACCTTGTGCGTCACGCCGCGAAACGCGTCCTCGGCTGTTACATCGACAGTCAGCGACAGGTCGCCGCCCTTGCGCGCGCGGCTGCGACCCGCGCCGGCACCGGCAGCACCCGCAGCCCCGGCAAAGCCCGAGCCCCAATCGCTACCCCAAGCGCCGTTGCCGCTAAAGATGCTGTCGAAGATGTCGCCCCAGCCGCTGGCGCCCGCGCCGGCACCGTAGCCGCCGCCATACGCGCCGCCTGCGCCCGGCATGCCGCCGAACATGAGCATCTGGTCGTACTCTTTGCGCTTCTTCTCGTCCGAAAGCGTCTCGTAGGCCTCGCTAATCTCCTTAAACTTGGCCTCGTCGCCGCCGGCATCGGGGTGATATTTTTGCGCGAGCTTGCGAAACGCGCTCTTGATCTCTTTGTCGGAGGCGCTCTTGGATACGCCCAGGATGTCATAGAAGGTTTTGCCTGCAGCCATCGTAGCTCCTCTCCTGTTTCATCCGCCGTCCAGCGGACGGCGGCTCATGCTTTCATATGGCACTAGGCCAGAAAGGGCCCCGGGTGTTGCCCCGGGGCCCTTCTCAATTACTCCTCGGTGCTCTCAGCCGTATCAGCCGCAGCATCCTCGGGCGCCGCTTCGGGCTCCGGTGCGGGGCGCTTCTCGCCACCGTAGGTCACCGTCACCATCGCGGAACGCAGGATGCGGTCCGCCATGCGGTAGCCCTTCTGGTACACGTCGTTGACAGTCTCGTCGTACTGCGATGCGTCCTCGACGCGGCCCACAGCCTGGTGCTCGAGCGGATCGAACGCCTCGCCCTTGGGGTCGATGGGCTCAACGCCCTCGTGAGCAAACACATCGAGCAGCTTGGCATGCACCGCGTCAACGCCGTCGACGAACTGCTTAAAGTCGTCGGCGAGCTCCTGGCTGCGGGCATGGTCGATCGCGCGCTCGATATCGTCGACCACCGGCAGCAGCGCGGTGACGAGCTTCTCGGTCGCGCGCTCGCGCTCGGCGATGCGCTCGTTGGCGGTGCGGCGACGGAAGTTCTCCCAGTCGGCCTGCAGACGGGCGGTACGCTCGGTGGCGTCCTTTGCCTTATCCTCGGCGGCCTTCTGGGCCTCTGCCGCAGCATCGAGCTCGCGGCGCACGTCGGCAAGCTCCTTTTGGGCCTGCTCGAACTTGAGCTTAAAGTCGTTGTCGGCGGCTTCCTCACCGGCGCGGATAGCAGCTTCCACCATCTCGTCCTCGGTCATCGTCGCCTCCTTGTTGGAATCCTCTACCTGGTTCTCGGCAGCCTCGGCGGCCTCGGCCTCGTTGGCCTCGGTATCGTCAACGGCCTCTACGGGAATCTTCACGTCCTTCTCCTCAGAGTCAACGGGGGCGGCGCCAGCGGCGGCCGCCTCCGTGCGAGCTTTACGGGCGGACATGATTATTTGTCCTCGTCGTCCACAACCTCGTAGTCGGCGTCGACAACGTCATCGTCGGCAGGCTGGGCGCCAGCGGCACCGTCGGTCTGCTGCTGAGCGTCGGCGTAGACAACCTGGGCCAGCTCGTAGGCCACGGACTGCAGGGACTCGCCGGCGGCCTTGATAGCCTCGACGTCAGAGCCCTCGAGCGCCTTCTTGGCGTCGGCGATAGCGGCCTCGGCCTTGGACTTCACATCGGCGGAAACCTTGTCGCCCAGCTCGTTGAGGGTCTGCTCGGTGGAATAGCACAGGCTGTCGGTCTGGTTGCGGACCTCGACCTCTTCCTTCTGCTTCTTGTCCTCCTCGGCATGAGCCTCGGCGTCCTTGACCATACGATCGACTTCGTCGTCGGACAGAGCAGTGGAGCCGGAAATGGTGATCTGCTGCTCCTTGCCGGTGCCCTTGTCCTTAGCGGAGACCTTGACGATGCCGTTGGCGTCGATGTCGAAGGTGACCTCGATCTGCGGCACGCCGCGGCGGGCAGCCGGGATACCGGTCAGCTGGAACTTACCGAGCGACTTGTTGTCGCGGGCAAGTTCGCGCTCGCCCTGGAGCACGTTGATCTCGACGCTGGTCTGGTTGTCGGCAGCGGTGGAGTAGACCTCGGTCTTGGAGGTCGGGATCGTGGTGTTGCGGTCGATCATCTTGGTCATGATGCCGCCCATGGTCTCGACGCCCAGCGACAGCGGGGTAACGTCGAGCAGCAGGATGCCCTCGACGTCGCCGGTGAGCACGCCGCCCTGGACGGCAGCGCCGTCGGCAACGACCTCGTCGGGGTTCACGGACATGTTGGGCTGCTTGCCGGTCATGGTCTTGACGAGCTCCTGGACGGCGGGCATACGGGTGGAGCCGCCGACGAGGATGACCTCGGTCAGATCGGAGAGCTTAAGCTTGGCGTCGCGCAGGGCGTTGGTGACAGGCTGCTTGCAGCGCTCGAGCAGGTCGCGGGTGATCTTCTCGAACTCGGCGCGGGTCAGCGTGTAGTTGAGGTGCAGCGGGCCGGACTGGTTCATGGTAATGAACGGCAGGTTGATGGTGGTCTGCTGGGCGGCGGAGAGCTCCTTCTTGGCGTTCTCGGCGGCCTCCTTCAGACGCTGCAGGGCCATGGGGTCCTGACGCAGGTCGACACCGTTCTCCTGCTGGAACTTATCGGCCATCCAATCGATGACGCGCTGATCCCAGTCGTCGCCGCCCAGGTGGTTGTCGCCCGAGGTGGACAGAACCTCAAACACGCCGTCGGCGAGGTCGAGGATGGAGACGTCGAAGGTGCCGCCGCCCAGGTCGAAGACCAGGATGCGCTGGTCGGTGCCCTGCTTGTCCAGGCCATAGGCAAGAGCAGCAGCAGTCGGCTCGTTGACGATACGCTTGACGTTGAGGCCGGCGATCTTACCGGCGTCCTTGGTGGCCTGACGCTGGGCGTCGTTGAAGTAGGCCGGGACGGTGATGACGGCGTCGGTGACGGTCTCGCCCAGATACTTCTCGGCGTCGGCCTTCATCTTTGCGAGCGTCATGGCGCTCACCTGCTCGGCGGTGTAATCCTTGCCCTCGATGTCGACGACGGCACGGCCGCCCTGGCCCTCCTTGACCTCATACGGCACGGTCTTGATCTCGGAGGTGCACTCGGAGTACTTGCGGCCCATGAAGCGCTTGATGGAGAACACGGTGTTCTTGGGGTTGGTGACAGCCTGGTTCTTAGCGGCCTTACCCACAACGCGGTCGCCGTCGGCACGGAAGCCCACGACGGACGGGGTGGTGCGGTCGCCCTCGGCGTTCACGATAATGGTCGGAGAACCGCCCTCGAGAACGGCCATGGCGGAGTTAGTAGTACCAAGGTCGATACCAAGAATCTTACTCATTAGAAATTCCCTCTCTCTTTTGCGTTCGCGTCGCCTCGACGGTCTGTCGCGCGGCGCTTCGGCTTGTCTTTCAGGATGTAGTGTATCCCCTTATGGGCTGGAATATACAAAATCTAAGTCAATTCATATAAGATTTCTTATCTCTGAGAGTTTAGGTTCTCAAATGCGCAGGTAGATGCGCTGATTGAGTTCTCGGCAAATCTATCGAAATCTATGTAGAGATGGCTGAGGTTTGCGTCCGGGGGTGCCTGGGGGCCGTCTTGCGGCAAGCGCATCCCGGTTTGAGCGTGGATTCCGGGTCGCAGTTTCCGTCTGAAGGCTCAACCGGAAACCGTATCCCGTTTTGAGAGCTGATACCGGGTCGCAGTTTCCGCTAGCGGGCCCAACCGGAAACTGCGACCCGGTTTTCGGCCAAATAACGAGATGCCCTTTCCGCAGGCGCGCTCAATAGGTCAATATTACAAGTCACCTATAGCTAACATTTGCGCAGCTCAACGGCCCCACCTGCGCGTTTTTTAGTAAACCTTGGCATACTCGGCGAACGGTATGAAGATACCGGCCAGAGGGTATTGCAAACGGTCGCTCCCGTGGTATGTTTTTGCCCGAATCAAACCGGCGCGCATCGCCTGTAGCGTCGGTCAACAGAGAGGAAACTACCATGGCTCATCCCGTAATTGATGCCGACGAGTGCATCGCTTGTGGCGTTTGCGTCGACTCCTGCCCCGCTGGCGTTCTGGAGCTCCAGGACGTCGCTACCGTCGCTGACGAGGATTCCTGCGTCGCCTGTGGCGCTTGCCAGGACGCTTGCCCCGCTGGCGCGATCACCGAGATCGTCGAGGAGTAACAACTCCCCCACTTGCACACTCAAGAGTACGCCGTGCACAAAAAAGGAGGCTTCCGCATCGCCGCGGAGGCCTCCTTTTGTTTGTACAGGCAGCTAATTGGGGACGGG
Source organism: uncultured Collinsella sp. (assembly GCA_958453935.1). Lineage (GTDB taxonomy): Bacteria > Actinomycetota > Coriobacteriia > Coriobacteriales > Coriobacteriaceae > Collinsella. Next base: position 13,299 of record CAUDZT010000013.1, on the reverse strand, counting down.
GCTACCTTGGCAGTTGCGGTGGAATAGTTCCTGGCTCATTGCTTAGGTGCCGATTGTAGGAACTATTTCACCGCAACTTATAAAGACAGTATCGGGTTAGGACAAATCATCCTCGTAGGGCATTAAATCGGCAAGGTAGCCCTTCTCCTTGAGCATGGCCTCGATCTCGTCGAGGGTTTGCTCATCCTCTGCCGCAATGCGATGGAAGTGATAGCCGCTCGTCACCGTTAATAGTGGAAAGCTCTTGCCGCTCTCGATATCGTGCAGGTAGCGCTCAACATCGCGACGATTGCGAATGTCCAGGTCGGCCGTGATCTTACCGTACACGCGGTGATTGACGATCACGTTGAGCACGGCGCCGCCGGCGTCGACGATACTCGTGAGCTCATCGCCTGCCTGCTCAACGCTGTGGCGAACCTTGACCAAGCGCGTGGGCACGGCGGGGCTGCTGGGGGCCTCCTGTAGTACATAGCCGCGATTGGTGGCGACGATATCGTGCCCGTCAGCGCGCAGCAGGGCGATGTCCTGCACCACGACCTGACGGCTCACGCCCACCTCGCGGGCAAGCGCACTGCCCGAGACAGGATCTTTGGCCCCCTCGAGCACGGCCATGATGGCACGGCGACGCTCGCGGGCGTCCATTATTTACCGTCCAGCAGACGCAGGTGCTTGAGCGAGAGGTCGAGAATCGGCGCAGAGTGCGTCAACGCCCCCGAACTGATAAAGTCAACACCCAGGTCGGCCAGGGCACGAATGTTGTCGGCGTCTACGTTGCCCGAGCACTCGGTCTTAGCACGACCGGCGATAAGCTCAATCGCTGCAGCCATGTCGTCGTGGGTCATGTTGTCGAGCATGATGATATCGGCACCGGCCTCCACGGCCTCGCGTACCATGTCCAGGTTCTCGCACTCAATCTCGACCGTCGTGGTAAACGACGCATGGGCGCGCGCCATCTCGATCGCGCGCGCCACGCCACCGGCGGCATCGATGTGGTTGTCCTTGAGCATGACGGCCGTCGACAGGTTGTAGCGATGGTTGCTGCCACCGCCGATCTCGACTGCTGCCTTCTCGAAGACGCGCATGCCCGGCGTGGTCTTGCGCGTGTCGACAAGCACGGTCTTGGTGCCCTCGAGCGCGGCCGCCATCCGATGCGTGTAAGTAGCGATGCCGCTCATGCGCTGCAGGTAGTTGAGCGCCACGCGCTCGCCCGAAAGCAATACGCGCGCATCGCCGCGCACCTGGCCCACGTGGTCACCGGCGTGCACCTCGTCGCCGTCCGCGACATCGAACAACACGGAGCTCTGCGGATCCAGCAGCTCAAAAGTGCGAGCGAACACATCCAAGCCGGCGATGATGCCATCGGCCTTGGCGATGAGCTCAACGGTAGCGGGGCGCGCCGTAGGGCACACGCTCGCCGTACTCACGTCCTCAAACGTGATGTCCTCGCGCAGAGCCTGCAAAATCAGATCATCGACGACGAGCTTCATGGTAATGGGATTCATGGTCTACTCCTCCACGGCCTGCGTGCCGGCCGCACGGGCCAAATCATCGATTGCAAGGGTCTCGGCGCCCAGGGCGCGATGACGCCCGTCAAGCGCGGGCTCGCCCGCCTGCTCCACGGCGAGCGACTCGCCGGTGCGCATGCACCAGGCGGCACGGCGGCCCCAAACCAGGGACTCGAGCAGGCTGTTGGAAGCCAGGCGATTCTTGCCGTGAACGCCGTTGCAGGCCGTCTCGCCCGCGGCGTAGAGCTCGGGCATCGAGGTGCGGCCGTCCTTATCGACCCATACGCCACCCATAAAGTAGTGCTGCGTGGGCGTAACGGGGATGGGCTCGTCCAAGATGTCGCGGCCGTCCTCCAGGCAGCGCGCGCGAATGTTGGCAAAGTGCCCGGTCACCACATCGCGCTCGACGGGGGCAAAACTCAGCCACTCGTGCTCGGTACCGTCCTGCTTCATCTGCTCGCGAATAGCGGCAGCGACCACATCGCGCGGCTGAAGCTCGTCGGTAAAGCGCTCGCCGGCGGCGTTGAGCAAAATCGCGCCCTCGCCGCGGCAGCTCTCGCTGATCAGGAAGGTGCGACCCGGCTGCGGCGAGAACAGCCCCGTGGGGTGAATCTGCACGTAGTCCAGGTGCTCCATCTTAATGCCATGCTCCTGAGCGATGTAGCATGCATCGCCCGTGAGCTGCGGGTAGTTAGTCGAATGGTCGTACACGCCGCCGATACCGCCTGTCGCCCACAGCGTGCGGCGGGCATGAATCTTAAACGGCTCGCCGGCATGCACGCCCTCGGCGGCATTTGCCAGCTCGTCGGCGGGACGAACCGAGTTGTCCTCGTCCACGGAAACGGCGACGACACCGACACACACCGTGACGCCGTCACGCTCGCCCGTCAGGATGTCGGTCATGGCCACGTGCTCCAAAATCTGCACGTTATCCAGCTTGCGAACGGCCTGGAGCAGCTTGGTCGTGATCTCCTTGCCCGTAATGTCGGCATGGAAGGCAATACGCGGACGGCTGTGCGCACCCTCGCGGGTAAAGTTGAGGCTGCCGTCGGCCTTGCGCTCAAAATCCACGCCCATCGCTAGCAGATCGTTGATGACCGAACGGCTCGAACGGATCATGATGTCGACGCTCTCGCGGCGATTCTCGTAGTGGCCGGCGTGCATGGTGTCCTCAAAGAAGGCATCGTAGTCCGAGCCCTCGGGCAGTACGCAGATGCCGCCCTGCGCGAGCATCGAATCGCACTCGTCGACAGCGCCCTTGGAGAGCATGATCACGCGCGTGCTCGTCGGCAGGTTGAGAGCCGCGTACAGGCCCGCCACGCCACAGCCGGCAATGACGACGTCGCACTCCATGTCGGGGTATTGTTTGGTTTCCACAGGAATCCTCTCCCTTGTAATGTGACATGCGGGACTGTCCCTCATGTCACATTGTTCTAGCGCGCTGCGTACTCGAGCATACGGTCGAGCGTGAGCTTGGCCTGGTCTGCCGCCTCGTCCGAGACGCCGATCTGCACCTCGCCCTCGCCCGTCTCCAGGCAGCGCACGAGCTTTTCGAGCGTGATGAGGTCCATGTTGACGCAGGTGGGCTTCACCGCGGGGAAGTGGAACTTCTTGCCGGTGCCCTGGCAGCGGCGCTCGAGCTCGTAGAGCACGCCGCGGACCGTCACGATAATGAACTCGCTGGCGTCGGACTCCTCGGCATACTTGATGATGCCGGCGGTGGAGCCGATGTAGTCGGCCTCGGCCAGGACGTCGGCCTTGCACTCAGGATGCGCCAGCACGAGCGCGTCGGGGTGGGCCTCCGTCGCGTCGACGATCTGCTCGACGGTGATGATGTGATGGCGCGGGCAGTAGCCGTTGTTGAGGATGACGTGCTTTTGCGGCACCCGCTCGGCTACGAAGCGGCCCAGGTTTTGGTCGGGGATGAACAGGACGTGCTGCTGCGGCAGCTCGGACACGATCTTAACGGCGTTGGAGCTGGTGACGCACACGTCGCTCCAGCTCTTGATCTCGACCGTGGAGTTGACGTAGCAGACCACGGCCAGGTCGTCGCCGTACTCGGTGCGCGCCGCGTCTACCGTCTCGCGCTTGACCATGTGAGCCATGGGGCAGTCCGCGCCCGGCTCGGGCAGCAGCACGGTCTTGGTGGGGTTGAGCAGCTTGGCACTCTCGCCCATAAACTCCACGCCGCACAGCACGATGGTCTGCTGCGGCAGGCTCTTGGCGAGCTTTGCCAGGTAGAAGCTGTCGCCGACGTAATCGGCAACAGCTTGGACCTCGGGCGCCACATAGTAGTGCGCCAAGATCACCGCGTCACGTTGGGTTTTTAGTTGCTGAATGGCCTCGACGAGCTCTGCGGGCACCAGCGCCGCGCGCTCCGTTGCCGTCGTTGCCGATGCCAGGCCGGCCGCAATATCGCGTGCAAGCTCCGATGCATCCATGTTCGCGCTCTGTGCCATCAAGGCCCCTCTCTTTTGGCGAATCTTGGGGCTTTAGTATGACACCTAGGTTTACAGCTGACAAGACAGCTGTAAACCTAGGTGTAAAGTTGAAATAAAAATTCGATCTTGGGCTGGGTCGCTTTCGAGCCGAAGCGCTATGGATAGACGATGTTGGACCTGATTTAATATTTAACCCCCTGTTTATCGCCTTAGCCGAAGGGGCGTGGGCAAAAAAGGGCAAATATGAGTACTGTTACCAAACTAGTAACAGCGATTTTCCGGTCTAGAACGGCAAAGTCGCCTAATTTGGGGCTCGATCGTGGCTCTGCCGGGCGGAAATCGATGCAATTTTGGCCCGACAACACGCTTTCTAGGGCAATTTTGCTGTTACTAAAATGGTGACAGTACTCATATTTGGCATTTTTTGCCCACCGGGTTTCCGACAGGCCCAAAATCGGGCCCGGATCGCTCGATCCGGGCCCGCTGGGAACTGGCATGCGGTTAAACGCGGCGCTTCATAGTCCACGCCAGCAGCAGAGCCGCCATGCCGGCTGCAAGTACGCCACCAGCCATGGTGTACGTACCGTCGCCGACCGAAGGCAAGGCGCCCTTGCCGGTCTTCTTCTTGGACTTAGAAGTCGTGGTCGTAGTAGTCGTGGTGGTCTGGCCAGGAGCGGGCTTGGCGGCATCGGCGATGGTAAAGGTCGTCTCTGCCGTGCCCGTGGTCGAAACCACGCTCAGCTTATGCTCACCCACACCAAGCGTCTTCACGAAGCTCGTCTTGAGCGTCACGATCGTGGAGCCCTCGGTGAGCACGTAGTTCTCGGCGTCGACTTCCTTGTCGTCGACCAGCACCTTCTGGAAGTACTTGATCGGCGCGTTCGAGCGGAAGCTCAGATCCTTGGCGGTGTCGACCGTGGTCGCCTGGCCTGCGCCCTCGATAATCGTGGGTGCCAGGATCGCGATGTCCTCGGTTACGCCCTTCTCGCCGCAAGCCGTGCACTCCTGGTGCCTCTCGCCCTTGGCCTCGGCGGTCGCCGGCTTGTCGACAACCCACTCAAAGGTATGCTCGGTCTTGTCGAGAACCTCGCCGCAGCGGCAGACATGCCAGTGATTCTTGGCGTCGTGCGCCCAGCCGGAGCCGTCGGGCTCGTGCTTGAGCACACCCTCGACCGTCACGTTCACATCGCCCTCGACGTCCTTGAGCTCATAGGTGCCGTCGTCAGCAAGCTTAACGGCCTTGCCGTTGACGCTGACGGCATAGTTCTTGCCCGTAAAGTACGCGCCGTCGATGCTGATGGCGAGCTTTGCGGAGCCGTGCCAGTCGAGCTCGGTTGCCGTCGAGGTGAGCGTGTAGCCCACCTGATTACCCGGCAGCGTCACGACGAGCTTGCGGCCCGCCTTCACGGTAACCTCGGTAACGGCAGAGGCGTCGTAGTTGGCCTTAGCCTGGTAGCGCACCTCGTACACGCCGGCGGCGAGGTCCTTGAGCTCGGTCACGTCCTTGCCCACGGCCTGGTACTCGGCGGCGCCCCGAGCACGCCACTCCATGGTGGCGTCGACGCCCGTGATCTTGCCGTCCTTCTTGCCGCTCACGGTCTCGGCCTCAGCCTGGACCACCGGCGCGTCCTGCGCGGCATTCTTGATGGAGAACTCGCAGGTCACGCCATCGGCGGGCAGCGTGTAGTTGCCCGCGGCCTTGCCCGTCAGCTCGGCGAGGGTCGCCGTGTACGAAGCGCCCACCTCGGTCTGGGAACCGTCAACGAGTGCACCAAGGTCATCCTTGCCGATGACGTTGCCAAGCTCTGCCACGGGGCAGTGCTCCTTACCGTCGTAGACGAATTCGGTGGTACCCCACGTCACGGTGAGCGGACGCTGGTTGATGATGAACGTGCCGTCGACGAACGTGATGCTGTAGTTGGGGTTCGCGCCCTCGGGCTGTGTCAAGCGCAGAGCATAGCCACCCTCGCGCACGTCGTCACAGTCTTCGCGCTCGATCTCGAGCTCAAGCGTATCGTCCCCGACGAGCTCGCCAGAGGTGACCGACCACTCAAAGACGGGGTCTTTCTCGCCGTAAATCTTGGAGGCGTCCTGAGCGGTGACCGTGATCGCACGCGGCGTAACCTCGAGCGTCACTTTGCCCTCGACCGTCGCACCGCCAATCATCACCTTATAGGCAACATCCAGCGCGCCGGCGTCCTTGATCGCGGGGGCAGTGGTAGACCAGGTCTTGCCGTCGTCAGTGCTGTACTCGGCCGTCGCGCCCTCGGGCAGCGCCGAAGCGTTGACCGTGTGATACGCGCCGTCGTATTCGCCGGAGTAGCCGGAAATGGCAGCAGCCGGAATCTCCTCGGAGGCAAGGGCGTACCCGCAGACGACGCACTGACGGTGACCGAAGCCCTTCTCGGTCGCCGTGGGAGGCGTGTCGACAACCCACGTAAAGGTGTGCTCGGCCTCGTCAATCTTGCCGCCGCAAGTGCACTCGTGCCAGTGTGTATTGTCGTCGGAGATCCACGTATCGCTCACAACCTCGTGCTTGCGCACGCCCTCGACCGTCACCCTCACGTCGCCCTCGACGTCCTGGACGGTGAACTCGCCGCATTCGTTGAGCATCACGGCGCCTCCGTTGACCTTGACGGCATAGGTGAGGGAGTCGGCAAAGTAGCCGTCCTCGATGCTGATAGTGAGGGTGGCAGAGCCATGCCAGTCGAGCTCGGTCGCGTCAGCCGCGAGCTTGTAGCCGACCTGTTCGGCGGACAGCGCCACAGCGAGCTTACGGCCCGTGGCAACCGTAACCTTGGTCGCGGCGGAGGCTTCATGGTCGTCATCAGCGCGGTAGCGCACTTCGTACGTGCCCGCGGCAAGACCGCTGAGCTCGGTCGCGCCTTCGGGCACAGCCTGATACTCGCCCGAGTCCTTGGCACGCCACTCCATAGTGGCATCGACGCCCGTGATCCTGCCGTCAGTCTTGGCGCTGACGGTCTCGGCCGCACCCTGGACCACCGGCGCGCCCTTGGGCGCCTTCTTGATGGAGAACTTGCACGTCAGGCCCGTTGCCGGCAGCTTGTAGTTGCCCGCGTCGTCGCCCGTCAGCTCGGTGATCTCCGCCGTGTAGGCGCCGGCCTTGACCGCAGCGCCGTCGACATACGCAGAGACGTCGTCATCGCCCATGACGTTGCCGAGCTCCGCCTCGGGGCAATGCTTCTCGCCGTCGTAGGTGAACTCGGTGGTAGCGTCCCACTTCACGGTGAGCTCGCGCCTGTCGATGGTGAACTTGCCGTCTTTAAACGTGATCTCGTAGTTGGAGTTGGCGCCCTCGGACTGCGACGCCGTCACGACGTAGCCGCCCTTGCGCACAGATTCGCCGGCCTCGCGGGAGACGGTGATGTCCTGGAGGCTCTCGCCCTCGACGAGCTTGCCCTCGGTGATCTCCCAACTCAGCGCGGGATCAGGATTGCCGTACGTCTTGGAGGCGTCCAGAGCGGAAACCGTGATCGCGAGTGGAGTGACCTCGAGTGTCACCTGGCCCTCAACCGCCGAGCCATCAATCGTGACACGATAGTCGACCTTCATGTTGCCGGCGTCCTTGATGCTGGGAGCAACGTTAGTCCAGCTGCCGTCGGCAGCCTTGTACTCAACGACGGAGCCCCCGGGCAGCGCAGAGACGTCGACGAAATGGTCCTTGCCGTCATACTTGCCGGAGTAGCCCTTAACAGCCAGGGCCGGAACCTCAACCGGACCCGACTCATTGCCGCACACAGAACACTTCCCGTGCTTGGAGCCAGCCTCGGCGACCGTCGGCTGCTTGTCGATTGTCCATTCATACGCATGTTCGGCGTACATCTTAATTGTGAAGGTCTCCGAATTGCCGGCAGCATCCGTAGCCACAATTACATGCTCGGCGCCAGCATCGCCCTCGGCGGCCTTGGCCGTATACCTACCGTCCTTGCCAGCCTCGAGTTCCTTACCGTTGTCAGTGACCGTCACCGTCTCGTCGCGATCATCGAACACGTCAAACGAAACGCTCTCACAGTAGGCCTTATCTATCCACAGGTCATAAATGGTGGGGGCGTAAGTGTCCACGTAGGTATAACGTTCTTCATCCCACCTGCCGTTGCAAACCCTGCAGACCTTTTGGCGAACACCATCGGCCTCAGGCGTTGCAGGCGTGATGATCTTATACTTCCACCTGCAGCTCTGATACACCTGAGGATCCCCGCAATATTGACATTTCTTAAAGTGCCTGCCATCGCCCGTGTTCCAGGCAGCATCGTCGGCAACAGAATGAGAGCCCTTCTCGATTTTGACCACGGCATCGGCCGACGCATTGTGGTTGTTATCCTCGGCATAGCGAACGTAGTACGTTCCCGACTTCACAAGACCGGTCAGCTTGCCATCAGACGTTATCTTCTGGTAGTCCCTGCTCAACTCGTGGCGGTATTCCATTTTCTCGGTGACGCCCGAAATGGAACCGTTTTTGCTGTTGCACGTAGTCCAATTATTGCCCACAAGCCCAGTCGGCGCGTCCTGATCGGCCTTGGAAATCTTCACGGTCGCTTTGCCCGTAACGGTCAGGTAGTCAGAGGCCGTCACGCGATAATGGGTCGTGTACTCGGCCGCATTGCGATAGGTCGGCTTGTCCGACGTCCAATCACCGCCGTCTTCACGGTACTCAATTTTCATATCCGCCGGAACAGGGTCGTTCTTTACGTTGACCGTAATGCCGTGCTTTTCGCCGTCATAGGTACCCTCAAAACCGGTGACCTCGAGGTCGAAACGCGCAACGTCAACAATCTCCCACTTGAGCGTCAAAACGTTTGAGGTACCGCCATCGGTCGTAAAGTTGCCCTTACCAATGACAATGCACTCGTATTGTCCCGGCTCGGTCTGCTTCAATCCGGATTCACTTCTAGCGTCGAGCACATAATCCTTGCCCTCAACGAGATCGACCCACTCGTCGGCACCATTCTTGAACTTTGCGCTTTCAACGACAGGCTGATGCTCCTTGCCGTCATAGGCATACTTGCCCACGCCCTTACCGCCGTCTTTAAGGGTGAACTTATAGTTTTTATTCCTTACCAGGCGACGCTGCGAAATCTCGAAAGCCTTCTTGCCCTCGAGCGTCTGACCAGAGGCAGTCGTAAAGCTCGTAACGACATAGTAGTAGCCAGCGTCCGTCGGGGCGTCCTTGAGCTTGGTACCGTTCTGATACGCCTCGGCATCATCCTGGGACTTGCACTGGTACCACGTGAATTTATCGCTAGCTGTCACGCCCATCTGCTCTAGATTCCACGCGCCATCTTTATTCAAAGCAATCTTGACCGGGCAACCGTCGTAGACAAGCTCGGTGCTCTGAGAGCTCGTTGCCTTAGACATGGAAAGCTTGTACGTGGCCTTCAGGTATTTTTTGACCTCACCGTTCTCGTCCTTGCCATATTCGCACTCGCTGTTGCGGAACGGGCCCACACATGATGCTCGAACGCCCATGCCGTCGGCTTCGACCTTCCATTTGTGCTGGTGGATGGTCTCGCGAAACGTGAGGTCGCCGTTGAGGTTCACGATCTCGTATTTATCGGAGTTGTCGTCGTTCTTGGACGATCCGTCTGGCACAACGCCTTCGATCTTGTTGGATTCACAGCTACCAAGAACACGCGACTTCAAACCGCTGCCGTCCGCAGTCTCCTCAATCGAAACCCAAACATGGTTATCGCCTCCGCGCACGGAGAAGTCAGACGCGATGTTCAGCGCCGGAGCCGTGGCATCGGAGCTCTTTTTCTTAGGGATATACAGGCTCTTGGCGGTTCCCGTAGCGATATCGGCCTCGGTATATCCGTCGCCTTCCGTTGTATCTCCTGCATGGCTGTTCTTCCAGAAACTCGCGATAGTCGGCGACCCGCTGAGGGTAAGGGTTCCAGCGGCATACACCACACACGTATTGCCGCGCGCACCATAGCGAGAAATATTGCCGCCGTTTATGCTGCAGCGAGCGCTTCGGCCAATATTGAGAGCATCGACCGTCAAAGTATTGTCAGACGAACTCGAACGCGTGCTGTGGAAGTTTTTCATCGTGCAGCCGTTGAGGTTAACCGTGGCGTTGGTGACACCCATCACGCCGGCGACGGCGCATGTTCCCGTCTCCTGAACCTGCGCAAACTCAGTGGTCTCTTCGACCGTCGGATACTTACTATTGGTCTGCCAAATGCCGCTGTTGGCATCGGACCCAAACCGGCAGTTATTGAATGTCGCGGTCAGCCTCGAAGCGATGTCCGAGTTCGCGCTGCCACGGGGATTGCCCACAATCGAAACCGCACCATTGTAGTCGCCAGACGTGTTCCAGAACACGCAGTCGGTAAACGCAGCATCGAGCTTATTGATATTTCCCTTGCCGTTATCGGAGAAGCTGCTGCGGAACAGGCGAACCGGCACGGCATATTCGAGAATGCTGTACGGGGAAACCCCTCCCAAAAAGTTGCGCGACTTGCCGACATAGTCGCTAATCTTCAGCTTATCGAAATTGACAGACAGCTTGCCCTTGGTGTTGCCAAGCGAAATCGCAGGCACCTTTTGGTCGGCCTTGCTGTCGTACGAGAGAATGAAGTTCTGAGAACTATCGCCAAGCTTTAGGCTAACCGAGATGTCATCTGATGACTTCTCGTAGTGGTTTTCATAATAGCGGTCGGTCAAAAATCCGCTATAGGACTGAAATTGCTTCTGGTTTCTATGGAAGCAGACACACGGATTGTTGATACCGATGAACTCGATATTGCTACCCTGCTTAATGTTGAACAGCCAGCGATATTGCGAAAGTGACGCGGTCGTCCTGTCGTTCACGTAGACCGTACCATCGATATAAATCCTCACAGGATTAATCCGAGATGCATTCGGCGCGTCGATGGTGTAGCCCGAAGAGGGCGTGACCTCGCCCTCGGCCGTCTTAAGCACATAGCTACCCGGTTCGGTGATTTGAACGGGCTTGCCGCCGGACTGCTCAAGCGACAGCACCTCGGCATTCACTCCGTCGGGCATGACCCGCGTCTCGGCGCTTGCTACCGCCGGCGACGCCACGAGCGCGCAGGCCACGGTGGCGATACCCAGCAGGCGCGTCAACACAGTGCGCATCCCCATCTTCTTCTCCCTCATCGTGCAGCTCCCTTTATCCCTATGCTTCGCGATGTCTGGCATCGTTTGGCGCTGGCGGCCGGCGTGTTCCCCGGCCAGCCACCAGCATGTATTGACATGTTTATCCACGGATTATTTTGCTGCTGCACTTTCTAACGCCCTGCCGCTTGGCGCGAGTTGCACGCCGTGGGGCGCAAACGGTGCGCACCCCCGCGAGCGGTACGCGCCCAATGTGGCAAAATCGAATTACTAAGGGGGCCGAATGCTCAAGATTATTGCCTGCGACGACGACGTCGCTTTTCTAGATAGACTGCACCGGATGATCGACCGTTGGTCGACCGAAACGAGCACGGCGGTCGATGTTGCGCTCGTCACGCGCGGCGAGGACCTGCTGGCACGCCATGCCGCATCGCGCGCCGACATCATCATGCTCGACATGATCATGCCGCTCGTCAACGGCATGGACACCGCCCGCGAGCTGCGCCAATCCGATACCGCCGTGCACCTGGTGTTCCTCACCTCATCGCCCGAGTTCGCGCTTGAGTCCTACGAAGTCCGCGCCTTCGACTACCTGCTCAAACCCGTGACCTACGAGCGCGTGGCGCAACTGCTCGACGAGCTGTCGAGCCTGCGTCCGGCAGCGACCGACGAGCTCGTCATCAAGACGTCCTTTGGCTACCATGCCCTGCGCCTATCCGATATCGAATATGCCGAGGCTCGCAACAAGCACGTGATCTTCCACCTGCGCGATGGCCGCGATATCGAGGCGCTCGAGCCGTTCCGCAGCATCGAGGACCGACTGGCCCAAAACGCGACCTTCTTTAAATGCCACCGCAGCTACCAGGTCAATCTGCGCAACATCGACCACTTTAACCGCACGGAAATCGTCATGCGCTCGGGCGCGTGCATACCGCTCGCGCGCAGCTGCAAGCAGGGATTCCAAGACGCCTACTTTGCGGTGCGGTTCGAGGGCGGGAGACGCTGATGCTTTCCTCGGCAGAACTGGTACTTTGGGCAATCCACCATGCGACGACGTTGCTCTTTGGCGTCTTTGCCTCGGCGGCTCTGTGCGGTGTCGAGATCAACGGCCGCCATTCGCTCGAGCTGGTGGGGGTCGGCGCCGCAACCGGATGCGCATTCGGCCTCGCCAATGCCGTCGGCGGCGAGCTTTTCGCCCGACAGGCCTATCCGCTCGTCGTGCATCTGCCGCTTGTCGTCTACCTGTGCGTACGCTATCGCCTGAGTCCGCTGCTCGCCATCCTGGGCGTTACCAGTGCCTACCTGAGCTGCCAGTTTAGCAACTGGATGGGCATCGCCGCATTCGCCGCCACCGATTCGCAGGTCGCGTACTACGTGGTGCGTATCATCACCACGCTCGGCGTCTTTGCCGTCTTATTGCATTGGGCAAGCGACATCGGCCCCCGCCTGGCGATCAAAAGCCCCACCGAGCTGGAGATTCTGCTCATCCTGCCGCTCGTCTACTACATCTTCGACTACGCCACCAACGTCTACACCACGCTCTTCCACTCGGGCTCGGTGGTAACCGTTGAGTTTTTGGCGTTCGCCCTCTGCGCGTTCTACCTTATGTTTCTTGCCGTCTACCTTCGCGAATACGAGGCAAAGGAAATCGCCGAGCGCGAGCGCTGGATGCTCGCGACCCGCGACAGCGCGGCCATCAAAGAGCTCGAAGCCTGGCGCCAGTCCGGACGCGAGCTCTCGGTTCTCCGTCACGATATGCGCCACTACCTGCGCGGTCTAGCGGCCCTGATCGAAGAGGGTCACACCGATGAGGCGCTCGAGCGCATCGACGCGCTCTGCGAGACCAACGACCGCACCGCCGTGCGCCGCTACTGCGCCAACGAAACGGTCAACATTGCGCTCTCGTCGCTTTCCGCGGACATCAACGCGCACGGCATCACCGCCGACCTGCGCGCCGCCGTGCCCGAAACCGTCCACGTGGGCGATGTCGATCTATTCAGTGTGGTATCGAACGCCCTGGACAATGCCATCGCCGCGGCGAGCGCCGCCCCCGAAGGCAAGCGGTTTGTCGACCTGGACCTTCGCTACGAAGACGGCCAGCTTCTATTGCTGGTTTCCAACACGTTTGGCCGTGCGCCGCACATGGTCGACGGCATGCCCGTGGCTCAGCACACTGGGCACGGCTTTGGCACCAAGAGCATTAAACTTGCCGTCGAGCGCATGAACGGCAACTGCCAGTTCCGCATTAACGGCGA